>NZ_JBEZLM010000026.1:104157-149948 GCF_040652095.1 Streptomyces sp. NPDC048290
TGATGGGCCGGGTGATGGGCCGGGTGATGGGCCGGGTGATGGGCCGGGTGATGGGCCGGGTGATGGGCCGGGTGATGGGCCGGGTGATGGGCCGGGTGATGGGCCGGGATGGGATCGGCCCGGTAGGTCACACCAGGCGTACGGGCTTCTCCGGGCGTATGCCTGTCTTGCTGAGCCAGCCGCGCAGGGGCGTGGGGTCGCCGCGCTCCAGCAGGCTGAGCACCTTCGGTGTGAGGTCGGCCGCCCGCTCACCGGCGACCATCAGCGACGGTCCGTCCAGCCAGTCCAGGCCGGGCTTGGCACCGGCGGTGTCCATCGCGGCGCAGCACACCATCGCCGCGATGTGGTCGGCGAGCAGTTCGCGTGGGCTGCGGGGTGGCTGGAGCGGGAAGAGGGGGAGCCCTCCGTCGTCCCAGAAGTCGGCGTCGGGGGCCGGGGTGGGGGCGCCGGTGGAGCCGGTGGAGCCAGGGGCGGAGGAGCCGGTGGCGGAGGAGGACGCCTGGGCCGCCTGCGCGGCTTCCTCCCGGGCGAGTTCGCTGCTCAGCCGCTCGGCGAGGGTGGTGCTGCGGGCGGTGGTGGTGGGGATCAGATCCTCTTCGAGATCGGGGAAGAGGTCGGGCGGGACCTCGGAGGAGGACTGGAGCGAGGGCTCTGAGGAGGGCTGGAGCGGGGGCTCGGCGGAAGACGGGGAGGAAGGCTCGGTGGAGGACCGGGAGGAAGGCTCGGTGGAGGACCGGGAGGACGGCTCGGCACCCGGTCCGGCGGACGTCGCCGAAGGCTCGGCGAGATGGTCGAGTACGCGGTCCAGGGTCGGGGCGTCGGAGTGCGGCCCGCCGGTGCGGCGGACCCCGAGGGCGTCCAGGACCCGGTGCAGCCGGGCGGCGTCGGTGCGCCACTTGCGGTCCACGACCTCCTCCGGGTACTCCTGCCAGTCCACCGGCGACCAGTCCGGGCCCGGCTCGGCGGGACCCCCGTGGAACAGCCGGGCGGCGAGCAGCGAGGTCGCCTCGTCCACCACTCCCGGCTCTTCGAGCAGATCGCAGGCGGGACGCTCACCGAGACGGGAGGCGAACCCCTCGGCCAGCCGGTCACGCCGGGACAGCTCGGTCAGCGCGGCGACCACGCCCGCGTCCAGCCGGGACGGCCAGCGGCCCATCCGCCAGGCGGGCAGCGCGACCCGGGTGAGCAGCCGGTCCCATCCGGCGTACGCCAGGCCGACCTGCTCCTGGGCGACGATCCGCAGCCCGTAGTCCACCGCCTGGGCGCGCTCGGCCGCCGCTGCGGCGACCCCGCGCTCCATCTCGGCGGCGTGCACCCGGCAGCCGCGCAGCATCCAGCGGGCCACCGAGCCGATCCCGCCGAGCACCGCGCGCGAGAGGGGATCGCGGCCCGGCGCGGCGGTGACCGCCACGGCCGCGTCCAGCCCCCGGACGAAACGCCGGGCGGCGGCTATGTCGGGGTGCGCCGACGGTCCCGTACCGGCGACGACCGGGGCGAGGACCGCGCGCAGCTCGCCCACCCGCATCCACCACAGGAAGGGGGAGCCGATGACCAGCACGGGCGCGGCGGCGGCGCGGCGATGGGGGCGGCCCACGCCCGCTATCTCGTCGTCACCCTGGCCGGACGGGGGCGGGCCGCTCTGGGCCGGGTGGGTGCGGTCCTCCAGCCAGCTGTCGCAGTCGGGGGTGAGCGCTATGGCGGAGGGCGCCGGGACGTCGAGCCGGTCGGCGAGGTCGCGCACCAGCCGGTAGAGATCCGGCGCGGACTCCTCCGGGATGGGGACCGTGGGGGTCACGGCCGGGCGGGCGCGGGCGACCACCAGGGCGACGGCCCCGGCCGCGGCCAGCACCAGCAGCGCGAGCACACCGACGATCCAGCGCGCGATGTCCCAGCCCGCACCGGCGAGCTGCCCGGTGGACCCACCGGCGAACAGGATCACCGCCGCCGCCGCGGGCAACAGGGCCACGGCCAGCGCACGGCTGCGCACCCGCAGTACCGCCAGGGCACGCGCACGCGCGCTCTGGGCTCCTGCCTCCACTCCGATCCCCGTCACGACCGGACCTCACCCCCTCTGCCGTTCCTGCTGCTGTCGCCGTTCTTCCCGTACTCGCCGTTCCAGCCGCTGTGGTGCTTTCCCGGCTTTCCCGGCTTTTGCTCACTCCCCCACTGTGGCACCCGCCACTGACATCGCAATGCCGGTGGGCCAAGTGCCGGAACGCTTGCGCCGCACCCTAGTTGGGGGCCGGGCCGTCGTCAGCCGGATGGGGGAGCGGTCACTCGATGGAATGGCTTTGGGGAGAGGTGGATGACACAGGGCAAGGATCAGGCCCCGAATCCAGAGACGGTTTCGGGGCCTGAGGGGTTCGGCCGGGGTTCGGCCGGGGTGCGCACCGGGGCTCGGCTCAGCCTCCGGCAACGCCCGAGGCGGCCTTCGCCGCGATGTCCGTACGGTGCTGGGAGCCGTCGAGACCGATGCGGGTGAGGGCGCGGTAGGCGCGCGCACGGGCCTCGGTGAGGTCGTCGCCGGTCGCGGTGACCGACAGGACCCGGCCACCCGCGCTGACCACCGCGTCCCCGTCCTGCCTGGTCCCGGCGTGCAGGACATAGGCGTACGGGGCGTCCTGGGCGGCGACCTCGTCGAGGCCGGTGATGGGGTCGCCGGTGCGCGGGGTGCCGGGGTAGTTGTGGGAGGCGACGACGACGGTGACGGCCGCGTGCTCGCTCCAGCGCAGGGGGGCGAGGTCGCCGAGGCTGCCGTCGGCCGCGGCGAGCAGCACCCCGGCCAGCGGGGTCTTGAGCCGGGCGAGGACGACCTGGGTCTCCGGGTCGCCGAAGCGGGCGTTGAACTCGATCACCCGCACGCCCCGCGAGGTGATCGCGAGCCCGGCGTAGAGCAGCCCGGAGAAGGGCGTGCCGCGGCGGCGCAGCTCGTCCACGGTCGGCTGGAGCACAGTCTCCAGCACTTCCTTGACCAGCTTGGGATCGGCCCAGGGCAGCGGCGAGTAAGCCCCCATGCCGCCGGTGTTGGGACCCTCGTCGCCGTCGAGCGCGCGCTTGAAGTCCTGCGCGGGCTGGAGCGGGACGACCGTCTCGCCGTCGGTGATCGCGAAGAGGGAGACCTCGGGACCGTCGAGGAACTCCTCGATGACGACCCGCTCACAGGCGTTGGCATGGGCACGGGCGGCGTCGAGGTCGGAGGTGACGACGACCCCCTTGCCCGCGGCGAGCCCGTCGTCCTTGACGACGTACGGGGCGCCGAAGGCGTCGAGCGCCTCCTCGACCTCGTCCGCGTTCACACAGACGTACGAGCGGGCGGTGGGCACTCCGGCCGCCGCCATCACATCCTTGGCGAACGCCTTGGAGCCCTCCAGCCGCGCGGCCTCGGCGGAGGGGCCGAAGACCGGGATGCCCGCCTCGCGCACGGCGTCGGCGACCCCCGCGACCAGCGGCGCCTCGGGCCCTACGACCACCAGCCCGGCGCCCAGCCGGGTGGCCAGCGCGGCCACGGCACCGCCGTCCAGCGCGTCGACCGGATGCAACTCGGCGACCTCGGCGATTCCGGCGTTGCCGGGCGCGCAGTGCAGCGCGGTGACGGCGGGGTCGAGGGACAGGGAGCGGCACAGGGCGTGTTCGCGGGCACCGCTGCCGATGACGAGGACCTTCACGGGGTCAGCCTAACGGCAGCGGGCGGGGGGTCTTTGTGGGGGTTGCTGAGGGGGTGGGGGTGGTGGGGTTGTGGGTTTCTCCAAGCGGGGCGGTCGCCTGGCGCGGTCACCCGGCCCAGTTGCTCGTTCGCCTACTCGTTGGTGAACTCGTCGACCACCGTGGCGCCCAGTTCCCGCACGATCAGGTCCTGCCCGGAGAGGGCCGACTCGTCGAGATCGGGATCGTCGTCCTCCGGCACGTCGTCCTCCGGGGCGACCGGCGGCGGGGCGGCGGGCGCGGAGGGGCGGACGGGGGGCGGTGCGGCGGGCGTGGGCGCCGAGGCGCCGGGCCGGGCCGCGGCCTGGGAGGCGGGGGGCTGCGGGGCGCCGCCCGGGGGGCTGTAGGAGCTGGGGGCACCGGGGGGCCCGGGGGAACCGGGAGATACGGAGGGCGCGGGTGGCACGGACGCGCCGGAGCCGTACGACGACCCGCCGCCGGAGCCGTACGAGGACGCGCCGCCGGAGCCGTACGGGGAACCGCCGCCGGGGCCGGGCGGTGGTGGGGCCGAGCCGCCGGAGGGGTCGATGACGGCGTCGATCTTCCAGTTCACGTTGAACTGCTCGGCCAGCGCCTGGCGCAGCACCTCCTCGCTGCCGCTGCTGGCGAAGTTGTCCCGCGCGCCGGCGCTGGCGAAGCCGAGCTGGAGGGTGGTGCCGTCGAAACCGACCACCTGGGCGTTCTGGCTGAGCAGAATCCAGGTGAAGCGGCGCCGGTTCTTGACCGCTTCCAGGATGTTGGGCCAGAGGACACGGGGGTCGAGACCGCCGGTGGGGGGCGGGCCGACGGAGGTGGGGGCGGCGGCCGGGGTCGGTGCGGGGGAGGAGGGGGCGGCTGCGGCGGGAGAACCTCCGGGCGTGGCACCTGGCGTGGCTCTGGGCGCGGCTCCCGGCGTGGCGCTGGGCCAGCCGCCGGGACGACGACCGGCGGCACCCCCGGCCGCACCGGTCGGCCAGGCACCCGGACCGGAGGGCGGCGGAGGCTCGGAAGGCGCGGACGGGGGCGCGGGCGCCGGTTGAACGGGCGGCGGCGCGGCCTGCGCCACCGGGGCGGGCGCGGCAGGCGGGACCCCGCTGCCGCCCTCCCCCGCCACGGACCCGCCAGGCAGGGACGGCGCGGGATGCCCATGGGCGCCGGGCCCGGGGACGTACCCCACGGCGGGCAGTCCGGCAGGAGGACCGGACACGGAGACACTGATCCCCCGCTCCAGCCGATCGATACGGGCCATGACGGACCGCTCGTCGCCATAGGCGGCGGGCAGCATGACACGGGCGCAGATCAGCTCCAGCTGGAGCCGCGGCGAGGTGGCGCCGCGCATCTCGGTGAGCCCCTCGTTGACGAGGTCGGCGGCGCGGCTCAGCTCGGCGGCGCCGAAGACCTCGGCCTGGGCGCGCATCCGCTCCACGACATCGCCGGGGGCGTCGAGCAGCCCCTTCTCCACGGCGTCCGGAACGGCGGCGAGGATCACGAGATCCCGCAGCCGCTCCAGCAGATCGGCGACGAACCTCCGCGGGTCGTTCCCCCCCTCGATCACCCGGTCCACGACCTCGAACGCGGCGGCCCCGTCCCCGGTGGCGAACGCCTCCACGACGGAGTCGAGCAGCGAACCGTCCGTGTACCCGAGCAGGGAGGTGGCCATGGCGTAGGTCACACCCTCGGCGGTGGCACCGGCGAGCAACTGGTCCATGACGGACATCGAGTCCCGGACGGACCCGGCGCCGGCGCGCACCACGAGCGGCAGCACCCCGTCCTCGACCGGGATCTGCTCCTTCTGGCAGACCTCCCCGAGGTACTCGCGCAGGGTGCCGGGCGGGACGAGCCGGAACGGATAGTGATGGGTCCGCGACCGGATGGTGCCGATGACCTTCTCGGGCTCGGTGGTGGCGAAGATGAACTTCAGATGCTCGGGCGGCTCCTCCACGACCTTGAGGAGCGCGTTGAAACCGGCCGACGTGACCATGTGGGCCTCGTCGATGATGTAGATCTTGTAGCGGCTGCCCGCGGGCCCGAAGAACGCCTTCTCGCGCAGGTCACGGGCGTCGTCCACACCACCATGAGAAGCCGCGTCGATCTCGATGACGTCGATCGAACCGGGTCCGTTGCGGGCGAGATCCTGACAGGACTGGCACTCGCCGCAGGGGGTGGGTGTCGGCCCCTTCTCGCAGTTCAGACAGCGTGCCAGGATGCGAGCGCTGGTGGTCTTCCCGCAGCCGCGCGGCCCGCTGAACAGGTACGCGTGATTGACCCGGTTGTTCCGCAGCGCCTGCTGCAACGGGTCGGTGACATGCTCCTGCCCGATGACCTCGGCGAACGACTCCGGGCGATAACGGCGGTACAGCGCGAGAGACGACACGCATACGAGGTTATAGGCGCCCACTGACAACCGGGCCCGCGCCAACGCGAGCGCCCCCCACGCACCCGCCAGAGCCGACCTACCCTTGCTGCCTTCCGGCCCTGGGGGAGTTCAGTCAGATAGCGCCGCGTGAGGGGCTTCGCACAGGGTACCCGATGTGAGGTGCGGGAACGAGTTCGCGAGCACTCCTCTCGGTCATGTAATGTTCCCGGCGGAGGATTCGCCTAGAGGCCTAGGGCGCACGCTTGGAAAGCGTGTTGGGTTCACACCCTCACGAGTTCGAATCTCGTATCCTCCGCCAGTGCCTCACCGGGCACGATGTCGAAGGGCCCCACCGTTCGCGGTGGGGCCCTTCGTCGTGGTTCTGCTCACTGGTCACCGTGGCATGCGAACGGCTCCATCGGTTGGCCTCTTCTGGGGCGGTCGAGGTGGGCGGGAGGCCGTCGGCTCTCGTTGGGCTGGGCCTGTCCTCGTACGGGACCGCCGATCGCCGGAATACGCCATCCTGGAGAGCCGCTCCCGGGGCTCCGGGGCGCTGTGGAGTTCCCCAGGCTGGCGAGGTGTACGCGCATGAAATCCCCTTCACCGCTGGCGGCATGGCTGGGCGGCCTCGATGGGTCTCGGCTGGCACGTGTGCTCGAAGCGCGCGAGGACGCCATGTCTCCTCCGGAGCCACGCTCGGTGGGGGAACTGGCGGACCGGCTTCGGCGCCCCGGATCAGTGGCGCTGTGCCTGCCGAGGCTCGCGCTGCCGCACCTCCAGGTGGCCGAAGCGCTGGCGGCACTGGGGACGCCCACGTCGCGCGAGGCTCTGGCGGAGTTGCTCGGAGCGACGGACGACGAGGCCGCTCGCCCACTGGACGCCGTACTGGAGGTGCTGGCCGATCATGCTCTGGTCTGGCCGGACGGCGCGCGGAGGCTGCACATGGCGGCTCCGCTGCGCCGCGCGTGGGACGCGCCCCTGGGGCTTGCTGCTCCGCTGAACGAGCTGCTGGCAGGGACGACCTCCGAGGAACTGCGCCGCATACTGGCGGTCCTGGACGTCAAGCCGCCGGGCACCAAGTCGCAGCGGCTGGCCGCACTGGTGGCACATCACAGCGATCCGGAACGGGTCGTCCCGCTGGTCGCGAAGGCCCCGGCCGCGGTCCGCGAGTTGCTCGCGCATCGGGCACGGTCCTCGCCCTCCATCATGTTCGGCACCGGTCCACAGCGTGGGCCAGGGGAGCGCTGGGCGCTCGACCGGGGGCTCCTGGTCCAGGACCGTCACCACCAGGGCCCCGCCCGTATGCCTGCCGAGGTGGCGCTCGCGCTGCGTGGGCCCGGCTGGCACGCCCCGTTCGCGTATGTCCCGCCCTCCGTGCGCACGGCGGCCGTCACCCCGGTGGAGGCGGATCGCGAGGGGTCGGCCGCCGCGGTCGTGTTCACGGCCCGTGCCGCCGCGGTCCTGGCGGTCTGCTCGGCGACCCCGCCCGCCCGGCTGAAGTCCGGCGGGATCGGTACGCGTGAACTGGCTCGCATCGGCAAGGCCGCGCAGGCGGACGACGCCGTCGTACGGCTCACCCTGGAGAGCGCGTACGCCGCCGGGCTCCTGGGGCGGGACGGTGATCAGGTGACGCCCACCGAGGCGTACGGCACCTGGGCCGAGCAGGAACCCGCGGACCAGTTCGCCGTACTCCTCTGGGCGTGGTGGGTTCTGCCGCTCACGCCGGCACAAGCGCGCGACGAGGACAACAAGGCGCTCCCGGCCCTCGCGGGAGCGGCCCCCTGCGGCGGCTGTGTGCAGGCCCGCCACGGGTTGCTGGCCGCGGTCGGATGGCTTCCGGCAGGGCGGGGTGCGGTGATCGCCTCGGATCTGGGGTCCCTGATCGCCTGGCAGCGTCCGCTCGCCCACCCGTCACCCACGGACGGGACACCGTTCGCGACCGTGATCCGTGAGGCCGAGATCCTTGGTGTGCTCGCTCGCGGTACCGGGTCCGCGTTCGGCGTCCATCTGCTGACCGGCGACACGGAGGCGCTGGCCATGGAGTGCCGGCGGCTCCTGCCCCCGGCCACCACGACGGCACGGATCGGCGCGGACCTCACCGCCGTCGTCACCGGCACTCCGTCCGCCCGGCTGGCCTCGCTGCTGGACTCCGTCGCCGACCGGGAGAGCGGTGGCACGGCATCCGTGTGGCGGTTCAGCGCGGGCAGCATCCGCCGGGAACTGGACGCCGGGCGTGGGGGCGACGACATCACGGCCGATCTGGCCGCTGTCGCCGCCGGGCCCCTGCCGCAGCCGCTGACGTACCTGATCGCCGACACCGCCCGGGGTCACGGGCGGATGCGGGTCACCGCCGCCACCTGCGTCATCCACAGCGACGAACCCGCCCTCCTGGCCGAACTCGCCGCACACCGCAAGCTCACCGGGCTCGGGCTACGGCGGTTGGCCCCGACCGTGCTGATCGGCCGCAGCCCGCTCGACACGACTCTCGCCGCGCTCCGGGCCGAGGGGTACGCCCCCGTCGCCGAGACCGCCGAGGGCACGGTACGGATCGAGAAGGGCCGTCCGCGGCGGGCCGCCGCCCGGGTACCGGCTCCGCGCGGCGCCCACGCGGGGAACGGTGGGGCGACACCAGCCGCCGCCGTCGACCCGCACATCCTGGCCGCCCGGCTGCTGGCAGCCCCGCCGACGCTTCCCGACCCCTCACCGCTCGACGGAGGAGCGCCCTTCGCGACGGACACCGAGGAGATCCTCGCGGGCTGGGCGAAGCACCTGCCGTACAGCGACATCCGCCAGCTCGCGCACGCCGTCGACGCCGGTACGGCCATCACCGTCGAGTACGTCGCCACCTCGGGGAACCGGACGGTCCGCACCCTCAGCGACCTCGCCCTGGACCCGCCCTATCTCGACGCCTGGTGCCACCTGCGCGACGACGAGCGCGTCTTCACCCTCTCCCGTATCCATGGCGTCATGCCCGTGTAGGCCCCGGCAGGAGTTCCAGTTCCGGGTGATATCTCGTCGGGTCGTCGAAGAAACGGGTGGGGTGGTTCTTCAGGTGGAGGTCGAGGAAGCGTTTCGTGGCGGTGCGTTGGGCCGCCAAGGAGGGGGCCGGGGGGATCGTGCCGATCAGTTCCTCCGCCGCCGGGATGTCCAGGTGGGGGGTCAGTTGGGGGAGGATCGTCTGGAGGTCGGTGTAGGAGCCGTGGGCCGCGTCGCGTAGGCGCAGGGCGCGTTTCCAGGTGGTCGTCGCGGTCCAGAAGGTGTTCCAGCCGGGGACGTTGTCGAAGGTGTGGGTGGCGGAGGCCAGGAGGAGGAACGGGGTCCGGGCGCCCGTGGTGGCCACCGGGCCGATGAACTCGCCGTCCAGGTTGATCGCCGCGCTGATACGCGGGTCGTCGTGGGCCAGTTGGGCGGCCACCGAGCCGCCCAGGGACTGGCCCAGGGCCGCCGTGCGGGAGAGGTCCAGGGCGGTGGGGAGGCCGGGCGGGAGGGGGCGGCCCGTGGCGTCGGGGTTGTGGCCGGCGGTGAGAGATTCGAGGGCCGTGAGGATGAAGGCCGCGTCTGCCAGGCGGGCTCGGGAGTGTTTCGCCAGGAGGGCCGCGATGATCTCCGGGGTCAGTTCGTCGGGGAGGGGGATCGCCCTTTCCACTCGGCCGCCGGGGAACTCCACCTGGTCCGCCTCGTAGGTCGAGTCGATGGTGACCACGAGGTAGCCGTGGGCTGCCAGGTCCTCCACCAGGGTCGTGCCCAGCGCTCTGATGCCGCCGTCCCCCGGGAGGAACAGCACCACCGGGCCGGCTCCCGGTGCCGCCGGGGCGCCCGTCCGGGCGTGGGTGCGGATTCCCCGCCAGTCCACCGTTCCGGGCGGGATCGTCAGACCGGGGGCCGAGTGGCTGTCCCAGTCGGCCGCGGCGGCGGGGCCGAGCCAGGGGGTCGTCGGGTATGTGGCCCGGTGGCGGGCCGGGTACCAGAGGGTGACCATCAGCTCCCGGAAGGGCTTCGACGGGAGGAGGGGGTCGGGGCGGGTCCGGTCCACCAGGTGCAGGTCCACCGTGCCGATCGGGTGGCGGGTCGTGGGTGGGGGGAGCGACACGGGGAGGGGCGGCGTTCGGGGGGACGACGACCAGGCCGCTGTCGTCGCCGTGGTCATGGTCGTCGTCATCAGGGCCGCTGTGGTCAGTTTCAGGAGGGTTCGGCGGGTTGGGTTCGGCATCCTCGGCTCCCGTTGTGGGGTGTGGTGGGGAGAAGGGTTTCAGGGGAGCGGGGGTCTTCGCGTCGTACGGCGGGGTGGGGGGCGGGGCGACCCTGGGGGGTGTTCGGCGGGGCGGGTCCTTCCTGTGGAGGAGATCGGGCGGGGGGCGCGGGACTTAGGTTGGGGGGAGATACAGGGGGTGGGGCGTGGGTGCGTGGTGGAGACAGGGGGTGCCTCCGCTCCTGCTGGACGGGCTGCTGGCGCTCGGGGTCTTCGTGGTGACCCTCGGGCCGGGGCAGCTGGCCGGGGTCCGGGGTGTGGTGCTCCAGGCGGCGCTGATCCTGCCCCTGGTGTGGCGGCGGCGGGCACCCCTGGTGGTGTTCGGGGTCATCGCCGGCGTCGCGTCGGTGCAGTGGTCGTACGGGGTGCAGTTGCCGGGGGATGTGGCGCTGCTGATCGCTCTCGGGACCGTCACCTCCCGCTCCGCGACCCGGCCCGCGCTGCTGGCCGTGGCCGTGCTGGAGGCCGGTGCCGTGCTGTCGGCGGTCCGCTGGGCGCCCGAGGGGCGGTTCCTCGCCGCGCTCTCGGCGACCAGCGCGCTGGTCGCCGCCGCCGCGCTGCTCGGGGCGAACGTACGGGTCGGACGGCGGGCCCGGCAGGAGCGCGCCGCCCATCTGGAGCGGGCGCGCGAGCAGACGGAGCGGCTGGCCGTCGCGGCGGAACGGGCCCGTATCACCCGGGAGGTGCATGACAGCGTCACACACCATCTGTCCGTGATGGTGGCGCTCGCCGACGCGACCGTGCACGCCCGGCCCGGCGACCCGTTCCCGGTGCTGGACCAGATCGCCGGGACCGGGCGGCGGGCGCTCACCGACATGCGCCGGTCGCTGGGCCTCCCGCCGGACGGTGCCGTACGCCGTCCGGGCTCGGGGCTGGGGGAGCTGGAACGGCTGGCCGGGCGGATGCGGGACGTGGGGCTGCCGACGGTGGTGCGGGTGGTGGGGGACGCCGGGAAGGTGCCCGGCGACGCGCAGCTCGCCGTGTACCGGATCGTGCAGGAGTCGCTGACCAACGCGCTGCGGCACACCCCGCCGGGGACCCGGGCCGAGGTGCGGGTGGTCTGCTCGGCGCGGGGCGTCACCGTCGAGGTCACCGACGACGGGCCCGTCGTACCGGCCAGGGTGCCCGGCCGGGGGATCGCCGGGATGCGGGAGCGCGCCGCCGCCTTCGGGGGGAGTCATCGGGCCGGGCCGCTGGCCGAGGGGGGATGGCGGGTCTTCGTCCGGCTCGGGCTCGATCGGGAGAGCGAGGGCGGCGGATGACCGTGCGGGTGCTGCTGGTCGATGACGAGGAGCTGTTGCGTGTCGCGTTCGGCATGATCCTGCGGGCCGAGCCCGACATGGAGCCGGTCGGGGAGGCCGGGGACGGGGAGACCGCGCTGCGGCTGGCCCGGGAGCTGCGGCCGGACGTCGTCCTGATGGACGTACGGATGCCCGGTACCGACGGGATCGAGGCGACGCGGCGGCTGCTCCAGGAGGCGCCGGACACCCGGGTGCTCGTCCTGACCACCTTCGATCTGGACGAGTACGCCTTCGACGCGCTGCGGGCCGGGGCGTCCGGGTTCCTGCTGAAGAACACCAGGCCCGAGCAGTTGCTCGCGGCGATCCGGGACGTGGCCGCAGGGGACGCGGCCGTCTCGCCCCGGGTCACCCGGCGGCTGCTGGAGACCTTCGCCCGCCAACTGCCCCCCGCCGTCCCGGGAGCCGTGGAAGGTGACGTACGGCTGCGGGGGCTCAGCGGGCGCGAGCACGAGATCCTCGTCCAGGTCGCCCGGGGGCTGACCAACGCCGAGATCGCGGCGGCCACCGGGCTCGCGGAGCCCACCGTCAAGAAGCACTTCGGGCGGGTCCTGGCCAAGCTCGGGCTGCGCGACCGCGTCCAGGCCGTGATCTTCGGCTACGAGGCGGGGCTCGTCCGCCCCTCATGACCCGCGTGCCCCGTCCCGGCGAGGGTGCGCGGCGGGTCCGTACGCGGCGCCGACGGGCGCTCCCAGCGGCTGGGGTAGGGGTACTTGCGGTTCAGGAAGGCATGGATCGCCAGATGCGCCTTCACCCGGGTCTCGGGCGGGGTGTCGACGTCGTTGAGACAGAAGAAGTCGATGTCCTCCCCGGCCGCCAGCCGGGCCAGCCGGCGGGACATGTCGGGGGTGCCGAGCTGGACATAGCGGAAGCGGTAGTCCGCGGGGACCGCCCGGCCGGTGGCGATGGCCCAGTGGTGGTGGAGGGTCGACGCGGGCGCCAGGTCCGTGGTGGAGCGGAAGCGGGAGTACGAGGTGTTCTCCAGCTCCTCGATGTGCAGCGCCTCCATCTCCCGCATGACCGGCAGGAGTTGAGGGTGCGGGGTGTGCAGGGACTTATGGGTGATCTGGCGGCCGTGGAAGCGCTGGATCACCTCCCGGGTGTTCTTGCCCGCCGAGTTGGGGGCGGGCTCCAGGGGGTGGGGGGCGCCGACGCCCAGCTTGAGGGGGGAGAAGGGGATACGGGCGATGCCGTTGCCGTGGAAGAAGTGGCCCGCCGTCACCGGGCGGTTGATGAAGACGTCGTCGTTGAAGTACAGGTAGTGCTCGGACAGGCCCGGGATGTGGTGCAGCCTGCTCTCGATGGCATGCGAGTTGAAGACCGGGAGGGCGTCCGGCGGCAGGATGTCCCGGTGGTCGACCAGGGTCAGACCCGGGGTCTCGGAGTTCAGCCAGGACGGCTTCTGGGAGTCCGTCACCACATACACATGGCGGATGAAGGACGCGTACATCTCCAGCGAGCGCAGGGCGTACTTCAGCTCGTCATGGCTGGTGTAGCGGGAGGCGCCGGTCTCCCGGGGGGCGATCTCGTTACGGGTGCCGCGCTGGTGGGCGGCGCGTTTCGCGGCCAGCTCCGGATCGTCGCCGTCCACCCAGGTGTACACGGCGTCCACCGGGAACAGCACCTCGTCGATGCCGGGCTCGGCGAACGGGGCGAACGTGGGCAGCGGGCGGCGCCCTCCGGTGAGCACCGCCGGGCGCTGGGCGGCGGGCGGGAGCACCTCGGAGACCGGGTTGGACCGGGGCGCGATCAGGGCCGGGCCGAAGACGTCGGGCAGCTTGCTGCCGGGGACGGTGAGCCAGGCCGGGTCCGTGCCCGGCGGGCTGTCCAGGTCCTGCCCCGGGCGCCAGAATTCGAGGTCGCAGCCCGCTTCCAGACCGCTCAGGACCTGCCCCGCCGGACCCAGCCGGACCACTCCGGTGCGCAGGACCGGGGCCGTGCGCAGCGCCTTCGGGAGCTTCCCGTCCGCCCACAGGACGGCCCGGGGGACCGTGCCGTCGGATGCGACCGCTCCCACGTACACCGGGGTGGCCGCGAAGCGCTGGGCGGCGCGGGCCAGGATCGCGGCGCGGTGGCGCTCCTCCACGCCGATGATCCGGCGGGGGGCGGTCCGGCCGTCGGCGGTGGGGATCACGAAGTACGGGACCCCGGCCGCCTCCAGCAGGGCGCTGACCCGTTCGAGATCGGCCTCGGCGGCCTCCGCCGCGGTGTAGCCGCCGACGCCGCGCCCGAGCAGCCGGGAGGGGCCGAGCGCGACCCGGCGCAGACCGGGGACGGCGGCGCGCAGCCGGCGGCGGCGCCGGGCCCGGGTCGTCGTCCACAGCCGGGACGACGCGGTCAGACGGAGCCGGTCCAGCAGGTCCCGTACCGCTCTGAGGATCGCCGGAGCCGCGGTGTGCTGACGGATTTCCATGCCCCCGGGCCCCGTCAGTCGCGCTTCTCGAAGGGGCTCGGGAAGGGGAAGTAGTCGTCCAGGAAGGCGTTCATGCGCTGGCCGATCTGCTCGCGCTCCTCCGCCGGGACATCGACGTCGTTCAGGCAGAAGAAGTCGAAACGGCGGTTGCGGCGCAGATCGGCGAGGCGGTGCTCGGCGTCCGGGCGGCTGATGTTGACATACCGGAAGCTGTACTTGCCCGGGACGCCGTGGCCGGTCATCAGCGCGTACTGGTAGAGCAGCGGGGCGGTGACGGCGATGTCCTGCGGGTTGCGGAAGCGGGACCCCATGGTGCGGCGGATGTCCTCGGGGAACAGCTGCTCCAGGGCGAGATGGGTCTCGCGCTGCTGCGGGAGGGGGGTGTGCATGAAGTTGTTGGTCGTCATCCGGCCGAACTTGTCCAGCAGCAGGGCCCGGACGTTCTTGCTCGCCGAGTTCGTCGCCGTCTCCTCGGAGTGCGGCTTGCCGATGCCGATCTTCAGCGGGGAGACCGGGACCTTCATCAGTCCGCTGCCGTGGAAGAAGTGCTCGGCGGTGATCGGGCGGCCGACGAACACATCGTCGTTGAAGTAGAGGTAGTGGTCGGACAGGCCCGGGATGTGGTGCAGCCGGGTCTCGATGGCGTGCGAGTTGAAGACCGGCAGGACGTCCGCCGGGAAGATGTCCCGGTGGTCCACGACCGTGATGCCGGGGGCCGAGTCGTCCAGCCAGTGCGGCTTCTGGCCGTCCGTCACCAGGTAGATGTGGCGGATGAAGCCCGCGTACATCGCCAGCGAGCGCAGCGAGTACTTCAGCTCGTCATGGCTGGTGTAGCGGGAGGCGTTGGTCTCCTTGTCGAGGATCTCCGCTATGCCCCGGTCCTGGTAGCGGGCGCGCTTGGCGCGCATCTCCGGCTCCTCGCCGTCGACCCAGGTGTAGACCACGTCCACCGGGAAGGTCACGTCCCCGACCGTGGGGAGGGTGAGCGGGGCGAAGGCGGGCAGCTCGCGGTCGCCGATCCGGACCGTCACCGGGCGCTGCTCGGCCGCCGGGAGGACATCGGTGACACCGTTGTTCCGGGGCGCGATCAGCGACTCGCGGAACACGTCCTCCGACGCCTGGGGGGCGACCTTGGCCAGCCGGCGCGGCCCGTCCTCCCCGGCCATCAGCCGCCCGCCGTCCTCCCAGAACTCCACGTCGCAGGCCAGCTCGAACCCGGCGAGCAGCTGACCGGCCGGGCCGAGCTGGTTCTCGCCGATCCGCAGCACCGGCGCGGTGCGCAGCGCGGCGGGCAGGGCGCCGTCCATGAAGAGCGCCGGGTGCTTGAGCTTGCCGCCGGGCAGCGGGCGCCCGATGGACACCGCCGTACCCGCGTGGCGCTGCTCCAGCGCGGCGAGGAACCGCGCCCGGTCCACCACGTTCACCCCGACCGTGTGCCGCACCCGCGAGCCGGGCACCAGGAAGTACGCGATGCCCTCCTGCTCCAGCGCGTCCACCACCAGCGCGAGGTTCGCGGCGGCGGCCTCGTCGGCGGTGAACCGGGTCACCACCCGGCCGTAGAGCTGCTGGCCGCGTACGGCGACGGGGCGGAGCACCGGGTCCGTGCCGGCCGCCCGGCGGCGCCGCCGCATCGTTCGCAGCTGCCACACCTTCTCGGATGCCTTCCGCTCGACTCGCGGGCGCATCCGACGGGCGAAGGAACGCACGGTCACGTTCTGGGCTCCTCTATCAAGTACCTGGACACATGCCTGCCTTGGGGCAGACGGACACGCGCGGCGGAAGGTTGTGGATAACTTCTTCGAGAATTAACTAGGAAAGGGTAGTTCGCACAGACGGATGACAGAGGTGAATGGTAAAAGACAAGCCCCTTGGAACGGTGTGATGGTTGTCACCGGCAACGACAGCGGGTGACTGAACCGGGCCGTGTCCGCTGCCTCGGCACGCCCCTCACCTCGGGCATTACCCCGGAGGTCATCGACCCGCCGCCCCCGCCGGTGCCACGCTCGGTCGTGCCGCACCGACCCTGGGAGGACGCCATGACCGCCTACGCCATCGCCCGGCTGCACAACCCCACCGCCCACCCCGAGGTCGCCGAGTACATCGAGCGGATCTCCGGGACCTTCACACCCTACGGCGGACACTTCCTGGTGCACGGAGCCGCCCACGAGGTGACCGAGGGGCGGTGGCCCGGGGCCGTCGTGATGATCGGGTTCCCCGGGATGGACGCGGCCCGCGCCTGGTGGGACTCCGCCGCGTACCAGGAGATCGCCCCGCTGCGCTCCCGCCACATGGACGGGGACATCATCCTCGTCCCCGGGGTACCGCAGGGGTACGACCCGGCGGACACCGCCCGCGCGATGCGGGCCGGGCTGGAGGCGGCGGGCTGACGCCTTGGTCTGCTGATGCGCGATCCGGTGAAACGGGTTTCGCTGGTCTCGACGGGTTCGACGGTTCGACGGTTCGACGGGGAGAGGGGAGCGTGAGGGTCCCGTGGCACGCAGTCGGCGCCTGGTCCTCAGTCCGCCCGACGACGTCTGGGCGCTGCTCGCCGACGGACGGCGGTACGGGGAGTGGGTGACGGGGACCCGGGCGGTACTGGCCGTGGACCCGGACTGGCCGGGGGTCGGGGCGCGGCTGCGGGTGCGGGTGGGGGCGGGGCCGCTGTCGCTGGAGGACACCGTCGTCGTACGGATCTGTGAGCCGGGGCGGCGGCTGGAGCTTGAGGCGCGGGCCGAGCCGTTCGGGGCCGCGCGGATCGCCATGCGGCTGCTGCCCTGGGGCGGGCACACGCTGTTCACCCTGGACTGGCATCCACTGCGCGGACCCGGCACCCGGATGCACGGACTGCCCGTGGACTATCTGGTGGCCGTGCGCAACGGGATGATGCTCACGAAGTTCGCGCGGATCGCGGTGGGGGAGACCCGGGGGTGACGGGACGGGACGGTCAGCCGGGCAGGCACCGGACCGGTCAGCCGAGGAGGCGGCGGGTGTTCGCCGCCGCCACCGCGCCCGCCCGGGTGTCCACGCCGAGCTTGTCGTAGATCCGGCGCAGATGGGTCTTGACGGTGGCCTCGCTGATGAACAGGGCACGGGCGATCTCCCGGTTCGGCAGGCCCTGGGAGAGCTGGCCGAGGATGTCCCGTTCGCGGGCCGTGAGGGCGGGGGCGGGACTGCGCAGCTGGGCCATCACCCGCCCGGCGACCGGCCCGGACAGCGCCGTACGGCCACCGGCCGCCGCGTGGATCGCCGCGAACAGTTCCTCCGGGCCCTCCGCCTTCAGCAGATAGCCGGTGGCGCCCGCCTCGATGGCCCGGGTGATGTCGGCGTCCGTGTCGTAGGTGGTGAGGACCAGGACGTGCGGGGCGGTGGCGCCGGGGGCGCGGTCGGCGACCAGTCGGCGGGTGGTCTCCACGCCGTCGATGCCGGGGCCGAGCTGGAGGTCCATCAGGACGACGTCCGGGCGCAGCTTGCGGGTCATGGCGATGGCCTCCTCGCCGCTGCCCGCCTCGCCGATCACCTCGATGTCCGGGGCGCTGCCGAGCAGCGCGAGCAGTCCCGCGCGGACCACGGCGTGGTCGTCGCAGAGGAGGATGCGGACGCGGGTGGGGGTGCTGTTCGTCGGGTTCGTCATCCGGGTTCGCCTTCCGGGGCCGCGGGGGTCAGGGGGATCGACGCCGAGACGACCGTGCCCTCGCCGGGGGCCGACTCGACCGTCAGGGTGCCGCCGAGCTGGCGCAGGCGGGCGCGGACCGCGGGCAGGCCGTGGCCCCGGACGCCGGAGGCCGGGGGGCGGGCGGTGGGGTCGAAGCCGGTGCCGTCGTCGGCGACGTCCAGCACGATCTGGTCGTCCAGGCAGGTCAGGGTGACGGTCGCGGTGGTGGCGCGGGCGTGTTCCCGTACGTTGGCCAGGGCGCCCTGCGCGATCCTCAGCAGCGCGGCCTCCACGGCGGGCGGGACGGGCGGTGCCGGGGTGCCCTCGGTGTGCACCCGGACGGTGAGCCCGTTCGCCGACGCCCGCTCCGCCACCGCCCGCAGCGCCGGACCGAGCCCGCCGGTGCGGGCCAGGTCGGCCGGGGCGAGGTCGTGCACGAAGCGGCGGGCCTCGGCGAGGTCGCTCTCGGCGATGGCGGCGGCGGTACGGACATGGCCCCGGGCCGCCGGGGCGTCGGTGTCCCACAGCCGGTCCGCCGCCTGGAGCAGCATCCGCTGGCTGGACAGACCCTGGGCGAGGGTGTCGTGGATCTCCCGGGCCAGCCGTTCCCGCTCGGCGAGCGTGCCCTCGCGGCGGCCGGTGGCGGCCAGCTCCCGGCGGGTGCGGATCAGGTCGTCGATGAGGGCGCGCTGCCGGGCCGTCTGGCGCTCCATGGTGACGAACACGGTGGTGGCGACGGCGGCCACGGCCGGGGGCGCCAGCAGGACGTTCGGGTCGGCCCAGCCCGCCAGCCGCAGCTGGGCGGCGACCGTGAGCGCGGTCAGCAGCACGACCAGGGGCACGGCGGCGCGCGGTGGCAGGGTACGCAGCCCGGTGTAGAAGAGCGGCACCGCGCACCAGGCGAAGCTGGGCGCCAGCACCACCAGCACCGCCCAGGCGGCGACCACCGCGCCCAGCCAGGTCACCCGGCGCAGGGTGAGCCGGGCGCCGAGGGCCGGGCCGAGCACGTACAGCGCCGCCAGCAGCACGGACAGGGTGACGACCAGGGGGGTGAGCGGATCGCCGGGGTGACGGGAGAGATAGCGGGCGAGGGAGGCGCCGAGCAGCACGAAGAAGGCGGTGTGCATGACGAGGGCGAGGGCGCGGGTGTCGTCGGCGCCGGGTGCGGGCGTCGGTGTGCGCGGGCGGGTCATGGCGTGCCTCCTTCCTGTCCGGCCTGTCCGGCAGACCTTGTGTCCTGCCGTGTCGTGCCGTGTCGTGCCGTCCTGCGGACGGTCCGAACTGGGCAAACACGTCCATTGTCGCCCGGCCGGGAGCGGGGCCCGTCATCCGGACGGACGACACCGCGCTCCCCCGTTCCGGGCGCTGGAGCGAGCCCCTGAGGCGAGGGGGACGGGCCGGGTCCGCGCCCAGGATCGAAGGGTCACCCCGGCACCGGCACCGTCCGGAGCAGCCCGGAGAAGTCCAGCGAAGTCCGCCTCAGGAGGGCCCAGGCCATGCAGCAGCACACCCCGAAGCACCGCGTCCGTTCCGTCTCCCGCCGCACCCGGCTGTTCACCGGCGGTGCCGTGCTCGCCGTCGTGGTCGCGGGCGGCGCCGGTACGGTCGCCGCGAACGCGGCAGGCTCCAGCTCGGGGAACGCCTCGTCCGCCGCCCGCTCGTCCTCCGGCGACCCGGCCCGCGGCAACCTCACCCAGAGCACCCACCTCACTGTGGACGCCGCCACCAAGGCGGCCCAGGCCGCGCTGGACGCCGCCGAGAAGGAGAACCAGCGGATCAGCGTGGCGGTCGTCGACCGCAACGGCAACACCCTCGTCACCCTGCGCGGCGACGGCGCCGGTCCGCAGTCCTACGAGTCCGCCGAGCGCAAGGCGTTCACCGCGGTGTCCTGGAACGCCCCCACGTCCGAGCTGGTCAAGCGGCTGGAGCAGACGCCGAACCTGAAGGACATCCCCGGCACGCTGTTCCTCGGCGGGGGCGCCCCGGTCGCCGTCAAGGGCGTGCCGGTCGCGGGTATCGGGGTCGCGGGCGCGCCGAGCGGCGACCTGGACGAGAAGTTCGCGAAGGCGGGCGTGGCGGCGCTGGGCCGCTGACCGGGTACGGGCACCGGTTAGGGCAGCACCTGGAGCGTGCGGGTCTCGCTCACCTGGTCCAGCTCGGACACCCGGACCGTCAGTTTCATGGTCCAGGTGCCCTCGATGGGCAGGGTGAGCGCGTCCGTGGCCCAGTAGCCGCCGCGGTCGGTCAGCCCCGCGTCGATCGGGCCGAGTTCCTTGGCGGGCAGGGTGAACGACAGCCGCAGCTCGGGCAGGAACGTCAGCCCGCCGTCGGCGCCGAAGACGACCGCCTGCACGGAGTTGTCGCCGACCCGCGCCGGATCGAGCGTGATCTCCACGGTCCCGGACCCGCCGGGCGTCCCGGTGTCGAACGGCACCGTCACGGCGGCGGTACGGGGCTGCGCGGCCACCGGCACGGCCGCCGCCGCCTCGGTCTCGGCCCGGCCGGGCAGGGTGGCGGTCAGCACGGTGGTCACCAGCAGCACGACCAGCGCGACGGCGGCTTCGGCGAGCACGGAGCGGCGCAGGGCGCGGCGGTGCGGGTCGTCGGCGTCGGATTCACCGTCAGCATCGACGTCGGTGTCCGCGTCCGGGCGGGGCGCGTCCGGCAGAGCGGGCCCGCCCGGCAAGACGGCTCCGGCATCTCCCGAGCCGTCGCCCGCCCCTCCCCCGGCCTCGACGACCCCCACCCCCACCGGCTCCCGTACCGCCGTCACAGCCGTCACCGCCGCAACCGCCGGTTCCCGCACCCCCGCCACCCCCGCCCACCGCAGTGTGAACCGGCGGGACAGCCCCGCCGCCGCCAGCAGCACCGCCACCGCCACCAGCTTCAGCAGCAGCACCCGCCCGTACACCGTGCCGGTCAGCGCGGTGAGCGAGCCCAGCCCGCGCCAGGACTGGTAGACCCCGGTCACCACCAGCACCGCGACCGCCGTGAACGCGATCCGCGAGAACCGCCGCACCACGTCCCCGTCCACGTCCGCGTCCCCGTCCCCGTCCGCCCCCGGCGCCCCCCGCAAGGACACCAGCAGCGCCGCGAGCCCGCCCAGCCAGACGCCCGTGGCCAGCAGATGCAGGGTCGAGGAGGTGATCGCCACCGGCACCTGCACCCCCGCCGAGGCATGTTCGGCCGCCGACCAGGTCACGGCGAGCCCGACCGCGACGGCGGCCCCCGCGCCGAGCGCCACCGGCGAACGCCGCAGCCGGGACAGCCGTACCAGCAGCAGGGCGGCCGGGACGAGCAGCAGCAGCCGGGCGGCCAGCAGGATGCCGGGACGGCCGGACAGCGTACGGCTGAGGCCGCCGGGGTCGAAGGCGGTCGCGGGGGCGGTGCCCGCCTCGTAGGGGGCGCGGAGCAGCAGCAGGGCGAAGGTGGTGGCCAGCAGCGTCCACCAGGCCGTACGCAGCAGCGGGCGCAGCGGCGCGGTGCTGGCCGGACGGCACAGCAGCACGAAGGCCGCCGCCCCGATCAGCACGGCACCGGCGAGATAGGCGAGATAGCGGGCGGTGTTCTGGAGCGCGCTGGTCACCCGGTTCTCGGGCGGGCCGGTGTCGACGGCGGGCGGGGTCGGGGAGGGGGCGCCGACGGAGAAGGTGAAGGCACCGGAGACGGGGTGGCTGTCGGAGGACACCACCCGCCAGGCCACGGTGTAGGTGCCGCGGCCGAGACCGGAGCCGGGCAGGACGACCCGCAGCGTGTCCGCGCTGCCGGGGGCGTGGGCGACCGAGCGCGGACGGACCCGGTGGTTGCCGGGGTCGTAGATCTTCACCGAGCCCTCCAGCAGGCCGACGGACTCGGTGAAGGTAAGGGTGAGCGCGTCCGGGGCGGTCGCCACGACGCTGCCGTCGCCGGGGTCGGTGGAGCGCAGCGCGGCATGGGCGGAGGCCGGTCCGGCCCCGGCGAGGAGCAGGACCAGCAGGGTCACGAACAGCACCGGCCAGCGCAGCACGTCGTCGTCTCTCCGTCCCCGAGAACCCCCGGTGTCGGATACGAGTACGGACGGCGGCGGCGTTCTGCTCAGCGGCGGGCCGGTGCCTGTGCCGCGGCCTCGGGGAACGCGGTCCTCCGCTCCAGGAAGGCCAGCTGCGCCCGCTTCTCCGGGAGATAGACGTCCGGGAGGTCGATCTCCGGGAGCAGGACCACGGGCCCCGGGGTGAACCCGGAGCGGACCATCCGGGCGAGCGCCTTCTGGTTGCGGGTGTCCGGGTCGACCACGATCCGCTGCCGGTCCAGGGTCAGCAGCGCGAAGCCCAGCAGCACCGACATCAGCGCCGCGCCCCAGCCGGGACGTACGCCGCCGGGTCCGGCCGGGGCGACCAGGAGATGGACGCCGATGTCACCGGGCCGCACCTCGTAGCACGCGCCGACCCGGTCGGCATCCGGCTCGTAGGTCTGGAACAGGGCGACCGGGGTGTTGTCCTTCACCACCAGGTAGGCGTGATGGGTGTCGAGGGACTCCATATGGGCGTAGATCTCGGTGACTCCGCGCCGGTCCACGCCGGTCATGCCCCAGAAGACGGCCCGTTCCGCACTGACCCAGCCGTGCACCGCGGGGGCGTCCCGCTCGGGGTCCAGCGGCAGCACCCGTACGGTGCCGAAGCCGTCGACGGCCTCCTGGTGGACGGCGCGGCGGTGGGCGTACCCGGACTCCGCGTACCCGGACTCAGACATCGGCGTCACTCTCCTCGGTCTCCTCGGTCTCCTCGGTCTCCTTCACCAGTCGGTCCCAGTCGGTGACCACCGGGGCGAGTTCCCCGGCCAGCCACAGGGAGAGCTGGTCACGGTGGTGCGGGGAGCCGGGCACGCCGGACGCGCCGAACGGCACCACCCAGCGGCTGTTCTCCCGCCGGGCCAGGTCCCAGACGTACCGGGCGGCCGGGCCGCGGACGGCGAGGTCGGTGACCCCGGGCACGGACGAGGTGCACAGCACACAGTCGTGGTCCCCGGCGAGGGCGGGCCCCGCACCGGTCGTACCGGTCGTACCGGTCGTCCCGGTCGCGCCCCGCGTCGGCAGGGCCCGCCAGGGCGCCAGCCGGTGGGTCTCGCCCCAGCGCCGGAACTCCGCGGCGGGCCGGGCCGCCGTCTCCTCCAGCGCCGCGCGCACCAGCGGCCCGCGGTCGACGCCGTACAGCTCCTCCGCGTCGAGGAGGTGTTCGAGGGCGAGGCCGATCCGGGGGAGCAGGGCCAGCCAGGGCTGGAACGGCTCCGGGTAGGCGGGCACCTCGCCGAGCGGGGCGAACACCGGGTGCGCGGCGAGCCGTCGGACCACGGCGGAGCGCAGCGCCGCGAACGCCCCGGCGTCCCGGCTGGTGGCCGCCATCCGGCGGTCCCAGCGCAGCAGCCGGGCGCGCAGGTGGGCCGCGGCGGGCGTGAGGGAGGGGGCGGGCAGCGCGGCGATCCGGTCCAGCAGGGCGCGGGCGCCGAGGAGCAGGGTGTCGGTGTGGATCGCGGCCAGGGCGTCGGCCGACCAGTGCCGCCGCTCGGCGAGCCGGGCGGTGATCCGGTCCGCCCGGTGCGGGGCGGAGAACTCCACGCCGAGCGGGGCGGCGATGCCGCGCTGGTTGGCCATCACGGCGATGCCGTCGGTGAGTCCGGCGCGGGGGGTCTCGTGCCAGCCGGTCCACTCGTGGCCGGGTTCCCAGGCGGGCACCGGCCGTATCCGGTTGGTGTGCGCCCGGACCGGGACGCGGCCCGCCACCCGGTGCAGGGTGCCGCCCTCGGTGTCGGCGGCGAGCACCACGTTGACCGGTTCGGCCCAGCGGTCCAGCGCCCGGTCGACCTCGGCGACCGTACGGGCCCGCAGCAGCGGCAGCAGCGCCCCGAAGCCCAGATCGGCGGTGACGCGGGGCGGGTGCCGGAGGCTGAGGGCGACCGGGTCACCGCCGTCCCGCTCCCCCTCCGGAGCGTCTGGTGCCTCCTGCGCCTCTGTCATCTCCAGCCCCTCCGGGCCTCCGATGACCACCGGTCCCCGCGCGGTCTCGATCACCTCCACCGGCACCGGTTCCTCCCCCGCCACCGACACCGTCTCGGTGTACCGGCGGGCCCGGCGCCAGCGGCCGTCGGGGTCGAGGGCCTCGACCCCGACGCCGGTGCGGCGCAGCCGTTCCCGGTAGAGGTCCTGGTAGTCGGCCATGGCGTTGGTGATGGCCCAGGCGACCGTGCCGGTGTGGCCGAAGTGGGCGATGCCGGGGACGCCGGGCACGGCGAGGCCGACGACGTCGAACTCCGGGCAGGCCAGCCGGATCTGCTGGTAGACGCCGGGGTCCTCGACGACGCGGTGCGGGTCACCGGCGAGCAGCGCGTGTCCGGTGACGGTCCGTTCCCCGGCGGCCAGCCAGCCGTTGCTCCCGGCCGTGCCGGGTCCGTCGGTGGCGAACAGGCCGACCGCGGCCGGTCCCAGCAGCCGTACCGCCCGCTCCCGCCAGAGCTTCAGCGGCAGCCCGGTGAACAGCACATGCGTGGCCAGCCAGACGCCCAGCGGGGTCCAGGGCTGCCAGCGGCCGGGGGCGAGGCCCGTCGCGGTGAACTCGGGGGCGCGGCGGGCGCCTTCCGCGAGCCCTGCGTTGACGCCCTCGGTGTAGGCGGTGACCCACTCGGCGCTCTCCGGGTCGTCCTCGGCGAGCCGGTCGAAGCAGCGGCGGGCGGTGTCGGCGAGCAGGGCGCGGCGGGCGAGCACGTCCCAGGGCAGGGCGGCCGTCCCGAGGAAGGCGGCGGAACTGCCGAGCAGCCGGTGGCGTTCGGTTTCCAGCTGCCAGGCCCGGTCCAGGGCGGTCACCCGGCCCTGGGCGCGGGCGAGTTCGCGGGCGCTCCCGGCGCGCAGATGCGGGATGCCGTAGGCATCGCGGTAGGTCTCGGTACGCACCCTGTCGTTCCCCTGTCGTCCTGGCCCACTCGGTCAGATTTAGGTTAGGCTTGCCTAAGTAAGTCGTCGGGGAGAGAGCGTACGCGACCTGTGAAGGGGCACCATGGGGCAGGGTCAGAAGCCGGGCCAGAGGCCGGACCAGGGGTCGGGCCAGAGGTCGGACCGGGGGTCGGACCAGCGGTCGGGCCAGCGGTCGGGCCAGAAGCCGGGTCACGGCTGGCAGGGCACGATCCTGAGGTGGATGGGCGCGAAGGACTTCACCCTGACCGTCACCGGCATCGAGGACGTGAGCCCCGTCTACCGGCGGCTCCGGCTGACGGACGGCGACCTGCTCACCGCGCACGGCCCACACCCCACCATGTGGCTGCGGCTCTGGTTCGACAAGGCGGGCAAGCCCCACCAGCGTGCCTACACGGTGGTCGACCCGGACCAGGAGAACGGCACCTTCTCCCTGGAATTCGCACTCCACGAGGGGTGCGCCAGTGACTGGGCGCGGGCGGCGAAGCCCGGTGACACGATCGAGGCGACCGTGCAGGGTACGGGCTTCCAGCGGCCCCAGCCCGAGCCCTCGCACGTCTTCGCGATCGGCGATCCGGCCTCGCTGCCCGCGCTCAACTCCCTCTTCGACGCCCTCGGCACGGCCCCGGCGACCCTCTGGTTCGAGGGCGCCCTCGACGGCCTGCCCTCCCGTACCGACCCCGCCCGCCACACCGTCCACGAGATCCCGCGCGGCGGCTCCGCCCTGACCGACCGGGTCCGCGCCGACCTGCCCGACCTGCTGCGCGCGACCCCGCACCCGTACGTCTGGATCGCCTGCGACACGGCGACCACCCGCACCCTCGCCTCGTACGTACGCCGGGAACTCGGCGTCCCGAAGGACCGCACCCACGCGCTGGGCTACTGGCGACCCTGACACCCCACCCCTCCGGCGGGCGCCACCCCGACCGGCGGGGGATCATCGACCCATGGACGCCACCCTGCACCTCGCCCAGGACCCGGACGCCGACGCGCTGCTCGGCCGCTCCCCGCTCGCCGCGCTGATCGGCATGTTGCTGGACCAGCAGATCCCGATGGAGTGGGCGTTCAAGGGCCCGCGCACCCTCGCCGACCGGCTCGGCACGGACGACCTGGACGCGCACGAGATCGCCGCGCACGACCCGGAGGCGTTCGCGGCGCTGCTCTCCGAGAAGCCCGCCGTCCACCGCTACCCCGGCTCCATGGCCAAGCGCGTCCAGCAGCTGTGCCAGTACCTGGTGGAGCACTACGACGGTGACCCCGAGGGCATCTGGCGGGACGCCGGCAGCGGGGCGGAGCTGCTCCGCCGCCTGGAGGCGCTGCCCGGCTTCGGCAAGCAGAAGGCACAGATCTTCCTGGCCCTGCTCGGCAAACAGCTCGGCGTACGGCCCACCGGCTGGCGCACGGCGGCGGGCGCGTACGGCGAGACCGGGTCGTACCGCTCGGTCGCCGACATCACCGGCCCGGAGTCCCTGACCCGGGTCCGCGCCCACAAGCAGGAGATGAAGGCGGCGGCCAAGGCGGCGAAGACGACCGGTTCCCGCTAGGGCGCGTCCCCGGTCGCCCCGCCGCCCGCCACCCGCCCGCTCAGCCGTACGACGGTGAAGTCGACCTGCCCGAACCCGTCCTCCCAGCCGGTGACCGCCGCACAGCCGTACTCCTCCAGACCGCCCGCCCAGGCGATGTCCTCGTGGAGCGGCATCAGCCCCTCCTCGCCGTCGGTGCAGAAGTGGCCGAGGTGGGCGCGCAGCCCCGGGTGGGCGACAGCCTCCAGCGCCTCCTCCCACTCCTCGTCGGGCTCAGTGGTGAACGGCAGCAGGTCCTCGGGGGCGCGCCCGGTGGCCAGGGTGGTGCGCAGGGCGTCCAGCAGGGTGCCGTCGGACACCAGCAGGGGGACGAACACGGCCCAGCTCCCGGCGAGGGCCGGGTCGGCGAGATCGACGCCGAACCGCTCCGCCAGCGGCGCGAGATCGACGCCGCGCAGCAGCCCCGGCGCGAAGCAGACGTCCCGCACGGCGGCGAGGAAGTCCGCCGGGAGCGGACAGGGCCTGCCCTCGGGCATACCGACCTCGAAGACGGACCGGCTCGCGTCGAAGGCCGGGAGCCCCGCGTCGGAGACGAGCGGGACGTCCCACACCACGGGTACGGCACCGCGCAGGGCGGCCGGGCGCACCCAGGCGGCGTCCCCCGCGAACCCGGTCTCCCGGATCAGATTGCCGCCGATCCGGACGGCGTACACGGCCTCGGGGTCGAACTCCGCCAGCGGGCGGCCGAGCAACACCTCGAAGGCGTCGGCGAGCTGACGGTCCCACGCGTCACGGAACGGGGAGGGCACCACGGAGGAGCCCTCCGGGGACGGGGATATGGAGTGGCCGGTTGTCATGCCGGGACGGTAGCGGTCGCCTGTGACAACGGGGGTGCGGCGGCGGGGGCGTGACGGGGGTCCATGGCAGAGGGCTGGGGCAACGGCTCTATGACAGGGGGCTGGGGCAACAGGTCTGCGGCAGGGGATGTGGCAGGAGGCCGCGGCACGGGAGCAGCGGCAACGGGTCCGTGAGGACAGGCGTTCGCGACGACGGGGGTCCACGCGGGCGGGCGTTCGCGACGACGGGGGTCCGCGCGGGCGGGCGTTCGAGGCATCCGGGGTCCACACGGGCGGGCGTCCACGACGGCGGGCGTTCGCGGCATCCGGAGTCCCTGAGGAGGGGCGTTCGCGACGACAGGGGTCCACGCGGGCGGGTGTTCGCGGCAAACGGCCTCCACACGGGCGGGCCTCCGCGCGGGCGGCGTCCACACGGGCGGGCCTCCGCGCGGGCGGGCGTCCACGGCAACCGGCGTCCACACGGCCGGGCCTCCACGACGACCGGCGCCCACAGCAACCCGCGTCCATGACGAACCGCGTCCGCGCGGGCCGCAGGTCAGCCACTCGGACCGTCTCCGGTGGCGGCACCGCCCGGCGCGGTCCAAGCATGGATCATGACCGAGCCATCGAGCGGTCCCCCCAGGGGTCCCGAGTACGACGACCGCAAGGTTCACGCCGGGCACGCGGCCAGCGGCCCGCACGAGCCGGACACGCCCTTCGAGGGCCCGTTGCACGCCCTGTCCCGGGCCGCCTGGCAGGTGGTGCTGGTCACCGGCGTCGCCTCGCTGATCCTGGGCCTGCTGATCCTGATCTGGCCGGGCCCGTCGCTGCTGGTCGCGGGCATCCTGTTCGGCCTCTACCTGCTGATCAGCGGCATCTTCCAGCTCGCCGCGGCGTTCGGCACGCACCGGACGACCTCGCTGCGGGTGCTGGCCTTCATCAGCGGGGCGGTGTCGATCCTGCTGGGCCTGTTCTGCTTCCGCGGCCCGACCCAGTCGATCCTGCTGCTGGCCCTGTGGATCGGCATCGGCTGGCTGATCCGCGGCATCACCCAGACACTGGCCGGCTTCTCCGACACCGCGATGCCCGCCCGGGGCTGGCAGATCTTCCTCGGCATCGTCACCTTCCTCGCCGGGATCGTGCTGATCGTCTCGCCGTTCGAGTCGCTCGCCGTGCTGACCGTGGTCACCGGCATCTGGCTGCTCGTCGTCGGCGTCGTCGAGGTCGTCACCGCGATCCGGATGCGGGGCCGCGCGCGAGAGGTGCCGCGGACGCTGTGAACGGCGGGCGGCGCGGCAGCACCGGACTGGGCCGAGCGGGGGGTTCCCGCCGTCAGCGGGCGGCCGGAGCCCCCCGCCCGGGGCAGACCTCCGCCATGTACCGCGCCCCCGCCCCCCGCACCTGGCTGCGGATCGCGGTGCTGCTGCTGGCCCTGCTGGCGCCCGGCGCGCACGGCGGGGCCCACGCGGGGCCCCTCACGGAGTCGGTCTGCGAGCACGGCGGCACGACGGCCGAGTACGACATCCTCGGCACCGCGCTCCGCCCGGTCAGCCGGACCGACCGCCTCCCCGCCGCGCCCCCGCGCCCCGAACCGGCCCGCCCCGCCGGACCCGCGCCCGCCGCCCGCCCCGCGCCGGGCCCGCCCTCGTACCGCCTGCACTGCCTTCGCTCGGTGGTCCTGCGCTGCTGATCCCAGCGGCCCGACGCCTACACCCCCTCCCCCCTCACCAGGACTCACCGAGCGAGGTACTTCGTCATGCCCACAGACCCGTACGCCGTGCTGCGCGCCCTGCTGCGCGCGGAGGCCCGCCGCAACGCGCCCGAACCGGCCGATCCGGAACCGGAACCGCGACCGCGGCCCCGGTCCGCGCCGCAGCGGCCCGAACCCGCCCTGACCGCGTCCGCCCCCGCCCCGGCGCCGCGGGAGCAGCACCCCGCCTGACCCGAGCCGGGCGCCCCCGCCCGGGGGCGCCCGCGACCCCTTTTGAGCGAAAGCGGACGACCGCTCAAACGCTCACACCGGGCCGCCGGATCGAACCCAGTCCGACAAGTCTCCCGCTTTGCCCCGGTTCACCGCCTCTTTTCCAGTGCCGCGCGTCCGCTCCATGGCTGCGCCCCGAAGCGCTCGCCCGGTAGGCTTTCCGTGTGATCTTCAAGCGCATCGGAAACGGCCGGCCGTACCCCGACCACGGCCGGGACAGCACCCGGCAGTGGGCGGACGTCGCACCGCGCCCGGTCCGCCTCGATCAGCTCGTGACGACCAAGCAGCAACTCGACCTGGAGACGCTGCTCGCCGAGGACTCCACCTTCTACGGCGACCTCTTCGCGCATGTCGTGAAGTGGCAGGGCGATCTGTATCTGGAGGACGGACTGCACCGCGCGGTGCGCGCCGCGCTCCAGCAGCGCCAGGTGCTGCACGCGCGCGTCCTCGAACTCGACTGAGCCACCCGCCCGCTCCCGGGGCACAACGGGACACCTGTTGGCCCTTTCGGGTTGGACTGGGCGACGTCGAATGATCATCTAGTAGGCATCGTCGCTCAGGCGCACTACTCTGCGCTCATGAGCATGCTGACTCCCCCCGGCATGGGTGGCCAGTACCGGATCACGGGGGACAAGTACCCGCGGATGCGCGGGCCACGGCGGCGCGGACGGCTCGTACTCGTCGTGGTCGCCTCGACGACCGCGGTCGGTCTGATCGGCTGGGGCACCTTGCAGCTCATCGACGTCTTCACCGGCGGCGGCGACACCGCGGTGGCCGCCGCGGCGAAGGGGCACTGCGCCGGGACGCCGAGCCCGGCGCCGAGCGGCGCGGGGTCCGCGGGCGCGGCGGCGGTACCGGCCCCCGGGAAGATCACCGTGAACGTCCTCAATGCCACCACCCGCTCCGGACTCGCCAAACGCACCGCCGACGAACTGGCGAAACGTGGCTTCAAGATCGGCGAGGTGGGGAACGCGGCGAAGGACTACGACAAGAAGGTGAAGGGCACCGGGCTCCTGCTCGGGCCGAGCACCGCGCTGAACACGTCCCTGCCGGTGCTCGGGACGCAGCTCGCGGCGGCGGAGCGGCGGGCGGTGGCGTCCCGCAAGGGCGCGGAGCTGGATCTGATCATCGGGGACAAGTTCACGTCCCTGGACGCCCGTACGACGGCGTCCCGCGCGCTGACGTCCCTTAGGTCACCGGATCCGACGCCGACGGGGTCGTCCGCGAGGGCGTGTCCGTAGCTGCCGCGGCCGTGTGAGAAAGGTGCGGGTCAGCTCCCTGGCTGTGCGCGGTTCCTCCCCCAGAGGGGGTACCCCCAGCGCCCCTGGTAGGCGAGGCTGACCCCCGTACCCTCTGGGGGAGGAACCGCGCGACCAGCCACGAACCCACCCGCACCCGGCGACAACCCGCGCGCCGCTACTCCGCCGCCCCGTACATACGGTCGCCCGCGTCGCCGAGACCCGGCACGATGTACCCCTGCTCGTTCAGCCGCTCGTCCACCGACGCCGTCACCACCGTCACCGGCGCCCCCGCCAGCTCCCGTTCCATGACCTCGACACCCTCCGGCGCGGCCAGCAGCACCACCGCGGTCACATCGTCCGCCCCGCGCCCGATCAGCTCCCGGATCGACGCGACCAGCGTGCCGCCCGTCGCCAGCATCGGATCGAGCACGTACACCTGCCGCCCGGACAGGTCCTCCGGCATCCGCGTGGCGTACGTGGACGCCTGGAGCGTCTCCTCGTTGCGGATCATCCCGAGGAACCCCACCTCGGCGGTCGGCAGCAGCCGCACCATGCCGTCCAGCATCCCGAGCCCGGCCCGCAGGATCGGCACCACCAGCGGCCGGGGGTGGGACAGCTTGACCCCGGTCGTGCCGCTGACCGGGGTGACGATGTCGACCTGTTCGGTGCGCACGTCCCGGGTCGCCTCGTAGGCGAGCAGGGTGACCAGCTCGTCGGCGAGCCGGCGGAAGGTCGGGGAGTCGGTGCGCTGGTCGCGCAGCGTGGTGAGCTTGTGAGCGACCAGGGGGTGGTCGACGACATGGAGACGCATGTCCCCCACAGTAACCGCGCCCCCTCCCCCCGCGCGCTGGCATCAAACCCCCCGTCCGGGGGAAAGTGGGATGGATCGACTGGGGTGGTGAGAACCATGCGTGACCTGCCGGACCGGCCCGACGCGCCGGAAGCGTCCGACGCGGACCCCGGCGCACGGGAGGCCGACGCGGAGCGACGGCGGCGCCGGGCGCAGTTTCTGCGGGAACTCGCCGAGGCACGCGCCCTGCGCGACCGCGTACAACCCCGCCGGGCCAAGACCGCCCGGCTGCGCCACGCGATGCGCATGCGAACATTCCGCTGGTAGACGCGGCACGACGAGCACACCGGGAAGATCCGCTCCGCGCACGGCCGTTGACCGGGTGGTCGTGCGAGGCACCGGAGGAAAGCCGCGTACGATCCGCAGGTGGCGGCGACAAGCGCGCTGGTGACTCTTTGCTCACGTGCGATCAAAAGTGCCAGACACAGGGAGCCGAAGACGTCCCCTGGGCGCCTTGTTTCTGCCACGATTCCGAGTGGGTGGGGCTCGGAGCACCGCACCTCCACCCGCAACCTCCGCCGGGGGGAACCCCAACCGGCACGCCTATGACCAGTGGGAGAGTCACGGTGTACTTCGCCGCACTGCTCGCGCGCACCGAAGACGGGTGGGAAGCGAGCAACACAGAGCTCGACGATGTGGAGACCCTGTCAGATCTGGCAGACCTGGCCCGGGACGCCGCCCCCGACGAGGACACGGTGCTCGTCCTGATCGAGCAGGAGGACGCCTGGTTCGGCGTCGTCCGCTTCGACGGCGAGGACGACCCGCGGATCTATGTCTCCAACGCCGTCGCCGCCGCCCGCAGCAGCTACGGCGAGATGCTGCTCACCGACGAGCTGCTCGGCCGCGACCCCGACGACAACGACGAACTCGACACCCTCGATCTCGACGGCACCGAGGACGGTGAGCCGGAGGGCGAGGACGGCGAGGACGGCGACGAGTCGCTGCCGCACGGCCCGGTCGGGGACAGCGCGATCCTCGACGACCTCGGCGTCAGCGAGAAGGAGCTGCGGTCCCTGTCCGAGGACGCGCTGGGTGAGATCGCCGAGTCCCTGGGGGTCTCGGAGGTCCTGGAGACCGTCCGCTGACCCCGTCCGCCCCGACCCCGCCGCCCTCCGCCGCCGACCCGGTGCGCGGCCCCTGGCGAGCCGCCATGCGGCTCGCCCTGGACCAGGCCGGACAAGCCGCCGCCGGTGGTGACGTGCCGGTCGGCGCCGTACTGCTGGGCCCGGACGGTACGAGCGTGCTGGCGGCCGGTCACAACGAGCGCGAGGCCACCGGCGATCCGACCGCGCACGCCGAGGTGCTGGCGATCCGCCGGGGCGCCGCCGCGCTCGGTCAGTGGCGGCTCACCGGCTGCACCCTGGTGGTCACCCTGGAGCCCTGCACGATGTGCGCGGGCGCCCTGGTGCTCGCCCGGGTCGACCGGGTCGTCTACGGCGCCAGGGACGCCAAGGCGGGCGCCGCGGGGTCCCTGTGGGACGTGGTGCGCGACCGCCGGCTCAACCACCGGCCCGAGGTGATCGAGGGCGTGCTCGGCGACGAGTGCGCCCGGCTCCTGACCGACTTCTTCCGCGACCGCTGAGCCCCCGCTTAACGATTTCTGAGCACGCCCCGGGGTGCGGTAGGGTCTCTCTCGGTAGCGTGTCCGAGCGGCCGAAGGAGCTCGCCTCGAAAGCGAGTGTGGCGCAAGTCACCGAGGGTTCAAATCCCTCCGCTACCGCAGGTAGACGAAGGGTCCGACTCGATCGAGTCGGACCCTTCGTGCATCCCCGTCTCAGTTTCCGTCTCAGTTGGCCCGTACGAGCGCCCCGGCGGCGCCGTCGCCATCGTCGTCCGGCCCGGTTCCGGTCGGCTTCCAGATCAGCCCGTCAACCCGTTCCGCCACCTCGTGCCGCACGGTGTCCACCATGTGCTGATAGCGCGCGGCCATGGCGGTGGTGGACCACCCCATGAGCCCCATGACGGCGCGCTCCGACACTCCGAGGATCAGGAGCACCGTGGCGGCGGTGTGGCGGGCGTCGTGCAACCGGCCGTCACGCACCTTGGCGTCTTCGAGTAGTTCCTTCCAGTCGTCGTAGTCCGTACGGGGGGAGGTGCCCCGACCGGTCGGCGTCGCGAACAGCCATCGTTCGTCCGTCCACCCGCCACCGGCCACCGTGCGTTCGGCATCCTGGTTGACCTGATGGACCCGAAGCAGGTCAACGAGCTGGGCGGGCAGACCGACTGCACGGCGTCCAGCCCGTGACTTTGTGTCGGCAGTCTCGGGATTCGTCCGCCGACGCTGCGGGCAGTAGCCCGCTTTCCTGCCGCAAACGTCCCCGCACCCGTGGGCGTAGCGCGGGCGGCGGCGACTCCGCCGGACCATCAGAACCCCGCGGTCCAAGTCCACATCCGCCCATTTGAGGCCCAGCGCTTCCCCCTGCCGCAGACCGAGCGCGAGCGCGACGGCCCAGCGGGCAGAGTTCCGGCGGTGGTCAGCCGCCTGCAAGAGCCGCTGCACCTCTTCCACGGTGTACGGCTCCACCTCTTCCTCCCGGACACGGGGAGCCCTGGCGAGTTGTACGGGGTTCCGTCCGAGGTGGCCACGCCGCACCGCTTCGTTCAGCGCGGTGCGGAAGGTGCGGTGGATCTGATGGATCGTCCCCGCCTTTCGGCCGTCTGCCTGCATCTTCCCGTAGAAGCGCTCGATGTGCTCCGGCCTCAGCTTGTCCAGCCGGTGAGCACCGAGTGCCGGGATCAGGTGCTTCCGGACGGCGACGCCGTAGCCGACCATCGTGTTCTCGTTCACCGCCAGCGGGGCGATGGTCTCGATCCAGTGGGTCAGCCACGTCTTCACCGTCCAGGGCTTGCCCGGCTTGGCGAGCGTCCTGGCCTCGCGTTGCTTCTCCAGCTCACGGACGGCGGCCGTCACTTCGGCGCGGGTCTTGCGCTCGACGTGCCGCCGGTCGGGGCGGCCGTCGTCCCGGGTTCCGACGGTCACGCGGCCGTGCCACTTGCCGTCACTGCCCTGGTAGATGGACGACCGGCCGTTGGGCTGACGGGTGCGCTTGCTCTCGTTGTTCGCTTCGGCCATGCGTGTACTCCTCAGGCAGCGGTGCGGGCGGGGCGGTGGGCGGTACGGAGACGGGTGACGAGTGCAGGTACAGCGTCGGCGGGGACCCTGCGGAGGTGGCCGACGGTGATGGACTCCAGCTCTCCGGAACGGATGAGCCGGTAGCAGACAGTCCGGCCGATCTGGAGTCGGCGGGCGGCCTCTTCGACGGTCAGGAGTACGAGGGTGGGATCGATGGCGGCGGCGAGGTGGGCGGCTTCCATGCAGGTATCTCCCGGGGATGAGGGGAGTTGCTGGGGGCGTGTGTGTCCGAGGTGGGGATTTCTGCGTCACCTGCGTCCCTGCGTCAAATGGGTTACCCTGACCTGCGGTTTTTGGGTGACGCGGTACCTGGGGGTGCGTCACCCCTGCGTCATCGGCTGCGTCACCGATGACGCGGCCGGTGACGCAGGTGACGCAGGATGACGCAGAGGATTCCGTCCGCGTCACCCACTGTTTGCACAGGTCAGCCGGTGTCTTTCGGGCCCCTGGTGACGCGGTGACGCAGAGCTTCCCTACTTAGGACAAAAAGAGGGGGTGTCTGTAGTGGTGGGCGGTTCCTCAAGAGGTGAAGATGGGCCGCTTCGCGGCGCGACTCTCGGGCGGCGCAGAGGCGCCGAACAGCAAGAGGAGCACCCGGGCGCGGGGGAGGCGTGCTCCTCTTGCTTGTCCGTGCGTGGCCGGGGGGCCGGTGGTCAGAACATCGACGGTGGCGGTTCCGGGGCCGGGTTGGCGGTGCGGGTCATTTCGAGGTAGCGCCCCGCTTTGGTGCGACCGGTGTCGATGAGCACCCCGCGGGCGGCGAGGGTGGGTTGAAGGCGCTTGAGGCGGTCTGAGAGGACTTTCCCGGTGGTGGGCCATCCTTTAGGCAGCGCCCGTGGCTCATCGCCGATGTAGAGGCGACTGAGGCAGTGCAGCCATTCGGTGGAGGTCATCCGCTGCGCTTGGCCCGGTCCGATGGTGTCGGCGTGCCGCAGGACGGTCTGCGCTAGCAGGTCGCCCTCGATCACGTCGTCGTTGAGGTCGTCGAGGCTGGCCCGGTAGGCGGTGAGGGCCCCGAGGCCGGTTGCGGCGTCGAGCTGGGCACAGAGGTGGGCGAAGTCGGCCATCCGCAGGTCGGTGGGGGTTTCGGCTTCCATCGCGCGGACCTTGACGGTGAGGTCGAGGAGGGAGCCGAGGACGACGGGGAGGGCTTCGGCGTACTCCGCCCACAGGTCCGCCTCGGTGCGCCGGGCCCTGGGGCGTTCCAGGCGGAGTGGGAGGAGGCGTTCGGCGAGGTCGGGGCGGATGACGCCTACGTCGATGCCGGTGAGGAGGAGGGGACGGCGGTAGCCGACGCGGAACACGTCGCCGTCGGTGAACAGGGCGCGCTTGACGCTCTCGGCTCCGGTGACGATGCAGCACATCGCATCGGACAGGTCGGGGGTCATGTGGGAGAGGTTGTCCAGGGCGGTGACCCATCCGGCGGCCACGGCCGCGATCAGGTTCTCTTCATCCTTGGGGGCGCGGCGCAGGTCGCCAGTCATGCCCTCGATGATCCGCACCAGCATCCGGCCGCCCGTGGACTTCCCTGCGCCCTGGGGGCCGGTGAGGAACGGCGCGGGCACCGGTACGGACGGCCCGAGACAGCCGATCAGCCAGGCGATGGCGAGGCATTCCGTCTCGGCGGTGGCGAAGTTGCACAACCGGAGCAGCAGATCGATGCCCTTGCCGTCCGTGTCCCGGGTGGGGAGGGGGAGTTCGCCGGTGAGCTGGGTGCGCCGCCAGCACACTTCGCGCGGGTCGGGGGTGAGGATGTCCCATCCTGTGGGGTGGATGCGGACGGACTGCCCGTCGTCGCGGCCCAGATCGAGCCAGGTCGCGCCGTCGGAGCCGGGGGCTACGCGGATGTGGACGGGCTGTACGTCCTCGGTCAGCGCGAGAGCCTCGATCAGGTCGAGTGCTTCCTTGAGGGCGGTGCCGTTGAAGACGCCGATGCCGTCCCGGAACATGCCGACCATGAGTTCCTGGCGGTGGCTTCCGGTGGTGCCCTGGGAGCGGATCGGGCGGGCCACGGGGTGGCCGGTGCGCTGGGCGTAGACGGTTCCGTCCACGGTGCGGAAGTACCGGAAATGAGACTGCGCGTAGTCGGTGATGATCTGCCGGGCCGGGGGCTTGTCGTCCTCGGACACGGCGCTCACATCCCCAGGGCGCCGCGGGCGTTGGCCCATGCGTCGGTGCAGTGCCGCAGACTCTCGCCCCGGGCCTGAGCTGCGGTGAACAGCCGTTGCATGTGGGTGTCGGTGAGGCAGCCGCACCGGCCGTGCGTGGACAGCACGGCCAGGAACGCGCGGTACACGGTCGCGTGCACCGCGCTGGGAGCGTCGGCGATCCGCTCCACAGCCATGACGATCCCCCGCTCCAGATAGGCGGGCGTGCGGTGCGGGCACCCGCCCTCAGGGCCCCTCAGGGGCGCTGTGAGGCCCTGAGGGGCGATGCGGGGGGCGGGTGGTTCCTTTACTGCCAGCGCGCGGACAGCGGCAGGGAGAGCGGCGATGGTGCCCGTGCCGGGCCCGTACCAACGGGTGTACTGCATGTGCGACTTGATGTCGACGCCCGCCCGGACGGCGTTCGCGGACGGCATGACGCCCCGGTACAGCCAGTGCTCGCCGCGGGTGGTGGTCACGGTGCGGGTGGCGGGCAGGCTCTCGCGGGCCCATGCGATGGCGGCGGGGTCGTCCAGGTCGACGACGGTCAGTCCGGCTCCGCCGGGGTGGTAGGCGAGCGCTGCCGCGTGCCGCCACGACGGCTCCCACGCGGTGGAAGCGATGGCGTGCGGGTCGGTGGTGGCGGCGGCCCATCCGTGGCACGGCCGGGGGCAGACGCAGGGGCCGGGAGTCTTCATGCCCGGTCGGCCCCCGCATGCGCTGCTGGCGCAGTCGGCGCAGTTGCCGAACGGGAGCTTGCCACGGCGCAGGGGCAGCACCGGCAGGCCGTCAGCGGCCAGTCGCAGGGCGGTGCGCATCAGGTCGGTCATGCGGCGCCCCGGTCGGTGAGCATGGCCTGACGGTGGGCGGGGATCGCGGCCAGCACACGGGTACGCCATCGCATCGCGTAGGGGAGGCAGTTGGCGCAGTTCTTGTGCGTGTGGCCGGGCATCGGGGGCCGCTTGCGGGCGTGGTAGCTCCAGGCGGCGGAGTCGGCGGAGGCCAGCAGATGCCCTACGCGCTCCAGCCCCAACGTCTTGAAGCCGAAGCCGTGCAGCTTCAGCCCCCGTCCGGCCATGGCGGTGACGATGGCCGCCCCGAGACGGGTGGACTGGAGGCGGCATACGGACCCGAGGCCGACCACAGGTTCGGCCCGCAGGTTGACGCCGTAGCTCTCGTACAGGTCCGCGCACGCGTGGTACTCGGGCACGGTCCGGCCCTGGAGAGTGGGGATGATCCGCAGATCGGGCGCCAGGGACCGCAACTCCAGGAAGTTGCGCACCGTGCGCTGCTGGTGCTCTGCCACGCTCAGGCGGGTCCCGGTGAAGGTGAGGGGGCCCGCGGTGCCGCCGTGGATGATGAGGTCTTCACACATCCAGTCCTGACCGGCGGCCCAGTCGTAGGGGCCGACGTGTTCCCAGATCCGGCGCAGGTCGTCCGCGTACTGACGGGGCGTGCGGGTCCACCGGCCGTGGCGCTGAAGCTCGGTGAAGCCTCCGGAGTCGACCGCGTACCGGCCGCGGGCCGGGTGGAGCCGGGCGGCGGCGGTGAAGTGCTCCGCCTTGAGGAACAGCGGCACGTCGGTGAGCGTGATCCAGTGGCGTTTGTGGGTGGTGAGGTAGAACCGCATCCCCTGCGCGGGAGCTCCCGCGGGAAGGGGTCGCGGATAGGTCGTGGGATCGGTCATGCTGGAGACCTCCAACAGGTCTGATGGGCTGGTTGGTGAGGGCGGCCCCGGTTCTTTGGCGAGATGGCGGGGCCGCCCTTGGTCATGCGGTCAGTGGCGGCGGATCACGACGGCGGTGGCGTCGTCGCGGTATCCGCTGTCGTCGCCCGTGGCGGCGGCCACGAGAGCATTCGCGAGCGCCTGCGGGTCGCCGCCAGCGTGCTGCCGGACAAGGTCTTCCAGGGTCTCGGGGGAGATCTGGCCGTGCATGCCGTCGCTGGTGAGGATGACCAGCGGATCATCGATCATGAGGAGGGGCACGGTCGCGATGGAGCAGCGGCTGAGGGCGGCGCGGGCCATGTCATCGAGGACACGCGCGGCCTGTTCGGTGGGTACGGTCCGGTCGGGTTCGTCGTCCGTGTGGAGGGTGACGGCCGTGCCGCCCCACCGGCGGAGCCAGGTGCCCATGGTCTGGTCGGTGCTGCGCTGCACCAAGGCGCTGCCGGTCCATCCGTAGATCCGTGAGTCCCCGGTCCAAGCGATCGTGGTCGTGCCCGACTCCGATGCGACGGCGGCGACCGCAACCCCGTCCTCGACCTGAACACCGGGCGGGGCGGTGGACATCTCGGCCGCCGCGAGGATGCCCAGCAGCGGCCCCCGGCGCGCGCCGACCCGCGCGATGACCTCAGCAGCAGTGCGGGCGAAGTTGACCACAGCGTGGGTGTTGCCGATGCCGTCGACCAGCGCGGCGGCGGTCATCGGGGTGCCGGGGAGGCGGTGGATGGTGGCGGAGTCGGCGTTGAGGGGGCGGGTGCCCTGTCGGGACGCTATGCCGGTGGTGATCACGCGGTGTCCTCCGGGGTGCTGGTGTGGGGGTTGCGGATGACGATGCACGTGGCGTCGTCGCGGTAGCCGCCCTGGTCGGGGCGGGCGGCGGCGACCAGGGCGGACGCGAGGGTCTGCGGGTCGTCGGCGTGCACCCGCACCAGGGCTTCCAGCACGCCCGGAGGGATCTGGTCGTGCACTCCGTCCGAAGTGAGGATCACCACCGGGTCCATCACTTCGATCTCGCGGGTACTGGCGACGGTGGCGGAGTGCAGGGAGACCCTGACCCAGTCGCCGTAGCGCTTGGTGACGTCGACCGGGGGCCCGTACTGCTCGATCCAGCGGGCCATGGTCTGGTCGGTGGTGTGGAGGGTGAGGCGGGTGCCGTTCCAGCCGTAGGCGCGGCAGTCGCCGACCCATGCGACGCGGGTTCCGGCATCGTCGGCGAGCGCGGCCACGGCCACGGCGTCGGCTTCGTCGCCGTCCGGGCCCTGGTCGGCCACCAGCAGCCCGGCGCTGAGGATGCCGGGCAGAGCGCCCCGGTGGGCGGTGACGCGGGCGGCGGTCTCGGCGAGCAGGGGTGAGGTGGCGGAGGTGTAGGGGCCGTGGCCAATGCCGTCGATGACGGCGGCACCGACCGTGCCGTCCGCGAGCCGGTAGACCGTGCACGCGTCGGCGTTGTCGGCGGCGGTTCCCTCACGGGTGGCGAATCCGGTGCGGATCAAGAGTGCTCCTTGAGTGGGAGGGAGTGTTGGGTCAGTCGCGGGTGGTGTGGGTGGTGCGGGAGACGAGTCCACGGGTGTGGCTGGTGGTGTGCTGCTGGTGGACGGGACCGGTGTAGTGGTGGTGGTGCTCGTCCGGCGCGGCCTCCCCGGCGCGTGCCAGGAGGCGGGCGAGCGCGATGATGGGGACGGCGATGGCGGCGGGGGCGGCGCAGATCATCCCGATCACGGTGGGGTCGGCGTGCCGGGAGGCGACCAGCACGCCGATAGCGACCAGGCCGGGCGGGACGGTGGCGAGCCCGGCGGCGACCATGAGGCGGCCGACGTCGGTGGCGCGCTGGGACATCGGCGGGATGCCCGGCTGTGCCACGGGCGGGGTGCTGCCGTGGGTGGGCAGGGGGCTGAGGTCGCGGTAGGCGGTGGGGGTTTCGGGGGCGGGCCGGTAGGCGGCGGCGATGATCCGCCGGGCTTCGCTGTCGGCTTCGTCGGCGGTCATCGGCCGGTCGGGGCGGGCCGGGGCGGGGGTGGTGTCGGCGGGCATGCGTGGCCTCCTCCGGTGTTCGCGGGTGGGTGGGGGTGGTGTGGGATTCGGGCTGTAGGAGGGGTGCGGCAGGGGCCGGGGAACCCCCCTTTACCGGCCTTACCTTGCAGGTCAGGGGCCTTTACCTGCCCCATGACCGGGGTAAGGGGTCCCCTCTACCCCGGCGGGGGCCGCGCGGGGCGGTCCGGGGCGGGGTGGAGGGCCCCTTCGCGCGGGCGGGGGTAGAGGGGGAGGGCTTTACCTGCCGGTGCTGAGGAGGATCTCGGCGGGGACGGCGGCTTCGATGTCGCGGCGCTGGTAGCCCGCACCGTTCGCGCCGCTGATCTTGACTTGCTTGCTGGTCCGCTTCACCCCGGCGGCTTCCAGTTCGGACGCGAGCCGCTCGGCGGTGAAGTCCCCGTACACGTCCTCGTCCAGGTTGACGAGCCCGGCGAGGAGATCGGGGGTGAACATGCGCGGGGAGTGCCGCATGATCTCCAGCGCATCGGAGACGATCGCGGGGACGGTGAGCCCCGCGGCCTCAGCGGCGGCGGTCACGTCCCCGGACGCGTCCCCGGTGAGCTGGCCGGCCGCCTCGCGCAGGGTGCGGCCCTTGCGGCACAGCGCGGCGAACCCGGTGCCGTCAAGGTAGTCGGCCCGCACGGTCACGAAGCTCGCGGGACCGGTGACCAGCACCCCCACACCCTTGTGGTCCTCGGACAGCACGGAGGCGTCCGCGCCCTGGGCGGCCTTGCCCTTGCCGAGCACCATGTCAGAGCTGGTGCGGTCGACCACCTGCGTCGAGTAGCGGATGGTGATGATCTCCCGCAGCTTGGCGGGCACGGATTCGGCGTCCGGGCGCTGGGAGGCGAAGTTGGAGATGAACCCGGCGGCGGGCCCGCGGCGCGCGATCCGGCACAGGTCGTTGATGACCTGTTCGCGGTCTTCGCGCTCCATCGCGGTGAAGTACTCCTGCAGCTCATCGATCGTCACGAAGATGACCGGCAGGGTGTACTTGACCATGATGTCGGGGGTGAGCTTGCCCTCGGGGCAGACCGAGGGGGGAAGGTCCCGCAGCAGCGCGAACCGCCGTTCCATCTCGCCCAGCAGCTCGCGGAGCATGGCCTTCAGGGCTTCGATCGCGTCGTCCTCGGCTCCCATGACGAGCCGGTGGGCGACGCTCTTCATGGGCATCCAGTCCGCTCCGCCCTTGCCGTCTGCCACGTAGTGGCGCACGTAGGCGTCCAGCAGACCGGCTGCCGTCAGCAGCCTCTGGGAGAACGTCTTCCCGCGCCGGGGCAGACCGCCGAAGAACATCGACTGCCACATGACCGGCACGTCGACCCGGTTGCCGCGGGCGTCCTGCCCGAAAGGGACCGGCTCCCAGATGGAGAACTTCTCCGCCTTCTCCAGCGGCGACGGGTTCGGGGTGCCCAGGTAGGGGTCATCGTCGGCGACCCACATCGAGACCCGACCGGCATTGCCGCCCTTGGCGGCCCGCACGCGGGACATGATCACCTGAATCTCGTCCACGCCGAGTTCCTGCGCGATCACCTCCCGCTTGGCGAGGACATCGGAGGCGGTCTTGCCGCCGCCCCGGGGCATGTCGAAGATCACGGCCCAGCCGCGTCCGTCCCGGACCGGACCCATCGAGCAGTGCACGCGCGGAAGATCCTTGTCGTCCTTGCCGCCGCCGCTTTTGAGGAGGCCAGCGGCACGCAACGCGTCGTTGAGCTGCTGCGCGGACATGTCCACCCGCAGCGGCGGGGCGGCCTGGTCCAGCAGTCGGGTCTCCTTGCCCCGCCCCAGATAGGCGAGCGGACCGACCACCGCAGCACCAATCCCCGCCTGAAGCAGCAGCGGGGCGAGCGCCACTCCGACCGTGGCGGCGGTCACTGCCACGGCGGCGGCACCGAACCGCCAGCGGCGGGTCTGGGTACGGGCGTAGTGCGCGGCCTGCAACCGCGTGGCCAACTCCAGGTCCTCGGGGCGGACCTTGACCTGCGCGCGCAGCGCCTTCACAGCGGCGCTGTGATCCTGCGCGGACAGGGTGGGCCACAGACCGGCCGTGGCCCGGTAGAAGCCGCGCGCAGCGAGCAGTACGGCTTTGACCAGGTACTTCGGGCTTCGCAGACCGTGATAGCGGGTGTGCCACCAGGTGAGCCGCCCCAGCGCGGTCACGTTCGCGGCCACGGACGCACGCGAGCGGGCCCACGCGGGCAGCAGCGGCCCGTCCGGCACGGTCAGCCAGTCGGCCAACGGGTTGTCGATCCGGTCGACAGCCTCCACAACCGGCTGATCACCGGACTCGGGCGGGACGGAGACGAGCGAGAGCACGACCGCCGCATCTGCGGCGGCGGGGGCGGACGGATCGGGGTCGGTGGTCTTGTGCAGGGGAACGACAGTGCCGCTCATGGGCGGGTACTCCAGACTGCCCCCAGACCGGGGCGGAAGTGAAAGGGGCCGGGGGCGGACGCGGGAGGGGCGTCCGGCCCACCGGCTCATGCGGCTAGCGGGATGCAGCCGCGGGAAGGTGCCGACCACCGGTCACCACCAGCGAGAGCGCTTCCCCGGCACGAGGTAGGGGCAGCCGTTGATCATGTGGTCGACGCACTCGGGGCAGTCCTCGCGGGGGCGCAGCTTGCGGTGCACCCGCTTGTCGTAGGCGTGCTGCCAGCACTGCGGGCACTCGCCGGGCGGGGTCTCGGGGACAGCCACGCTCACCACCACCCCGCCGACTTCTTGGCGGCCTTGGCGCGGGCCGCCTCCGTGACGAGCCGCTGACGCTCGACCTGAAGAGCGGTCAGCTCAGCGGTCAGCCGCGTCTCCACGGCCGACCCGATCGTGTCCATGCGGGTCTCGGCGCCGGTGGTGGAGCGGCCCCGGTAGACGCTGCCCGCGCCCCCGGCGATGGCGCGTGCCATGGCGAGGCGCTCACGGCTGGTCAGCGGCCACCACTCCCCCGCCCGCACGGCGTCGAGCTTCTTGGTGGTGTGGCGGATCTCGCGGTCAAGGCGGCGGATATCGGGGTTGCCCATGGTCGACCCCTCCTCGGGGTGGTGTGCCCCGGCGGGCGTTGCTGCCCGCCGGGGCGGATGGGGTTTCAGGTCGAACAGGCCCGGCAGGTCTTCCGCGGGCGTGGTGGCGCGGGCGCGGCGGGCGGCGGCGGTGTGGCAGTCGGGGCACCAGGCGCGCAGCGCACTCGCCGGGAGGCGGGCGGCGGCGACGTCGGAGGCGAGCGGGTCGGCGGGAGCGGCCATCAGCCGGACCCGGCGCCCGTGCTTGCTGGTGCAGCCGTCGTGCTCGTGCGGGCAGCGGCCCTCGCCCCTGGCGTGCGGGTTGCCGCACTCGCCCTGGCGCTGGCAGCGGTGGCCGGCCGCCCGCACGACCGCGGTGAACACGGCGGCGCCGATGATGGGGGCGCTCATGCCGCCACCCCGATCACGGGAGGATCGGTGCGGGCTCCGGTGCGGCCGGCGCGGCGCCCGGCGACCGTGGCGAACAGCCTGCCGAGCCCGGCGCGGCGGGTTCCGGCACGGGCTTGCTTGGCCGCGTACATCGCCTCGTCCGCCCGCCGCAGCAGTGCGGACAGGTCGTCGGCGGGGTGGTCCGCGGCCCGGACCCACCCGAGCGACACCGTGGTGCGCACGGCGGGGTCCTGTCCTTCGACCGGTCGGGCGAGCACCCCGTGGAGGACTGCGAGCAGCTCCCCGGCCATGTCGCGGTCATCGATCAGAACGGCGGCGAACTCATCACCCCCGAGGCGACCGACCACCCCGGACCGGCCTACGTGGTGGGCGAGCCGGGCCGCGGTCGCCTTCAGCAGCATGTCCCCCGCTGCATGCCCGTGGGTGTCGTTGATCTGCTTGAACCGGTCCACGTCGGCCAGCACGACGATCGCGCGGGGGTCCTTCAGCAGGATGGTTGCGCGGCGGGTGAAGCCGTCGCGGGTACGCAGTCCGGTCAGCGGGTCGCGGCGGGCGGCGGTCAGGCGGCGCCTCAGCCACAGCGTGTGGATGGTCCAGCCGGACGCGACCGGAACCGCTGCGGCCAGCATGCTCAGCCAGGTGATCATCACGCCACCCGCTTCCACGCCGCGCGGAGACGGACCTCAGAGGCGGAGTGCCCGTCAGACCGGAACCGGGCGGCCAGCGCGTTGTACGACATCGGCGGGTCGGTGCTGGCCAGCAGCTCCGACACGATCGCGTCGAGCGCGTCATCCGTCAGCGCGGGAGGGCTACCGGGCGGGAGGGCGGGGAGCGGCTCCGCAGGGCCCCACACGGGCAGGTCCCACGCGGGTGTGCCGCCCGCTGTGACGCGGGTCGTCACGCTGGTCAGGGCCGGACCGGTGTCCTTCCCCTGCCGGGCCGACTCCAGCGTCGACCACGCCCCGGCCAGGGTGCGGGCGGTGGTCGCCTGAACGGCCGCGACGCGTGCCCCGGCAGCCGTCACGGCCGTCACCCGGGTCTCCTCCGTCGACGCCTCAGCCCTCAGTCGGGCCCGCGCCACCGCGGCTTCATCGCGGGCCTCTTGCTGGATCTGCCGGATGTCGTCCAGGGCGGCGGGTGTGAGCGCGGTCCGCTCCCACAGCCCGTGCACCAGCCACAGGGCTTTCGCGGCGAGCGGCAGCCACGCCACCGCAAGCCACGCACCCGCGGATTCTTCGGCCGTGAGCGCGTGCGCCACCAGGACCCCGGTAGCGATCAGACCGAAAGACCAGCCGATCCGGGTCACGGGGCGGGAGTGGTCGCCCTGCGCGGCAAGGCGGCGCTCGTAGGCGAGGGTGGCGAGCCATCCGCCATCGATCGCCAGACCCACCACCAGGGCGACCGGCCACGGCATCACAGCACCAAGCCACATCACCACCACAGCGAGCGTGAGCACCATCGACACCGCCGTCATCGCGGCGGCGGGCAGTACGGTCCGGGCGGTCATCGCGCACCGCCCGTCGAGCCGAAAGCGCCGGCCGATCCGGGCGCGTCCGTGAACGCTTTGAGGACGATTTCCGCCCCGGCGAAGTCGGCAGCGGCCCGCAGGACCCGGACGGTGTCCCCGCTCTGCGCGCCGAAGGACACGGCGGCGGGCGGGATCTCCAGAGCCTCACGCCACAACTCGAACGCGGCGAACGCCTGCACGTCGGTCAGGGCCGAGTCGTGCAGGGACAGGGACAGCCGTCCGGGATAGATCCCGCAGAGGTCGACCGCAGGGACGGGCAGGTGCCCGAAGTCGAGGGCGAGCTGCCGCAGCACCCGCACCGGGGCGGACAGGGCATCCAGAGTCACGGTGCCGGTCATCGGGCACCGCCCGACAGCACCGCGGTCGGCGGGGTGTTGGCGAGATCCCGCCGGGCAGCCAGCACCCGGCGGCGAGCCCGCCGAATCCGCCGGGTGTCCACCTCGTTCGGCTTGCGGTCCAGACAGATGGTCTGCGCGGCGATCAGGTCGACGTCCGCCAGGATCAGCGGCATCTCCCGCTCGATCGCGTCCAGCTCAGCCGAAGTCGGCTCGATCCAGTCGGCGAACGCCGTAGCGGCATCCTGACGTGTGACGATGTGGTCCATGGGTCGTGGGTTCCTCTCGAAGGCGGAACGGCCCTAGGCACCCCCGGAGTAGGCGCTCCGGGGGTGCTGCCGTGGTGGGTGTGGGTGGTCAGATGGTGCGGAGAAGGAGCTAGTGCTGTGACCGGATAGGTTCGCCGGGTTGGTGGTCATGGCGGTTGGATGTGGGGTGACGTCCGATCCGATCGCTGGAGGCGCGGTGGCTGA
>NZ_JBEZLM010000027.1:0-109796 GCF_040652095.1 Streptomyces sp. NPDC048290
ACGCTGGTGCTGGCGTTCTTCAACCCGTTGGCCGCGCTGGTCCGTCAGACGTTTCTGAAGGCGTTGTACCAGGCGATTCTGTCGAGTCTGAAGTATCGGGTGCTGTTCGCGATCGTGGTGCAGCAGGTGATCAATGTCCCGATGGGGGTGATCCTGGACAAGCTGGTGCAGTGGCGGCTGGCGCAGGAGGGGAAGTTCACGACGCAGGGCTCGATGTACACCTCGCAGGCGGCTGGTTTCGGTGCGGTGCAGGGTCTGGTGGCGGTGCCGATGCAGTTCGCTGCGGGGTGGCTGGCCGGGCATGTGTCGAAGTGGATCAACAAGGGTGTGCGGGGGTCGTTGTTCGACGACCTGGTGAGTGCTTTCCGGGGGCGTCCGGGGTCGGGTCCTGATGTGCCGCCGGGGGGTGGCAGGCCGGGCGGGCGTCCGGCCGCGCGTCCGGACGCGGATGAGGAGCTGGGTGGTTCGGGTCCGGGTGTGCCGCGTCCGGGGCCCGCGCAGACGCTGGGGCAGGGGCCCGGTGGGGGATTGCCGGGGGATCTGCCGAAGGGGTGGCGTGGGGGTCCTGACGAGGTGTTCGCGCGGGGTTTCTCGGACCGGGTGGATCAGGTGCTGAAGGGTCTTTCGCGTCCTGGTGGTCTGGACGGGGCGGGCGGGGACACCTTCGTGACGAGTATGGGGAATCTGTTCGCGCGCCGGTTCGGTGAGGACATGGGTGTGGGGGCGGCGCGGGGTTTGGGGCGGGAGTGGGCTGACGCGTTTGTGAGGGGCGCGGGCCGGGAGGGTCTTGGGGGCGCGCTGGACGATGTGCTGGCGCGGGGACTGCCGGTGGGGATCGGGGACGATGTGCGGCGGGCGATGTCGTACGGGGTGGCGCGGCACATGGGGCCGGATTCCTGGGCGGGGAAGTTCGGTGCGTTCCTGGTGCAGGGGGTGGGTGAGGGCGCGACGGGTGTGGGCGCGGAGATGGCCTACAACGCGATGGCGTTCAGGACGTTCAGTGTGGGGGCGGCCGGGTTCTATTCGGCGTTCGCGAGTGAGCGGCTGAACGCGGTCCTGGAGACGAACGCCGATTACATGGGTGCGGGGTTGCGCGGGCGTTTCGATGATCTGACGTCGAAGATCGCCGCGTTCACGGATTTCTCGGGGATCAGGAATCTGTTCAACGGGTCCGACGTCCCGTCGACCGTGGCTCCGGATACCGCCGGATCGGATACGAATACGTCGAACGGGACATCCGGCGGGGCGGGTTCGCCGAGTACCGACGGGGTCGGCGCGAACGGCACGAACGGCACGAACGGATCGGGTGGCGGGGGGACGACGACACCGGTCACGGTGGGCGGCGGCAACGGCGTCACCAACATCGACGGCGGGATCAACGGCGGTATCGACAGCGGTGTCGGCGGGTTCGACGGTGTGGGCGGGGACGGGGTGCGGTTGCCGTCGGTGACGACGGTGACGGGCGGCCTGGACTCGGACGCGGTGTCGGTGTCCGTGCCGGGGCTGACGAATGGACCGGCGGACGAGGATCAGCCGGTCGGTCGGTCGGGCAACGATGTCCTGGCGGGGGGCGAGCCGACGTCCACGGCGCCGCCCGAATCGACATCAATGCCGACGCCTGCGTCGACGTCGACATCAATGCCAACGCCTGAGTCGACGTCGACATCAACGCCGACACCGACGCCGATACCGACGGCCACGCCCATATCCACCTCCACGCCGACACCCACGCCGACCCCTGTCATGCCGGTGTCGGGTGGTCAGGTGCCGGCGAACCCGGTGAGTACGCCGGGCTCCGACAACGGGGCCGCCCCCAGGCCGGGTGCGGACACCACCCGTCCGACGGGAGACCCGACCCGGCCGAACCAGCCCACCGCCAACCCGGCCGCCCCTACGCCCGGCAACCCGGCTGGTGTGCGGACGAGTACGAGTGACACGGCATTCCAGGTGCTGTCCGCCGTCACCGACCCGGTGACCTCCACGACGGACACGCCCTCCCCCCTTCCCCCCACGACCGGCAGCGACGTCCCGACCGTCACCACGACGGCTACCGACACCGCCACGGCCGACACGCCCACGCGCACGACGGACAGCCCCACCCCCACACCGGACACCCCGACCCCCGCGACGCCCACCCCCGCCACGGCTCCCGAGTCCGTCCCCTCCGAAGGGACCGCCTCCCCGGAGCGGGACACGACCGGGTCCCCTCTCCCGCCCCCGGTGTCCCGTTCGGCCCCGCACATCGTCGTCCCCGACAGCCAGGGCCTGCGGGACGCGGTCACCCGTGCCGCCGTGGCCGCCCTGCGCGAGGATGGGGCGACGCGGACGGGCGACCCCGATCCGGCGCACCAGGACCCCAACCCCCTCACCCGGATCAACGGCGTGACCCTCCTGGAGCACCTGGCCCGCCACCTCTACCCGGGCAACAGCCTCCACCTCCCCGGCTCCCCGAACACCCCCACCGAGCCCGGCGGTACGGGCGCCCGGCCCGCCGTGACCCTCGACGACACCGACCGGCGGCTGGTGGACGGACCCGGCTGGCGGACGGTCACCTCCTGGAACACCGTCCAGCAGGCCCTGGACGGGGCGGACCCCGGCTCCAGCGCCCTGATCCTCAGCGGAAGCCCCACCGGCGACGGACACGCCTTCGCCGCGTTCCGGACGACCACCGACGTCAACTGGGTCGAGATACAGGCCGACGACGGACCACTGATCGGCTCGGAACAGCCCGGGAACCTCCCCCCGGACACCCGGGCCGTGATCGTCGGCCCCGACGGCACCTTCCGCCCCGACGCGCTCCCCGAGCAGCCGCCCTCCACCGCCGCCCAGCACGCCGGTGTGGGCGTCGAACCGGAGGCGCTGTTCGTCCTGAAGGCCGACCAGGAACTGCCGCCCGCGGCGGAACTGGCCGTCCACTCGACGGGGACGAGACTCGTCGTGGAGTGGCGCACGGTCTTCCACGGCGCCGACGGCCGGCTCTACCCGTCCCGTGCGGCGGCGGTCCGGGGGACCGGACTGGAGCCCACGCCCGAGTACGGCATGACCGTCGAGATCGTCACCCGACCGCCGGCGGTGCTTCCGGGCGAGGCCAACACGTCCGCGGGGGAAGGGCTGCGCACGCTGTGGAACGCGCACCGGCTCCTCGACGGCGCCAACGAGGCGGGCGTGGCGGTGTCGCTGAGCAGCCTCCTGGAGTCGGACCCCGAGTGGACGGTCAAGGTGCCGTCCGTCCAGGTCCTGCCGTCGCCCGAGCAGGGTGGTCCCGGCACGTACAGCCAGTCGAGGGACTCCCTGGAGGTCGCCCTCCGTTCGCTGGACAGCCCGGCGACCACCCCCAGCATCCAGCAGGCGCCCGCCGCCCTCAGCCCCACCGTGGTCACAGCCGCCGACCCGGGCTTCGACGTCGAGCAGAGCGCGGTCGTCGAGGGCGACGACACCGCGGGCCCCTCCGGCTCCGGTGACGCGTACGACATGGGCCACCTGTTCGCCGACAGCGGCTTCGACTCGGACACCGACTCCGACACCGGTACCGACGCCGGTACGGACGACGGCTCCGACTCCGGTACGGATCCCGGTACCGACGCGGACTCCGACGCCGACTCCGACTCCGACGACATCCGGGCCCTGCGCGCCGCCGAGGTGCTCCTCCGCCTGGGCCTTCTCTTCCTGAGCGTCGAGAACCTGACCGTCGGCGACGGCGACGCCCCCCGCCCGATGCTCGCCGCCGCCGACCGGGAGCTGCTGTCCCATCAGGCCGCCCTCCTCGCCAACGGGCTCGACACCTCCGCCGCCCTGCTGGCCCAGCTCACGGACCTGCGCACCACCCTCGACGACGCCCTCACGGCGGTGTTCCACCAGGACGCGGACACGGACTTCGCCCAGCGGCCCATCAGCCCGCGGAGCGAACCCGCCTCACCCGACGGCGGCTCCGGCACCGCGACGCCGGACGGGACGGTCACGGCCGCCACGACACCGCCCACCACCGTCCCGGAGTTCCTCGCCGGCCGCCGCGGCGACCTCCTGAACGCGCTGGGCGCCGTGATCGCGACCATCCGGGCCGTGGAAGGCTGGCGGGGCGATCCGGAGGTGCGGGAGACCGGCGTCGCCCGCACGGTCGGGCTCCCGCGGCCCGGCTCCCCGCTCCCCCTGCCCGGCGCGGCCGAACTGCGCCGGTCCATCGCCGAGTTCGGCATCGACACCGACGAACTGACCGCCGACGCCCGCCGGTCGGGGGCGGACGGGCAGACCCTCGTGCGGACCGTGCACGCCGAGGTGGACACCCGGACGCGGCAGCTCGCCGCCCACGACAGCCGGATGCCGGGGCTGCTGAGCCGTGCGGCGCTGCTGTCCGGGGCGTACGAGGAGGGCTCCCCGGCCCGCCGCCCGTCCGCCCTGCCCGAGGAGACCCTCGGCGACGCCAGGGCCGCGCTGAGCATCCTGCGGGATCTGGCGGAGGGCGACTGGCACCGGACGGCGGCCCCGACGGCCGACAGCATCGCGACCCTGCTCGACGCCGGGGCGGTCGGCACGCTGGGCGCCGTGGGGGCGCTGCGTCCGGCGGACGGTCCGGACGCCGTGGCCGGGCTGACCGCGCGGCTGCTCGCGGCGGGCGGCGGGGCCCGTGCCCTGGTCGTCCCCGGACGGGACGGCTACGAAGGCCGGGCCTGGCTCGCGGAGCACGACACCGACACCGGCACCGTCCGCTGGAGCGGCGGCGGCACCGGGCCCGGACGCGAACCGTCGGCCCGGGTGCCGGACGAGGTCGCCGACGGCCCGTTCCGGTCGCTGGAGACCGACCAGGACGGGGCCCTGCTCGACCCGCCGCGCGATCCGGTCACCGCCGGGGACGACACCTGGCGGTTCCCCGCGCTGACCCGGGCCGCGACCCCGGACGACTTCTTCACCTCCACCCTCCTCACCGACCCGCCCCGGAACACCGACGCCGACGCCTATTCCGACATCGAAGACTTGTACGCCTCCGATGACGACACCCCGGGCCCCTCGCAGCGCCGCCCCGACGACGGGCCGTCCATCGAGGAGGTGCCGGTCGCCCCGCCCGACCGCCACAGCCCGCCCCCCGCCTCCCCCGCCGACGAGGACCCGCTCCCCGCCGACCAGCCCCCCACCCCCGACCCCACCCCCGACCCGGCACCGGGACCGGGCCGCCCAGCCCCCCGCGGTCTCGGCGCCCCCGTCGACGTCCCCCCGGCCGCCCGCACGATCGGCATCCCCCGGGCCGGACTGCCCCATCTGCCCGCCGTGCTCGCCCAGTTGCGGACCGTCCTGGACGGCGCCGGGGTGACCGTCTCCGAGGACACCCTCGGCGCGCTGCCGCAGCGGCTGCTGAGCAACTACCGCTATCTCGTGCCGCGCGCCGCGGACCTCGGCGACGGCGGTCTCATGGTGCCCCTGGGCCGCGGCGCCGAACTGCTGATCACGCTGAACCCGACGGACCCCCGCGAGAACCTCGACCCGGAGTCGTCGTACGACCGCCCGGCGGTGCACGACGTCACCGCCCCGTACGACGGCCCGGCGGCCACGGACGCCCCGGCGACCGTCTCCGCGCTCGCCCTCCCCGCCCACCGGCTCGCCACCGCCTGGAAGCCGGCCCTGGACACCGTCTCCGAGCAGGGGGAGCCGGACCCGCGGCCCGGCGCGGTGCCGAACGTCACGTCGACCGTGTCCGCCCGCGCCGCCCGGCGGGCGGTGTTCGAGAGCGGCGAAGGCATCAACGGTGTGTTCCACATCGGCGCGCACAGCGTCAGCCACAGCGGGCCGACCGGCGCGCTGCGCGCCAATATGGCCTTCTCGGTGGGTGTCGGCCTGGGCGTGGGACCGCTGAACGCGCTCCGGGTCGGCACCGGGATCTCCGGGACGGCCAATGCCTCGTCCCGGTCCACCCAGCAGATCGGCGACGCCGAGGCCGGTCATGTGGAGGACACCCGGGCCCCGTCCCGGCTGGTGTCGTTCGCCGCGGACTGGTCGCTGCGGGTGCGCACCGACCCCGGGCAGCGCTGGAGCGCCGTCACCTCGGTGGACGTGGACACCACCGGGTCGCCGGAGCGGCTCCAGCTGTGGGTGCCCGAGCACTATCTCGGCACCGCGCCCGACCAGGTCAGGGCCACCGGGCCCATCCTCGGCGCGCGGTTGCCGGCGTACTACTACGCCTCCGGGCTCACCGGGCTGCCCGCGCTGTTCGACGCGGTGGTGCGGGAGCTGGGCCGGCAGGGCGTCACCCTGGAGATCGGCAGCACCGGCCGCAACGAGCTGCTCCAGAAGCTGTGGAACCTTGACGCCCGGCTCGACAAGGCCGTCAACGACGGCGGGTACGTCTTCAGCATCACCGAGGACCGGGGCCATGTCGCCGCCGTGATCCGGCTGACCGCCGTGCGGATGCCGGGGGACGCCCGGGTCGGCGAGACCTCCGACACGGCGCACATCGAGAATGTGCGGACCGCGATCGACGGCACCGGCGGCAGCCACACCGTCTCCCACTCCAGCTCGCTCACCCTCGCCAGTGTCACCGCCGACCTGGTGCCGCTGCCCTTCACCCAGCCGCTGCTGCACGCCTTCGCCGGGGCCTCGCTCGGCATGTCCTGGTCGAACTCCGACACGGTCAGCGCGAGCCGGGCCGGGCTGTGGGTGGACGTACCGCGCTACACCGGGCCCACCAGCGGGCACGACATGCGGTTCTGGCTGGTCGCGGACGTGCTCGTGCCGGGCAGGCCGATGGCCACCACCGCGGGGACACTGAGCCGCGGGCTGGTCCGGGTGCCGCAGCACGCGGCCCTGCTGACCGGGCTCCAGGTCGACGCCGACGCGCTCAAGGACCCCACCGCCGTCCAGCCCGCCCCGCCCGGCACCGGCACCGCCGGGACCGTCCCGTACCGGTCCGGTCTGCTGCTGACCTCCGACGAGCGGGACCCGGACTCGCCGCACGCCCATCTGCCCCCGCATGTGGCGGACGGCCGGGGCATCGGCATGGGCCTGGTCGACGTGGACGAGGGCACGGTCCACTATCTGCACACCCGGACCGCCGTGGAGCTGGCCCGGTACGGCTTCGTCCCGCCGGTGGAGCGGGCCCCGGCGGGACGACCGCTGCCCGGCACCCCCTGGTACGGCAACCGCACCACCCTGGACCGGCAGATCCAGAACGCCGAGATCGTCGCCAAGTACTTCTCCCTGCAAGGGCTGGAGTCGCACTACGACCAGATCCGGCAGTCCGGGCTGGTGTTCACCCTCACCAAGCCGCGCGGGATGTTCGGGGTGAACCTGGACGTCGACGCGGTCCGGGTCACCATCAGGGCCGAGCGCGCCACGGGCCCCTCGCTCTACCTGGGCAGCACCGACGACTACCACGCCGTCAACCTGGCCATGGGCATGGGCTCGGCCGGGCACTCCAGCGGCGGCGGCACCCGTATGTCGCTGGGGCTGCGGCTCAGCTTCGGCATCCGGCAGCTGCTCGGCGGCGGCTTCGGCGTGGAGGCGTTCCGGCAGACCGGCGCCGGACAGGGCGCCTCCCACCTCCAGAACCGGCCCGAACTCCTGGAGTACCCGGGCGTCCTGCACAAGCACCAGTTGCTCGACGACTACACGGTGACCCTGGAGTTCCAGCACAGCGGCCTCCAGGGCCAGGTCAGGCCCGGCGTCCGCGACCCCGAGCCGATCCGGATGCACCAGCAGCCGTCGACGGTCTACCTGCCGCCGCTGGGCAGCGCCGACGACCCCGGCACGAGCCTCGGCGGCCCCGTCCCGCCCACCGTCCTCGACCAAGCCGTCATCTACTACCTGGACGCCTCCGGGGTGCGCGAGGCGGCCACCCGCGTCCTCGCCCCGCTGACCGGGCCCCAGGGCAACGCCGACGCGGAGCTGTCCACGTTCACCGGCACCACCATGCTCCGCGCCTTCCTCACCGAGATCGCCCACCACGCCTATACGTCCGACCAGTTCTTCGACCCCGGGTTCGTCCGCGACACCCTCGCCGGGGTCGACGTCCGGGCCGCGCTGGGCCCCGCCCGGTTCGCGGGCGCCACCCCCGACAAGTTCGTCGTCGGCAAGATCAACCTCAGCCTCGATCAGACGAACACCTCCGCCTCCACCTCCCACGGCGTGCGGATCGCGCCCTTCGACGTCACCGCGGGCGGTGCCACCGACGGCGCCGCCGTGGGCCATATCCAGGGCGGCGCCGACGCGGGCCGCACCCTTGCCTGGAACACCTCCACCGGCAACGGCCGTACCGGCGGCAAGGAGCTGATCCAGCTCGACTTCAACCGGGCCTACGCCTTCGAGACCACCGTCGACTTCACCGTGCACAGCAGGCTGGAGGAGCGCTCCCGGTTCCTGCCCGACTCCCACCGCGCCGACGAACAGCGGGTCGCCCCGCGCCGGATGCTGTTCCTGCTGCCCGAACCGGTCGCGCTGGAGGAGTACGGCAAGGGCCATGTGCCGCTGCCCGACACGCAGCTCGCCGACGTCATGAACCGCTGGCTGGCCGGGGACCTCCAGCTCACCGGCACCACCGTCGCCGCCGTCCTCAACCGCTGGAGCGCCGACACCACCGACGCCGGACAGGCACGGGACCGCCGCGCCATGGAGCGGCTCCTCGCCGGGCTGCACCGGGTCGGCGCGCTGCCCGTCCTCGACCCGGCGACCCGGGAGGCGTTCGCCGACCGCACCGGCCGCGCCCTGCGCGACCCCGGCACCGACGCCGTCCCCGTCAGCCTCCCCGAGTACCTCACCCGCGACGACCCCGGCGGCCGGATGCTCGGCCACAGCGGCATCACCCGGGTCACCTACGACGGCCCCAGCACCACGTACGACATGGTCCGGGAACTCGTCGACCGGGCCGCCCCCGGGCTGCTCTCGCGCGAACCGGACATCTGGACCGGCGACGGCGAGCGGGTCGTCGGACGGCTCCAGGGCGGGGTCAACGCCCTCCAGGCGCTGTTCGCCCCGGGCCGGGACATCGCGTTCTGGGAGAACTTCCTGTCCACCAACGGCCAGACGTTCTACCTGGTGAACCCGATGGAGTGGGGGCTCACCGACATCGTGGAGATCCGGCTCAGCGATGTGCTGCGGGGCGCCCCCGAGGTGCTGGGCTTCCGCCCGGACACCGGCACCGAGGACTACAGCCACGGCTACATCGGCCGGTCCGTCACCGAGTCCGCCGATGTCACCAACTCCGTCACCGCCCGCGTCGGCGGCGGCATCGCCCAGAACCACGACCAGCTCAACCTCTCCACCGGCGAGGGACGCCACCGCGCGGTCACCCACTCCGAGAACGCTGTCACCGAGATGACCGCCTACGCCTGGGACGGCCGCTACGACGTCCGCTTCCAGCACGAGATGACGGTCCAGGTGCGCCGCCTCGACATGGGCGGACGGCCGCTGAACAACCTGCTGCTCGGCTGGTACCGCAACCTCGACGCCGACCGGTCCGCCACCCACACCCTGACCGGCACCGGGCACCTCGACCTCCAGATCCCGCGCGGCATCGCCGAGTTCAAGCACTGGCAGGGCCCCCGGCTGCCGTTCTCCCGCGATCTGCGCGAGGTCCCGGCCCTGCCCGGCGACACCTATGTCACCGGCGTCGTCATGGACGAGGCGCTGCCGGTCGCCCGCCGCTTCATGAACGAGCTGTTCGGCCCCGGCGCCGACGGCTCCGAGATCCGCAACAGCCCCGTCTTCGAGCAGTTGTTCACCCGCGGCCAGCTCACCAACCACCTCCTGGAGGCGTCCGCGGGCAAGACCTATGTGATGGCGGACAACCTGCACATCTCCGGCCGGGAGAGCGCCCTCGCCACCGTCACCCTGACCGGTCGGCTGACCGGCCTCGATGTGCTCGGCGCCGTCGAGGGCAGCGGCATCGGCCGCTACGCCAAGCACCAGAGCGGTACGTCCCACAGCGCGAGCACCGACCGCTGGCGGCCCGGCGCCTCCTTCAGCGCCAACGGCTCCGGCACCCTCGCCGCCCACGACCCCGCCACCACCGGCGACGGCCGGGCCATCGCGCCCTACTCCGCGACCGGCGACACCAGCCAGTCCCGCGCCACCGGCAGCAACCTCGGGGCGTCCGCCCCCGAGAACTACCGCCGCGAACAGCACGCCAAGCAGGTCGGCGAGATCCTCCTGGTCCGCCTCACCGGCCAGTACCACCTGGACGGCCAGCGCTCCGACACCCCGGCCCCGGGCGGCGCCCACCGCAGCGACCGCTTCACCGGTGATGTCTACGTCCATCTCTTCGAGGGCGAGGTCGCCGAACTCCGGGCCCGCATGGACGTCCAGCAGCGGACCGTGCCGCACACCGAGTGGGGGGCCCTGCGCCGCGCCCCCTCGTTCGACCTGCCGGGCCTCCTCGCCCAGTACGCCGCCACCCCGGGCGTCACCCCCGGCCAGGCCGCCCGGGGCGTCGCCCAGGCCATCCGCGCCCAGGCCGACGCACGGGTCGAGGCGGCCGTACTGCGCTTCGATCCCCGGCAGGTGGTCCGCGCCCAGGCCGGATGGGCGCTCGGCACCCTCCGCGAGACCCTCCGGGAGCAGGGCGAGTCCACCCCCGCCACCTTCCGCGCGGTGCACCGCCAGATCCGCGGCTACGAGGGGCTCCTGCGGGCACCGGAAGAACTGCTCGCCCGCCCCGGCAGCCTCGACCAGCGGCTCGACACGCTCGCCGACGAGGTCCGCGCGACCCACGCGCTGCTCACCGACGACGACCCCGCCGCCCGCCCCGTCACCCCGCCGTCCCGGTTCCTCACCCTCTCCCCGTACGGGTTGGTCCGGGAGATCGCCCATGAACTCGGCGTCCCCGTCCGCCTGGACGTCACCCTCCCCGACGGCGGAGCCCACCGGCAGTGGGCCCAGGGCGACGGATATGTGTACGCCACCGACCCGGACCCCCGCCTGGACCCGCTCCCCATGACCACCCCGGACGGCGTCCGGCAGCACTGGCCCCTGCCGTCCGAACTGCGCCAGTACGCGCGGGAGACCGGTGTGGACGACGGGCAGCTCCACACCTGGTACCACACCGCCTGGCAGCACGGACAGACCTTCGAACAGGCGGTACGGGCCGAGGTCGAAGCCCGGATCGCGGCCGAGGACCGGGCGCGGGCCGACACCGACGCGCTGCTCGCCGCAGTGCACCCGGACCTGCCCCACCTCGTCCACCAGGCCGACTTCCTGGCCGGCGGTTCCGCCCGCGGCGACGCCCTCCCCGACCCGGACACCGTGCCGCGGCAGGCCGTGGCGGACGCCCGGCAGGCGCTGGACCTGGTGCGGCAGTTGATGTCCGGCGACGAACTGGCGGACGGCGACCTGGCCGGGGCCGTGGACGAGGTGCGGGCGCTGATCGACACCGGGGCGCTGGGCTCGCTGCTCGCCCAGCGCGCCGCCCGGGTCGCCGAGGGCCCCGACGCCGTGCCCGCGCTCGTCGACCGGCTCACCCGGGCCGGTGACCGCGCCCGCGCCGCCGTCGTCACCGATGAACCGGACCAGCCCCTGGTGTGGGTCGAGCACCGCGGCGGCGAGGTGCGCTGGAGCGACCCCGACGGGAACCGGCTTCCGGATTCGTTCGCGTGGTTCCTGAACTCGATCCGCAGCCTGGAGACGGACGGACGGGGCGGGCTGCTCCACCCGCCGCTGGCGCTGCGCGGCCTGGAGGCCGAGGTCCAGCAGTTCGCCGACCTCGCCTTCGGCCCAGGACGGGACGCCCTGTGGGGCCCGATCCTCGGCCGGGACGCCCAGGACACCGGGGATACCGGGGACGCGAGGGACACTGGTGACGCCCAGGACACCGGGGACGCCGGTGACACCGGTGACGTCAGGGGCGCCGGTGACGCCGGAATCGCCGGGGACCCGGCCCGTACCCGCACGGACGCCCCCGCCCCGCAGCCGGTCCCCGCCCCCTCCCAGCTCCCGCCCGCCCAGGACACCGCGCAGAACACCGCCCACGACACCGCGCAGAACACCGCTGTCCCCGCCCCCCAGCCCGCCCCCGCTCCCCAGCCCGTCCCGCACACCGTCCTCGGCGCCCCCGTCGCCCTGCACCCCGCCGCCCGTCCCATCGGCGTCCCCCGCGCCGGGCTGCCGCACATGACCGAGGTGATGGCGGAGATCCGGACCCTGCTGGACGGCGCCGGGGTGACCGTCTCCGAGGACACCCTCGGCGCGCTGCCGCAGCGGCTGCTGAGCAACTACCGCTATCTGCTCGCCGGTCACGGCGTCTTCAGCGACGGGGGACTGCTGGTCCCGCTCGGCGAGGGGGCCGAACTCCTGGTCTCGCTCGACCCGTCCGACCCCTACCTCCTGTCGGACCCGGAAGGCTCCTACGACCGCCCCTCCGGCGCCGGAGCCCGGGGCTTCGTGCCGAGGCTGGACGCCATCCCCGAGGACACCGAACTCACCACCTTCACCCCGGCCCGCCCCGATACCGGCGACGGCGACGGCACCGGACCGAAGCCCCTCACCGACCCCCGTGACCCGGCCCGCGCCCGGTTCCACTCCAACGAGACCATCCAAGGCGCCTTCGGCATCGGCGCCGAGAACCGCAGCCACAGCGGCCCGACCAGCGCCCTGCGCGGCAACGCGGCCGTGTCCTTCGGCATCGGTATGGGCGTCGGCCCGCTCAACGCGCTCCGGGTGGGCACCGGGATCTCCGGCACCGCGAACGCCTCCGGCCGCTCCACCAACCGCATCGGGGACGCCGAGGCGGGTCATGTCGAGGACACCCGCGCCGAGTCCCGACTACTCGCCTTCGAGCCGAACTGGTCGCTGCGGCTGCGCACCGACGGCGCCCGGCCCTGGAGCGCGGTCGCCCCGGTCGTGCCGGACACCAGCCGGTCCGCCGAACGGCTGCTGCTGTGGGTGCCCGAGCACTATCTCGCCACCGCGCCCGCCCAGGTCAGGGCCACCGGCACCGGGGTGCGCGCGGACGGGCTCCCGGCGTACTTCTTCGCCTCCGGGCTGTCCGGGCTGCCCGTCCTGTTCGACGCGGTGCTCGGCGCGCTGCGGCGGCAGGGCGTCGACCTGCCGATCGGCAGCCCCGGCCGGGACGAACTCCTCCAGAAGCTGTGGACCCTGGACGCCCAGCTCGACAAGGCGGTCAACGACGACGACGGCCATGTCTTCAGCGTCAAGGGCGGCGATCTGCACGCGGGCGCGGTGATCCGGGTGCACGCCGACCGGCTCGCGGGGGACGTCCGGGTCGGCGAGACCTCCGACCAGGCGCATGTGGAGAACGTCCGGACGGCCATCGACGGCACCGGCGGCAGCCACACCCTGTCCCAGTCCAGCGCCGTCACCGTCGCCGCCGTCACCGCCGATCTGCTGCCGCTGCCGGTGCCCGACTCCCTGCTCCATCTGAACCTGTCCGCGTCCGCCGCCGTGAGCTGGTCCAGCTCGCACACGCTCAGCGCGAGCCGCGCCGGGCTCTGGGTGGACGTACCGCGCTACACGGGCCGGACCAGTGGGCATCAGATCGACTTCCGGCTGACCGCGGACGTCCTGGTGCCCGGTCGGCGGGCGATCGTCACCGAGGCGGTGACCAGCCGCGCCCTGGTGCGGGTGCCGGAGAAGGACGCGGCCGGGTTCGGGCTGCTGGTGGACGAGAGCGCGCTGGAGGACCCCACCGCCGTCGTCCCCGACCCCCTCGGCGGCGGGCGCCCCGGGACCGTCCCGCACGGCCCCGGTCTGCTCCAGACCGCCGACGTCCTCGACCCGAACTCCCCGTTCCGGGTGCCGCCGCCGCATGTGCTGGACGGCCGGGGCATCGGCATGGGGCTGGTCGACGTGGACCAGGACACCGTCCGCACCCTGCGCGGGCAGGTCGTCGGACAGCTCGTCGCCCAGGGCTTCCTGGCCCCGCCGCCCGGCGCCGACGCCACCGGCCACCGGATGGCCCCGACGCCCTGGAACGCCAACCGGGACACCCTGGACCAGCAGGTCGCCAACGCCGAGATCGTCGCCAAGTACTTCTCGATGCAGGGCTTCGAGTCGTTCTACGACCAGATCCGCCAGTCCGGCATGGTCTTCACGCTCTCCAAGCCGCAGGGCCTGCTGGGCGTGAACCTGGACACCGACACCGTACGGATCACCGTCCGCGCCGAGCGCACCCGGCAGGCGCCGGGCTACGAGGGCAGCACCGACGACTACCACGCCGTCAACCTGGCCATGGGCATGGGCTCGGCCGGGAACAGCAGCAGCGGCTCCACCCGGGCCACCCTCGGACTGAACTGGAGCTTCAGTTTCCAGCGGCTGGTCGGCGGCGGCGGGGGGATCAGTGCCTTCCGCCAGATCGGCGCGAGCCAGAGCGCCTCCCATCTGCACAACCGGCCCGAACTCCTGGAGTACCCCGGCACCCTGCACACCTACCGGCTGACCGACGACTACACGGTCACCCTGGAGTTCCAGCACAGCGGGGTGCAGGGCCTGGTCCGGCCCGGCGCCCGCGACCCGCAGCCCATCCAGCTGGCCGACCAGCCGTCACGGGTGTACCTGCCGCCGCTCGGCTACACCGACGACCCCGGCCGCCCGAACGGACGCGCCCTGCCGCCGGCGGTCCTGGACCGGGCGGTCATCCACTACCTGGACGCCACCGGCCTGCGGGACGCCGCCACCCGCGTCCTCGGTCCGCTCACCGGCCCGCAGGGCACCGCGGACGCCGAACTGTCCACGTTCACCGGCACCATCATGGTCCGCTCCTTCCTCACGGAGATGGCGCACGGCGGCTACACCTCCGACCAGTTCTTCGACCCCGGCTTCTTCCGGGACACCCTGGCCGGGGTCGGTATCCGCGCGGTGCCGGGCGTGGCCCGGTTCGCCGGGGCCACCGCCGACAAGTTCGTCATCGGCAAGATCAATCTGACCCTGGACCAGACGAACACCTCGGACAACAACTCCCGGGGTGTGCGCCTCACCCCGTTCGACGTCACCGCGGGCGGACCCGCCGACGACGCCGGGTTCAGCCATCTCCAGGGCGGTCTGGACGCGGGCCGCACCCTCCAGCGCAACACCACCACGGGCGACGGCCGCACCGGCGGCCTGGAACGCATCCAGCTCGACTTCAACCGGGCCTACGCCTTCGAGACCACCGTCGACTTCACCGTGCACAGCAGGCTGGAGCGGCAGGGCAAGTTCCTGCCCGACGCGCACGCCCACGACCGCCGTGCCGTCACCGGCCGCAAGATGGTGTTCCTGCTGCCCGAACCGCTCGCCCTGGAGGAGTACGGCCGGGGCAACGTACCGGTCTCCGACACCCAGCTCGTCGATGTCATGAACCGCTGGGCGGCCGGCGAGGTCCGGCTCAGCGGCGACATCGTGGCCGCCGTCCTGACCCGCTGGAGCCAGGATGTCACCGACGCCGGACTCGCCGACCTGACCGCTCAACTCGACTACAGCCGCGCCGAGTTGGCCGACCAGCTCGCGCAACTGCACGGCGCTGGCGCGCTGACCGTCCTCGACCCGGACATCCGGCAGGCCCTCGCGGACGGCTTCGGACTGACCCTCCCCGCCCCCGGCGCGAAGGTCACCACCCTCAGCCTCCCGGACTACCTCACCAGCGACGACCCCGGCGGCAAGATCCTCGGCCACAGCGGCATCACCCGCGTCACCTACGACCAGGGCCGCACCACCTACGACCTGGTCCGCGAACAGGTCGAGGCCGCCGCGCCCGGACTGCTGGCGCGCGACCCCGAGCTGTGGGCGGGCGACGGCCGCCGCATCGGCCGTCTCCAGGGCGGGGTCAACGCCCTCCAGGCGCTGTTCGCACCCGGCCGGGACATCGCCTTCTGGGACAACTTCCTCGCCACCCACGGGCAGACCTTCTACCTGGTCAACCCGGTGGGCTGGGCGCTCGCCGACATCGTGGAGATCCGGCTGTCCGACGTCCTGCACGGCGCGCCCACGCTGCTCGCCTTCCGCCCCGACACCGGCATCGAGGACTACAGCCACAACTACACCGGCCGCTCCACCGGCCGGTCCGCCGACAGCGGCCAGTCCTTCACCGCCAAGCTCGGCGGCGGCATCCCCAACAACCACGACCAGACCAACCTGACCGTCAGCGAGGGACGGCACCGGGGGATCACCCGCTCCGAGAACGCCGTCACCGAGATGACCACCTACGCCTGGGACGGCCACTACGAGGTCGAGTACCGGCACACCATGACCGTCACCGCCCGCCGCCTCGACATGGCCGGACGGCCCCTGAACAACCTGCTGATGGGCTGGTACCGCAACCTCGACGCCCCGCACCGGGTCACCCCGCAGACCGGCACCGCCACCGGCCGTATCGAGGTGCAGATCCCGCGCGGACTGGGCGAGTTCCGGCCCGACGAGACCGCCCGGCCGAACGTGCCCGATCTGCGCGAGGTGCCCGCACTGCCCGGCGACGCCTATGTGGCCGGGGTGGTCATGGACGAGGCGCTGACCGCCGCCCGGCGGTTCTACAACGGACTGTTCCGGCCCGGCGCCGACGGCACCCGGGTCCACAACGGCCCCGTCTTCGAGCAGCTCTTCAGCCGCAACCAGCTCGCCAACCACCTCCTGGAGGCATCGGCCGGCCAGAGCTATGTCATGGCCCGCGACCTCCATGTCTCCGGCCGCTCCGGCAACCGCGCCACCGTCTCCATGGCCGGACGCCTCACCGCCCTCAAGATCCTCGGCACCATGGACGGCAGCGGCACCGGCCGCTACGCCAAACACCAGAGCGGTACGTCCCACAGCGCCAGCACCGACGCCTGGCGGGCCGGTGCCTCGCTCGGCGTGAGCGGCTCCGGCGTGCTGGCCCCCCACGACCCGGCCACCACTCCCGGCGGACGGCCCGTCCCCGCCTACTCGGGCTCCGGCGACACCGGCCAGTCCCGGGGCACCGGCAGCAACACCGGCGCCACCGGCACCGAGAACTACCGGCGCGAGCAGCACGCCAAACAGCAGGGCGAGATCCAGCTCGTGGAGCTGACCGGCCAATACCAGCTGACCGGCGAACGCACCAGGCACCGCATCTACAGCCTCTTCCCCCGGGAGGCCGGGCAGCACCTCAGCGAGCGCTTCACGGGACGGGTCTACGTCCATATGTTCAGCGACCAGGTCGCCGAACTCCAGGCCCGCATGGCGAGCGACGGCCGCCCCGTCCTGCCCGGCGCCGACTGGCGGGCCCTGGACAGCGCCCGCACCTTCCCGGTGTCCCGGCTGGTCGCCGAGTACGCGGCCACGCCGGGCGCGTCCGTGGAGCGGGTCGCCGAGAGCGTCGCGCGGGCCGTCCGCGCCCAGGGCGACGGCACCCCGCTGCGGGCGGCGGTCCTGCGGTTCGACACCGCCGACATCGAGGCGGCGGCCGTCCGCGCCGCCCTGCGCTGGGCGCTGCGCGCCACGGGCACCGACCTCCTCCAGGCCCGTGCCACCCGGGCCGACGAGGACGAACCGACCCAGCGGGACGCCCAGCGCTTCCTGAACCGCGTCGCCCGGTTCGTCCGGGACCCGTCCCCGCTGACCGGCGGCTTCGACCGGGTCGCGACGGCCGTCGAGGAACTCCACGACCGTGTCTCCGCGTTCCGTACCGCCCTCACCGGCGACCCCACCCCCATCGACCCGCCGGACTTCCCGGAGCCCCTCACCCTGCCGCCGGACGACCTCGCCCGTGGCCTCGCCCACCATCTCGGCGTCCCGGTCCGCATGGACGTCACCCTGTCGAACGGCACCACGGACCGGCACTGGGCCGAGTCCGACGGCTATGTCTACGCCTCCGACCCCCTCGACGCGGGCTCGGTGCCGGTGCTGACCCCCGACGGCGTCCAGCGGATCTGGACCATGCCGCCCGCCCTGCACCAGCTCGCGGGCGACCTGGACCTCGGCCCCGACCTGATCGAGGGCGTCCGCCGCAGCGCCTGGCGGCACGGGCTGACCTTCGAGGACGGCGTGCGCACCGAGATCGACGGTGAGCTGGCGGCCATCCACCCGGACCTGCCCGAGCTGTTCGCCCAGGCGGTCTTCGTCTCCGGCGTCCAGCAGCAGGGCGACCCTGCCTGGGGCCGCGCCGGGCTCCCTGCCCGGACGGTCTCCGACGCCATGGAGGCCCTCGACCTGATCCGGGCCCTCGCCCGGGGCGAGAACCCCGGCGGCGACCTGAGCGAGACCGTCCTCGACATCGAGGACCTCATCGATCCCGGCGCGATCCCCCGGCTGGTCGCCGCCCACGCCGTACAGCCCTCCGAGGGCCCGCCGCGGCGCGCGCTGATCGAGCTGGTCAACCGGCTCACCGACGCCGGTCCCGGCGCCCGCGCCCTGGTCCTCACCGGCCACCGGGGCTACGACGGACGCCCGCTGTTCGCCGAGAACACCGGCAACGGCATCCGCTGGACCGATGTCGCCGGGACCCGGGAACACGCGTCCACGGTCCGCCGCATGGGCCCGTTCCGCACCATGGAGGTCGACGCCGCCGGTGTCCTCCTCGACCCGTCGGACGATCTGCGGCTGCTCGGCGACAGCGGTCTGCGCTTCCCCGAACTGACCGCCGGGGGCCGCCACGGCAACTTCCTGGACCTGGCGATCGGCCCGGACCGCACCCACCTCGACCCGCTGCCCCCGGCGCCCACGCCCACCCCGCGCCCTGCGCTCATGACCGTCCCGGACACCGGCCGCGACGACGGCGACGACGGCGACGGCGACGACGGTGACGGTGGCTACGGGGACAGCCGTGACCCCGGCCCCAGCACGGACCGCCGCGGGCGGGGCCGCGGCGACGACGGCGGTGACGGCGGTGACGGCGGCGGCCACGACCCCGGACCCGGCACGGCCGACCACGCCCAGGACCCCGGCGCCCACGACACCCCTGACGACCCCGCGCAGGACGCCCACGACCAGGACGCCGACGACCAGGACGCCGACGACGAAGGCGACGACGCCCTGTACGCCGATGACCAAGACGCGTACGACCAAGGCGACGACGCCCAGTACGCCGCCGCCCAAGACGCCGCCGCCCAAGACGCCGCCCAAGGCGACGACGACGAGGACCCCGCCCCCACTCCCGCCCCCGCCCCCCGTCCCCGCCCCGTCCCCGGTCTCGGCGCTCCCGTCGACGCCCACCCCGCCGTCCGCTCCATCGGTATCCCCCGCGCCGGTCTGCCGGGCGTCCAGGACGTCGTGGCGCGCGTGCGGGCCATGGCCACCCATGAGGGAGTGACCGTCCCGGAGCGGAACTGGGCGCTGCTGGAACAGCGGCTGCTGAGCAACTACCGGTATCTGGTGGCCGGTCACGGCGCTCGGGCCGACGGCGGTCTGCTGGTCCCGCTCGGCCCGATCGAGGTCCTCGTCGCGCTCGACCCCGCCGACCCGCGCGAGGTGCGGGACCCGGAGGGCTCGTACGACCGTCCCTCGGCGCGGGGCCGGGGCACGCTGGCGACCATCCCCGAGGACGACGAGACCGGCGACGGCACGGCACCGGCCCCCCGGAACGCCCCCGGTCCCCGTCCGACCACCGACCCCCGCCCCGCCGGGCGGGCCCCGTACCTCAACAACCAGAACACCACCGGGGTGTTCGCGATCGGCGCCGAGAACCGCTCCCACAGCGGCCCGACCGGCGCGCTGCGGGCCAACGCGTCCCTGTCGTACGGCGTCGGGCTCGGTGTCGGACCGCTGAACGTGCTGCGGGTGGGCGCCGGGATCTCCGGCACGGCCAACGCCTCCAGCCGCTCCACCAACCGCATCGGGGACGCCGAGCGGGGCCATGTAGAGGACAACCGCACCGAGGGGCGGCTGCTCTCCTACGAGCCCCGCTGGACCCTGAAGGCCCGTACCGACCCCGACCGGCGGTGGGCGGACATCCCGCCGGTCCCGCTGCCCTCCACCGCGCCGGAGCGGCTGATGCTGTGGGTGCCCGAGCACTATCTCGGCACCGCGCCCGAACAGGTCGTGGCGACCGGCCCGCGGGTGCGTGCCGACCGGCTGCCGGCGTCGTACTTCGCCTCCGGGCTGACCGGGCTGCCCGCGCTGTTCGACTCGGTGGTCGCGACCCTGGGCAGCCAGGGCTTCCCGCAGGGGATCGGCAGCGCCTCCCGCGATGAACTGCTCCAGAAGCTGTGGACCACCGACGCCCAGCTCGACCGGGCCGTCGACGGCGGCTACACCTTCTCCCTCAAGGACGCCGACGGTCACACGGGCGCGGTGATCCGGGTGCACGCGGTGCGCGGGCCGGGGGACGTCCGGGTCGGCGAGACCTCCGACAAGGCGCACATCGAGAACGTCCGGACCGCGATCGACGGCACCGGCGGCAGTCACACCGTCGCCCACTCCAGCTCCGTCACCTTCGCCTCGGTCAGCGCCGGTCTGCTGCCGTCGCCGCTCGGGGAACCCGCCCTGAGCGTCAACGCGAGCGCCTCGCTGGCGATGACCTGGTCCCACAGCGACACCGTGAGCGCCTCCCGGGCCGGGCTGTGGGTGAGCGTGCCCCGGTTCGCGGGCCGTACCACGGGCCATGAGGCGGAGTTCGCGCTCGCGGCGGAGGTGTGGGTCCCCGGGCGGGCCCCGGCCGTCACCGGCTGGCTGCCGAGCCGGGGCCTGCTGCGGCTGGCCGAGGAGGACGCCCTCGCCGCCGGTTACCCGGTGGACCGGGACGCGCTGAACGACCCGGTGACCGGCGTCGTGCCGGACCCGGTGGACGCCACGGCACCTCACCAGGTCGCCTACCAGGACGGGCTGCTGATCACCACCGACACCTACGACCCCGCCTCCCCGGGCAGTGAACTGCCCCCGCACCTCAGGGAGGGCAAGGGCATCGGCATGGGTCTGGTCCGGGTCGGCGAGGCCACCGTCCAGGAGATGAAGGACCGGGTCACCGAGGTGCTCACCGAGCACGGGTTCCTCGTCCCGCAGCCCGGACAGCCCGGCCACGACCCGCGGCTGCCGCTGCCCGGCGTCCGCTGGTTCGCCCACCGGTCGGGCCTGGACAGCCAGGTCACCAACGCCGAACTCGTCGACAAGTACCTCTCCGCGCAGGGCCTGGAGTCCTTCCACGACCAGATCCGGCAGTCCGGGATGGTCTTCACCCTGACCCGGCCGCGCGGCGCCCTCGGTGTCCATCTGGACGTCGACGCCGTACGGATCACCGTCAAGGCCGTCCGCTCCCACCTGCCGTCCCGGTACGAGGGCAGCACCGACCAGTACCACGCGGTCAACCTCGCCATGGGCATGGGCGCCGCCGGACAGTCCAGCGGCGGCGGGCGGCGGATCTCGTTCTCCGCCCGGATCAGCGCCTCCTTCCGGCAGCTCCTCGGCGGCGGCTTCGGCCTCGACGTGTTCCGCCAGACCGGCGCCGGACAGACCGTCTCCCACCTGCACAACCGGCCCGAACTCCTGGAGTACCCGGGCGTCCTGCACAAGCACCGGGTCTTCGACCACTACACGGTCACCATGGAGTTCGAGCACAGCGGACTCCAGGGGTCCGTCCGCCCCGGCGCCCGCGACCCCGAGCCGATCCGCCTCCAGGACCAGCCGTCCACCCAGTACGTGCTGCCGCTCGGCGACCTCCGCGAACCCGGTGTGCCGGTCGCCGCCCCGCCGGTGTCCGTGCTGAACCAGGCCGGGATCTACTACCTCGACAGCGGCGGCCTGGAGAGCGCCGCCCGCGCGCTGCGCCCCCTCACCGGGGTGCAGGGGAACGCGGACGCCGAACTGTCCACGTTCACCGGCACCACCATGGTCCGCGCCCACTTCAAGGAGATCGCCCGCGGCGCCTACACCTCCGACCAGTTCTTCGAGAGCGGCCTGCTGCGGGACACCTTCGGCGGCCTCGACATCCGCGCCGACCTCGGCCGGACCGTGTTCGCCGGGGCCACCGACGACAAGTACGTCCTCGGCACCATCCAGCTCACCCTGGACCAGACGTCGACCTCCGACTCCACCTCCCGGGGCGTACGGTTCGCGCAGTACGACGTCACCGCGGGCGGCCCCCTGGACGGCGCGGGCGTGGGCAGCGCCTCCGGGTCCACCGACGCCGGACGCACCCTCCAGAGCAACGACTCCCGCGGCCATGGCCTGACCGGCGGCAAGGAGCTGATCCAGCTCGACTTCAACCGGGCGTACGCCTTCCGTACCGAGGTCGGCTTCGAGGTCACCAGCCGGCTGGAGAAACACGCCAAGCTGTTCCCGCACGCGCACGCCGAGGAGACCCGCCGGGTCGACGGCCGCACCATGCTGTTCGTGCTGTCCGAACCGCAGGCGCTGGACGAGTACGCGCAGGGTCATGTCCCGGTCTCCGACCGGCAGTTGGTGGATGTGACGACCCGCTGGGCGGCCGGGGACACCCGGCTCGGCGGCGATCTGGTGGCCGGGCTGCTGACCCGCTGGAAGCAGGACGCCACCGACGACGACCTCGCCGACACCCTCGCCCTGCTCGGCGTCACCCCCGTCCACAGCCGCCAGGAACTCGCCGAACTGCTCGCCGCGGCCCATGAGTCCGGCGCGCTGCCCGTGCTCAACCAGCAGACCAGGGCGGATCTCGCCGTCGCCTACGGCCTGGACGCCCTCAGCGACCCCGACGCCGACGCCACCACCCTCAGCCTGCCCGAGTACCTCACCCGCGACGACCCCGGCGGCCGGGTCCTCGGCCACAGCGGTATCTATGAGGCGGGCTACGACGACGGCCGCACCACCTACGACATGGTCCGTGAACTCGTCGACCGGGTCGCGCCCGGACTGCTCGCCGAGGGACGCGCCGACGGCGTCCAGCTCTGGGCGGGCGACGGACAGCGCCTCGGCCGTCTCCAGGGCGGTGTCAACACCCTCCAGGGGCTGCTGGCGCCCGGCCGTGACCTCGCGTTCTGGGAGAACTTCCTGTCCACCCACGGACAGACCTTCTACCTGGTCAACCCGGTGGGCTGGGGACTCACCGACATCGTGGAGATCCGACTTGCCGACGTCCTGCGGGGGGCGCCCGAAGTCCTCGGCTTCCGCCCCGACACCGGCATCGAGAACTACAAGCAGAGCTACACCGCCACCTCCACGTCCCACTCCGTCGACTCCACCCAGTCCTTCGGCGCCCGCTTCGGCGCCGGGGTCGCCAACAACCGCGAGACCCTCGGCGTGAGCGTCGGCGAAGGCCGCCACCGGGGGGTCAGCCGCTCCGAGAACGCCGTCTCCGAGGAGACCGCCTACGCCTGGGACGGCCACTACAAGGCCCGCTTCCAGCACACCATGACCGTCGAGGTGCGCCGTCTCGACATGGGCGGACGCCCCCTGAACAACCTGCTCCTCGGCCTGTACCGCAATCTCGACGCCACCCGCTCCACCCCGCAGACCCTCACCGCCTCCGGCCACCTCGACCTCCAGATCCCGCGCGGCCTCGGCGAGTTCCGACCCATGCAGGGCCCCCGCCCCGCCGCCCCCGACCTGCGCACCCTGCCCCCGCTGCCCCGCGACTCCTTCGTCGCCGGAGTGGTCATGGACGAGGGTCTGCGCGCCGCGTACCGGCTGGCCACCCGCATGTTCGGGCCGGCCGCCGACGGCGCTTCGGTGCGCACCAGCGCCGTCCTGCGGGAGCTGTTCGACCGCAGCATCCTCGCCGACCGGATGTGGGACCTGTCCTCCACCGGCCGGGTCACCCTGGCCGAGAACCTGTTCGTGCCCGGCCGCTCCAGCCGCCGCTCCGACCTCGCGCTGTCCGGCGCCTTCACCCGGCTCGACGTGCTCGGCGCCGTCGACGGCGCGGGCACCGGCCGCTACGCCAAGCACCAGTCCGGCACCACCCACACCGGCAGCGTCGACCGCTGGCGGACCGGCGGCAGCCTCGGCGCCTCCGGCTCCGGCGCGGTGAACGGGGCGACCACCGCCGCCGACGGCCGCGTCCAGCCCGGCGACTCCGCGTCCGGCGACACCGGCCAGTCCCGTGTCACCGGCAGCAACCTCGCCGCCTCCGCCACCGAGAACTACCGCCGCGAGTCCCATGTCAAGCAGCAGGGACCGGTCATGCTGGTCCGGCTCACCGGCCGTTTCACCCTGGACGCCCAGCTCCGCGACCACCATCTGTTCAGCAACCCCACCGACCGCGGCACCTTCCGCGGCGACCCCTTCACCGGGGACGTGTACGTCCATCTCTTCGCCGCCGAGGTGGACGAACTGCGGTCCCGGCTGGAACGGACCCCGCCGACCCCGGCCGCCACCGACTGGGACGCCCTCACCGGCGCCGCCGCCCACGACGCCCCGGCGCTGCTCGCCGCCTACGCCACCACACCGGGCGCCACCCCCGAACGCGCCCCCAGGGCCGTCGCCGAGGCCGTCCGGGCGCAGACCAGCGGTTCCGTGGACGCCGCGGTGCTCCGGTTCGACGCCGCCGGGCAGCACGCCCGTATGGTCCGCCACCACGTCCAGTGGGCGCTGACCGCCGTGCGGGACACCCTGGACCAGGAGGGCGTCCCCGGCAGCGGGGCCGACCGGGACGCCCGGCGCTTCCTCGACCACCACCGCGACTCCCTCCAGGACCCGGCCCGGCTCCTGGCGGGCGGACGCACCCCGGCCGAGGCGCTCGGCACGCTCACCGACGAGGTGGCCGCCCTGCACACCCGGCTCACCGGCGACCCCACCCTCCCGCCACCGCCCGTGCCCGACCTCCCGCCGCTCCTGACCCTGTCCCCCGAGGACCTGGTGCGGGGCGTCGCCCATGAACTCGGCTCGCCCGTCCGTATCGACGTCACCCTGCCCGACGGCACGACCTACCGGCGCTGGGCCGCCCCGGACGGCTCCGTGCACGCGGACCGCCCGACGGCGCCGGGCACCACCCCGCTGATCGACCCGGCCGGAGCCCACCGGTCCTGGCCGCTGCCCGACGCGCTACGCGACAGCGCCCGCGACCTGGGCATCGACGACGGCGCCCTGAGCACCCTGCTCCGGGACGCCTGGCGCGACGGACAGACCTTCGAGGACGCCGTACGCGGCGAGATCCAGACCCGCACGGACCGGCTGCACGGCCTGGACCCGCGCCTGCCCGACCTCCTCCTGCGGACGACGTTCGTGGTGGACACCGAGCAGGCGGGCGGCCCGGTCTGGGCACGCGTCCAACTGGACCCGGCGGACACGGCCGCCGCCCACCAGGCCCGGCACACCATCCTCGGACTCCTCGCGGCGCCCGGCGACGACCCCCAGGCGACCATCGACGCGCTGATCGCGGACGAGCCGCACTGGCTCCCGCGGCCCCTGGTACGGAGCCTGGCCGTGGCCCACGCCACCGACGAGGTCACCGGACCCCTCGCCGACGTGGCACGCCGGATCGCCGCGGCGGGCAACGGCGCTCAGGCGGTCGTCCTGCCGCGCGGCATCGACGGTGTGCCGGACCGGTACATGCTGGCCGTCAACGTCCGGGGCGGCGTCCGGTGGGCGGACCTCGTGACCGGCATCCTGCTGACCCCGCCCGCCGACGCCACGGGCCGCCATCTCGTCCTGGAACTGAGCCGCGACGGCCGACTGCTGAGGGTGCCGCCGCAGTGGAGCACGCTGGGCGACACGTGGTGGACCTTCCCGGAGTTCGCGCTGGGCGCCCAGGAGCATGGCGTGCTGGGCCTGTTCGGCGAGGCGACGGCACCTGCCACGGGCGCGTGACCTTGGAACGACGGAGCCCCGCCCGGCATCACGCGACCGGACGGGGCGCTACGGGAAGCGGTAGCCCGATCCGGCCATCGCCGGCAACGATCCACCGCGGATCGGGGGCGACTTATTCGAGGGCCGACGCTCGTTCGTCCAGTTCTTCGACTCCAGGTACGTCCCGCAGCCGGTACAGGCGGGTGCGCATGTCATGGACGGCGTCCTGGACCTTGATGGAGCGGATGCCGTCCGCACAGTCGAGGAAGTCGTTCCAGGAGGCGAGGGCGCCGTCCACGTCGTCCTGGCGGAGCCGGACGGTTCCGAGGTCGGCGAGGACGATGGCGCGGGTACGTCGGCGGTCGAGGCCGTGGACATCGAGCGCGTGGTGAAGGTGGTCCTGCGCGCTCGCGTAGTCGCCGAGCCGGGCCAGGATCATGCCGGCTTCGTGTGCCCACCGGCCGATGCTGTAGTGCGAGGCCCAGGAGTCGCTGGGGGCGCCGGTGGCGCGTTCGATGGACATCTGGGAGGACGCGAGGGAGCGGGTGGCGGTGGGTCGGTCACCGTCCAGGGCTGCGGCGTTGGCCAGGGTGGCCTGGTAGTAGGCCACCGCGCGGAGGTCGTCCAGGTTCTTGGCCTGGCTGACGCAGTCCTCGGCTATCCGGACGGCAGTCGCGCGGAAGCCGAGGTCGATGGCCTGGACGGCAAGTCCGCGCAAGGCTGTGGCGGCGAGTTCGGCGTCGCCGGCCTCGGAGGCCAGCCGGAAGGAGTGCGCGTAGTACTGCTGGGCGGCGCCCTGGCTGCCCTCGTCCTGGGCCATCCAGCCGGCCAGATGCACGAGTTGGGCGGTCGCGGCGAACAGCTCGCGGCCGATGGCCTCGGTCCAGGCGCCGTCCAGCCACGTGGAGACGTCCTCGTGGAGGTAGTGGACGGCGAGGTGCCGGGCATGTCCGCCGCCGAGTTCGGCCGCCGCGTCGCCGAGGGACTTGGTCATCTGGCGGACGGCTGCGACTTCGCCCCGACCGACCCGGACCTTCCCTCCGGCCTTCAGACGGACACGGCGGAGAAGGCTGTCCGGATCGGGCAGCCCCAGGGCAGCGAGCGCGTACGCGCTGGAGGCGGCCACGAATCCCCGGCGATCCACCACGTCCCTCCGGCTCAACTCGATGACGGAATCCACGGTATCGCCCGACAGCGGATCTTCCGGACCGGTCGGCGAACTGTCGCCTGCCTCTGGTAGCCGCAGCTCCAGGACCTTAATCAGGTACGGCAGCCAGTACGTGGGGACACGTCCACCGAGTTCCCAGCGCGACACCTGATCACGCCCCGGACCGGCGGCTCCCTTGCCCTCGGCGATGCCGAGTTCGCGGCCGAGGCGAGGCTGTGACATGCCTCTTTGCTTCCTGGCGGCTCTGATCAGCGTCCCGATCGGTGCGGTATCCGCTGACACGGCATCCCTCCCCTTGGCCGACACGGGCCGACAGGTGGCCGACGACTGGCCTACACCCTGGCAGCTTCTGCCCCTGTGTGCATGGTCGTTGACTGGCAGTCAGCCGCTCGCGGTCGGCGAGGACGTTCATTCCCCTCTCCGAACCGCCCACGCTCACGGGCATTGGTCCGTGTCCGGCGGCCCGAGCCCTACCCCCATCGAGGTTCAGGAGGCACGCCGTGCGCATCCTCGTCGACGGACTGGACATGTCGGGCAAGACCACCCTGGTCGCCACTTTGATCAAGGCTCTCGAAAGCCGGGGAGTCGCCGCAGTACGGCACCGCGGAATGCTCGCCGAGCACCACCCCGTCGAGCCGCTGCTGAAGAAGCTCCCCCTGGTCAGGCAGGCCCAGAGCAGTGCCATCACGGCGGCCTTCCTCGTCGGCGGGTACGCCCTCGACGGACTCCTCGCCCACATCGACCCGCCCCGGCCCGCCGACGCGGTGATCGTCCAGGACGGCTACGCGGACCGGACCATCGCCTTCGGCCTGGCGGGCGGCCCCTACCTCACGGCCGCCCTCGCGCTGTGGGCCAGCGGGGTGTTCGCCACGTTCGACGTGGCCGTGTACCTGCACGCCAGTCCGCAGGTGCGGCGCGAGCGGATGGATATGCGGGCGGACGTGGATGCCGCCGACCGCCGCAGCGTCGAGGACCCGCAGTTCGCGGCCCGCTTCAACGCGAGCCTGCTGAACTTCGTCGGCCGACGCCACCGCAACCTCCTGATCTTCGACACGGCCGAGCACTCGCCCGAGGAGATCACTGACCAGGTCCTCGCCGCCGCCGCCCTGTTCACCCTGCCGACCCCCGGGCCCGCATACAGGTGGACCGCATGACCTTGCCCATGCCCGGACACGACACCGGCCTGTGGCAGGCCGCCGAGCACGAGCTGGAGACCGCCCTCGGCGGGCGGTCGCTGGTCAGTGCCGAGCGGTTCGCCAGCAGTGGACGCACTTCGTACACCGGGCCGTCGCCGATCGCCGCTGCCCGCCCGGCGCTGGCCATCGGCTGCTACGAGCCGTGGGTGTCGGCCTCGCCCTTCGAAGCGCTGACGCTGGAGGGCCGGACCTCGCTTCGCGGCATCGCCCAGCGTCGGTCCTGGATGGCCGACCTGGACCGTAGTGCCCAGGCGGCTGTCCGCCGCCACAGGCGGCCGGTCATCGCGGCCTGGTACGCCACCGACCGGCTGCGGCGGTGGGCCGGGCCGCGCGGCACGGTGGCCGCCGTCGACGCTGTCCTGCGGGCGGAGGTCGAGGACAAGGCGAACTTCGGCGACATCCTCGACCACTCCGGCGTCCCGGCCGGCCTGCACCTGACCGGCGCCCGCATCGACGGCACCCTGCCCGGCCTGCGCGAGCTCCGTCGTCTCGTGCGCTCGAACCGGGTGGTGGTGCAGTGCGGCGCGGACTCCGGCGGCCGGGGGACCGTGTTCGTCAACGACGGAGCCGACCTGGCGCGGGCCGCCGAGATGACCGGCCCCTACCGGGTGACGGCCTTCGTCACCGGCTGGTCCTCGAACACCACCGTGCTGTCCGTCCCGGACCACGCCGGTCGCCTGCGGGTCTATGTCGACCGCCCGTCCCACAAGGCCGTCGGGGTGCCCGAGGCCGGGATCGCGGCGGGCAAGAGCGGCGGCAACACCTGGTGCCTGCCCTGGCCCGAGGACGCCGCCGCCCGCCTGGTCGACGCGGCCGTGCGGATCGCCACCTGGGCCTGGGACAAGCACCGGATGAAGGGCCTGTTCGGCATCGACGCCCTGCTGACCGCCGACGGCGAGGTGTTCCTCAACGAGATCAACTGCCGCAACCAGGGTACGACCGAGGTCTCGGCGGTCAACCAGCGACTGCGTGGCCTGCCCCCGTTCCTGATCGCCCACCTGACCACGATGCTCGACCACCCGGTCACCTGGCTGCCGGACCCCGACGACTTCAACTCGGCCACCGTCGGCGTCGCGACCGGGGCCGCCCCCGGGCCCTTCTACCTCAAGCTCCGCCACCGCGGTGAGGTGCCCGTCCACCTTGGCCCCCACCTCGCTCTGCCCGGTGTCTACCGCGTCCACGAAGGCCACCTTCGGTGGGTGCGAGCCGGCGCCCACCCGGCCGACGCCGGGCCCGGTGAAGTCCTGCTCGCCAACCTCCCCGCCCCTGGCGCCATCTGCGAGCCGGGCTCCGAACTCGGCACCGCCGAAGGCATCACCACGGCCGCCGACGCCCCCTTCGCCGACCCGCACACCCTCTCCAAGGCCAGCCGCGAACTCCTGGCCTCCTTCGACCAGCACCTCATTCCCGCCGACCACCAAGGAGGAACCGCCCCGTGACCACCGCAACGATGCCCAGCCTCCGCGACCAGCTCGCCGCCGTCCCCGACGACGCGCTCACCCGCCTGCAGTACCTCGCCGCCGAGGTCGGCTGTATCAACAAGTGCGCGATGTGCAGCCAGGCCGCCGGCAGCGACCTGTGGCGCTTCACCCCGCGCGGCCTCACCCAGCTGATGACCGCCCTCGCCGACGAGGCCGCCGCCCGGGGCGTGCGCATCGCCCAGGGCCGCATCCACCGCCCCGGCGTGGTCTTCCCCTACCTGGACAACGACATCAGCTCCTATCCCTACCTGGACACGTACGCCGAGCTCGCCCACGACGTCCTCGGGGTGAAGATCCGCACGTCGTCGGTCGGGTTCTCCGCCCAGAACGCCCGCCTGACCGAGATGCACCGACGCATCGTCGCCGGCCTCGGCGAGGTCTTCGACGGCATCCGCTTCTCCCTCACCCCGTACGCCACCGGCTACATCGGCAAGGCCCCCGGCACCTCACGCGACCAGTACACCGCCGACCTCGCCCACGCCCTGCGGATCTACCGGCCGCTGCTGGACCGCCTCGGCCACGGCGCCGCCACGGCCGCCGTCGAGATGCGCTTCGCGCCGCTGGTCGGCATCGCCGAGCTGACCGACACCCACATCGACGGCCACCACGTCCTGAAGGTCGGCCCGCACCTGCTGATCGCCGCCCAGCCCGACCAGGGCCAGCTGCCGGTCACCGTCATCGAGCGTCTGGACGAGCGCAACCAGCCGGTCCTCTCCACCCCCGGTCGGCCCTACCTCCACGTCACCGCCGACGCCGCCCAGCTGGACAGCGCCACCGTCCACGGCGCCCTCTCCGGCGTCCTGGCCGTGCAGCACCGGGCCACCCCCGTGGACCTGCACCGCTTCACCAACGCCGACGGCGACTACTACAGCGCCGACCCCGACTTCCACCCCGACGGCCGCTTCACCGCCCTGAACATCTACCCGGCCACCGAGACCCGGAAGAAGTCCGGCTACACCGATGCCACCCGCCACTTCCTGAACGCCCTGCTCGACCACAAGGCCGCCCGGGGCCTGGCCCGGCGCGAGGCGTTCCCGGATGCCACCGCGAGCGACATCGACGCCGTGCTGTCCGCCTTGCGCTTCAAGGCCCAAGCCCTCGACCCCGTCGACAAGGCAGCCGCCGCCCACCTGCGCGAGCGGGTGATCCCGATGGTCGGTGTCCACGCCCGCGCGCTCCTGACCGCTGGTTACCCGGCCGCCGAGTTCTTCTCCCGGGACTTCACCATCGACACCGGGCAGATCGTCAACCAGGGACGCGCCCTCCATCTCTTCCGGGGCCTGTCCGCCACGGACGGCGAGCCGATGACCCTGCGGGAGGAGCGCGGCTTCGGGCAGGCCGGCCTCTCCACCGTCCGCGGACCGATCTGGCGGATCACCCCGCTGCCCTGGACCGGCAGCCGCCTGCCGCTGGGCGTCACCGGCCGCAAGAACCCGCCGACCGAGCAGCCCACCGTCCTCATCGAGGAGATGGACCCCTGCCACCTCGCCCCGGTCATGCGCTCAACCGGCTGCCGGCTTCGCAGCTTCACTCTCACCGGCGTCGAGATCGAACACATCGCCCAGGCCGACGCGCGCTCGGCCCACGGCTTCCCCGGGGCAAGCTAGAGCTCACCACACCGAATCCACCCGGCTGTTGGGCCGGGAGGGCCCGCTGGAAACCTCCAGCGCAACCCCATCCCATCAAGGAGATCACCTCGATGAGCACCACCGAAGCGACGACGCCCAAGCCGTTCAGCAGGATCAAGGTCCGCGTCACCGGCCTGGTCTTCTGCGGCGACGACGTCGCGCTGCTGCGACGGGACCGGGCCGACTCCGTGCACTACACCACCATCGGCGGCAACGTGCAGGACGGCGAGGACTACCGCGAGGCCGTCCTGCGCGAGCTCGAAGAGGAGCTCGGCCTCGGGCGCGACCAGGCATCCGCCGAGCCGGAGCTGATCTGGATGGCGGACGCCCGGATCACCCGGCCCGGCCCGACCCCGCCGCCCCGCAAGTTCCACCTGATCTACCGGCTCCACGTCACCCCCGAGGTCCGTGCTCAGCTCGCCACCCAGGAGTTCGACGAGCTCCCCGACGGCAGCCACGAGGTCGGCACCATCGAGTGGCACGACTACCGCAAGGTCGATGGCCTGCCGCTCTTCCCGCCGATCGGCAAGCAGATCGCCGAACTCGACGGCCCCGGGGCCCCGGTGCGCAGGTTCGAGCTGGAGCCGATCACAGACCAGAACTACACCTGGATCTGACCTGTCCTGCGACCAGCACCGGCACGGCCGGGCAGCTCGGCCGGGTGCCCGACCGCGCCAGTCTCAGCGGGCATGCGGCAGGAAGCAGACATTTCCGCGGCCTTCGGCCGTTTGCTTGCGGAGCTGGTCGTTCTCGACCTCCAGGACCCGGAAGACGCGGGCCATCTGTGCGGCTTCCTGCTTGAGCTGCTGGTGTACGGCATCCCGGCCGCCGTCTTCGACCCCGACCCTTGGAACGACGGAGCCCCGTCCGGTATCACGCGACCGGACGGGGCTCTACGGGATCGGTCGGCGCTAGCCGACATCTGCGGTGCGCGCGAACGTCACCAGTCCCGCGAACGCTTCGAGGGAGAGCATGAGGACAGGTCCGTCAGGGTGCTTGCTGTCCCGGACGGGGACGACGCCGGTAGCGGACGCGTGAGAAGGGGCCCACTCAACGCACTGACCCCCGTTGGAGTCGCTGTAGCTGGACTTCACCCACAGGGGCGGAGAAGAAGTGTCGGTCATCGGGTGTACCTCTCATAGGCGGTTTGGTATCACGCGACCGGACGGGGCTCTACGGGATCGGTCGGCGCTAGCCGACATCTGCGGTGCGCGCGAACGTCACCAGTCCCGCGAACGCGTCGGGGGAGAGCATCAGGACCGGGCCGTCGGGGTGCTTGCTGTCCCGGACGGGGACGACGCCGGTAGCGGACGCGTGAGCGGGGGACCATTCAACGCAGTCACCCCCATTGGAATCGCTGTAGCTGGACTTGACCCACGTGTGTGCGGGCGGAGTTCGGGGGGTCATCGTGTGTACTCCTCAAGGGCTTTCCGAATGGTGCTGAGCGTGTCATCGCGGCCAAGGGCTTCTGCCCGTAGCCGATCGTAAGTGGCCATGGCAGCCGCCGTGATCTTGGGTGCGTCTTGCGGCCGTCCACCTTGCGGACCTTCAGCGTGAAGCACCATGGGCGCGCGCTCAAAGGTGAGTACCGTAAACGGGCGGCTTGTGACCGGCACGGCCGTGTTGGGTAGGAGCTGAAGAGACACGTTCCGCCGTTTCGCGTCATCCAGCAAGCGCTGGAGCTGGCTAGCCATTACGAGCCGACCGCCGACCGCGACCCGTAGGCACGCCTCGTGGAGAACCACCCAAATCTCTGGCGCGGGAGGGTCGGTGCGATCCATGATCTCCCGCCGTGCCATACGCGCAATTATCTTGGCTTCCACCTGCTCTTCCGAGAGGCGGGGAACGCTCATCCCGTACAGCGCACGCGCGTACTCCGGTGTCTGTAGAAGCCCGTTCGGGCACAGCGTCGAGTAGGCGAAGATCTGCCGCGCCTGACGCTCGTACTGGAGATACGGCACGAACCATGAGGGGTGGTCCCCCTCAAGCGCTCGAATGTACTGCCGAGCAAGCATCGTCCCGGTGCCGAAAACACCGTCGCACCCCACAGCGAACTTCTCACTCGGATGCAAGAGCGCTCGCTCAACCTTGGACACGTACGCCGCTGAGTAGCCGACCGCCTTCCCCAGTCCTGTTGTGGTGATCTTGCGTGCTGTCCTCAGCTCCCTTACATCGCGTCCGAAAACCTCAAAGGGACTCAAAATCTCGCCGGAACCGTCGAGATCCATGCTCTGACCTCCCATGCTTCTCTCGAAGCAGCCTCGAACGATGTTCGGGGCTGTGAGTAGACAGCCTCAACGCCCATCAGCATAGGGCTAGTTGTGCTCATCTGGTCACGCATTGAAACCGGCGGGTGACCGAGGGAGTAAGGCATGGCTGGCAAGCGCGACGCCGTGGCCGACGTGGACACCCGCCCAGGCCACCACTGGACGGGAGTTGAGGACGCGATGAAGCGGTTCGGTCTGTTCTTCGGGTGGCTGTTACAGGTGTTGCTGCCCCCTACCGGGCGTCGGCGGGCCGACCGGCCGGTAGGGGGCAGGCGGCACGGCGCGGGAGCGCCCGGGGACGCACCGGTGACCGTCGACATGCCGGTCAGGGAGCGTGCGTGGTCGCGTCCCGAGCGGGACCAGTTCGTGTTCGACGCCGGTACGGCGGTGCTGGTGCGGCCGTACTACCCGGCCGGTGAGGACGACCGTGCCCGGGAGCGGGAACGGGTCCGTGACTGGCAGGAGAGCGAGCGGGAACGGTGGCGTCGGCGCGCCCTCGCGTTCACGCTGCGGCGGGCCGCTGAAGACTCGGTGCGCGCTGTGTGCGCGGACGCGTCCACCCCGCAGACGATGCCAGGAGGTGGCCGGTGGTCTCGCTGACCAAGCCGGGCCGGTCCATGCCCCCGCCCCGGATGTGCGGCACGGAAACCGTGATGCCCGTCGACCTGATCGCGATCATGTTCGTGTCGGTCAAGGATTCCGCCCCGGACACCGTTGCCCGCTCGCTGCGCTGCTGTCTCCAGGAGCACTCCGGAGGCCGTCATCACGACCTGGTGTGGGAGTTGGACGATCCCAGCGACGGGGAGGTGTGGGCCCAGTGGGCGGACGGCTGCCCGCCCGACACGTTCCGGGTCGTGCCCGACTGCAACACGCCCTCCGGGCCGACGGCTGCCGATGAGGTGTGCACCCTGTTCGACGGTCATCCGGGCTGCCACACCTTCGAGTACACCGACCCCGTACAGGACGCACTCACCAGCGATCCGGAGTTCCAGCGCGAGGTGCGGCGGTTGCGGAAGCTGATCGACCGGCACATTCCCCGGCAGCCGTCCAGTGAGGGTGACGGCGGGGAGGTGGAGGCGCGGTGAACGCCGGTACTCCCCCCGCCCCGGGCGCCTCGCACCTGACCATCGAGACCTACCGGGTCCGTCCGGACGGCGAACGCCTCGACCGCACCCCCCTGATCGTGTACCGGCCCGGCGAGGTGCCCCCCCGGCATCGGCACCCGACGCTGGCCCCCGTGCCGTTGCCCGCGCTGCCGGATCGGTGAGGGTCCGCGCGGGGCCTGGTAGCGGCCCCGCGATCGCCCCTCCGCCGGACCACCTCCACGCGATCCTGACGGCTACCCCGGCACCGTGAACGTGACGGCCTCCAGATAGCGCTGGTTCTCCATCGAGCCGTTGAAGGCGAAGGCCGGGCGGGCGTCGGCACAGCCGTGCGTCCCCCAGTCGTAGCCCTTGACCTTGGCCGTGGCGCAGACCCTGCCGCTGCCGACGTTCAGAGCCATGCCCGATATGTACTTGATGGAGGTGTCACCGATGTAGATGTCCCGGCCGTCCCCGGTGACCGCGGTCCAACTCGGCTGCCAGTCGCCCTCGTTGTCGGTCGAATCGCTGTCGTACCGCACCGCGTTGGCGGCCGTGCCTCCGGTGTTGTACACCGCGAGGTTCAGCGCCTTGATCGCTCGGTTCTGCTTGGTGGTACCGGCGATCGTCCCGTCGCACACCGGCTTCTGCCAGCCGATCCCGGACACGAACGCCCGGTAGCAGATGTGCCGTCCGCCCGGATCGCTCTTGGCGAGCCGCTTGACCGCACTGGCCGCGGTGTCCGCCTTGGGCTTCGCCGTCACCGTCCGCACGCTCCCCGGCTCGGTCGCCGTCACCGTCACCTGCGGCGGCGGGGCCTTCTCGCCCTGCGGGTCGCGCTCGCTCGTCGACGGCGAGGGCTTCGGCGATGTGGAGGGCGACGGCGAGGCCGTGAGCGACGGCGGGGTCACCTCCACCTTGAACGTCGGCGCGGGCAAGTCCTTCTGCGCCGACGGGGACCCGGACTCCTGGACGCCGGTCCGCGCGGACGCCTGCTGGGGATCGTCCCCCGAGCCCCCGCTGCCGACGACCACCAGCGACACCACCACGATCCCGGCCACGGCGAGCGCCGCGGGCGCGACGATCAGAGGCCGCTGCAACAGCCCCGACGGCGTGTACTCGTCGTCCGACTGCCGGGCCCGCTCCTTGCGGTCGATCTTCCTGACCAGGGCCGGGGGCAGCGAGCGGTGCAGGGCGGAGACGGGGGCGGGTTCGGGGGCGGGTGCGGGGTCGTGGTCCCGGTCGTCCTCCGGGGCGTCGTCGTAGTGGTCGTCCTCGAAACGGTCGTCCGGGTCGTCGTACCCGTCGTCGTCGTCCTCGTCGTACCGTCCTTGGGAGGGGTCGTCGTCCTCGTCCGCGCTCAGGGGCGGGGGCTCGGGCAAGGTGTACGACGATTCGCCCGGATCGTCGTCGGCGGCGTCATCGTCGACGTCCCGCTTCGTCCAGTCGACCGCGAAATCGCCGTGACCGTCCGCTTCGTCGTCGTCGTCCTCGTCCTCCTCCTCGTACGCATCGTCGTCGTCCTCGTCGCCGTGCAGCTCGGGTACGTCCACGGGGACGATCACGGGTCCGAGGTCCGGTGTGGGCGCCTCGCGTTGTTCCAGTAGGCGGCTGGAGCCGTCCGGGGCGACCTCGATGTGCGCCACATACGCCGCGGACGGGTCCGAGATCGTGGCCGTCACGGTGCCGCCGCGTGCGTGGGCCCGGTCGTGCAGTGCGTCCAGGACCGCCGCGTCGGCTGTCTGACCGGCCTCGATCGTGACGGGACCGCCGTCGATCGTGGCGGAGCCGTCCCCGGCGATGACCACCGCGAAATGGTCGTCCCCCATGATGGGCTCGTCGAACTCCTCACCCCGGCTCATGCGCACTCCTCTCAGGCGTTGTCGGCGCTACCGCAACGGCCCCTGCTGGTCGAACGGTTCAATCGACGGGGGAAAACACGCGCTGTGTAGAGTGCGGCGCGTGAACCCCCGGGAAGAGTTGGTGTCCTTCGCCGTACTGGGGCCGGTCCGGGCCTGGCGGGGCGGACAGGAACTGGAGCTTGGCTCTCCGCAGCAGCGGGTGGTCCTCGCCACCCTGCTCCTGCGCCAGGGACGCCCCACCGGCCTGCATGAACTCCTGGACGCCGTATGGGGCTCCGCACCACCCCAGGCCGCCGTTTCGGTGCTGCGGACCTATGTGTCACGGCTGCGCAAGGTGCTGGAACCGGGCCGCGGTACGGCCGGGTCCCCGGTGATCGTCTCGGTCGGCGACGGCTACCGCGTACGGCTCGGCGAGGACGCCCTCGACCTCACCGTGTTCGAACGGCGGGTGGAGCGGGCGCACCGGCTGCGCTCCTCCGGCGAACCCACCGCCGCCGCCGCGCTGCTGCACACCGCCCTCGACGCCTGGCAGGGCGCGGCCCTCGCGGGCCTCCCCGGCGGCGCCGCCGAGACCGAGCGCTCCCGTCTCGGCGAGATGCGGCTCGGCGCGCTCGAAACGCGGCTGGCCGTCGACATCGAGCTGGGCCGGCACCGCGATGTGATCCCCGAACTGCTCTCGCTGACCGGTGCGCATCCGCTGCGCGAGGAGCTGAGCCGGCTGCTGATGCTCGCCCTGTACGGCTCCGGCCGCCGCGCCGAGGCGCTCGCCGTGTACCGGCGTACCTGGCACACCCTGAGGAGCGAGCTGGCCATCGAACCCGGCCCGGAACTGCGGCGGTTGCACGACCGGATACTCGTCGCCACCGACTCCGGGACGCCGGTCACCAGCGCAATGGAGCCGGTCGAGCCGAAGGCACCTCCCGAGGACCCGGACACCACCGGTCCCGCCTCCACGACGGACCCCGAATCCGGTCCCGAGTCCGGTCCCGACTCCGACCGGGCCGCCCCGCCGCCCCCCGCCCGTCCCGCCCAACTCCCCGGCGATCTGCTGACCTTCGTCGGCCGCCGACCCGAACTCGACAAGGTGCGGGCGCTGCTGCCCGCCCCCGGCAGCGCCCCGTCGACCGTGGTGATCAGCGCGATCGGCGGGATGGCCGGGGTCGGCAAGACCGCGCTGGCCGTGCACTGGGCGCACGAGATCGCCGACCGCTTCCCGGACGGGCAGCTCTATCTCAATCTGCGCGGCTTCGACCCGTCCGGCGCGGTCGTCGCGCCCGGCGAGGCCATCCGCACCTTCCTCGACGCGCTCGGCGTCCCGCCCAAGCAGATCCCCGCGGAACTGGCCGCCCAGGCCGCCCTGTACCGCACGCTCCTCGACCGGCGCCGGATGCTGATCCTGCTGGACAACGCCCGCGACGCCGAGCAGGTACGGCCGCTGCTGCCCGGCGCCCGCGGCTGTCTGGTGATCGTCACCAGCCGCAACCGGCTCACCGGCCTGGTGGTCGGCGAGGGCGCCCATCCGCTGACCCTGGAGGAACTCACCGTCGAGGAGGCGCACGACCTGCTGGCCCGGCGGCTGGGGGCGCGGCGGCTGGCGGCGGAGCCGGAGGCCACCGCGGAGATCATCGCCCGCTGCGCCCGGCTGCCGCTGGCGCTGGCCATCGTCGCCGCCCGCGCCGCCGCGCACCCCGCCTTCCCGCTCGCCGCGGTCGCCGCCGAACTGCGCGACAGCCATGGCAGCCTGGACGCCTTCGAGGCCGGGGACGACGATCTGACTACCGATGTACGGGCGGTGTTCTCCTGGTCGTACCAGGCGCTGTCGGCGCCCGCGGCGCGGCTGTTCCGGCTGCTGGCGCTGCACTGCGGCCCGGAGCTTTCGGCGCCCGCCGCGATCGGGCTGGCCGGGCTGACCCCGAAGGAGGCGCGGCGGCTGCTCGGCGAGCTGACCCGGGCGCATCTGCTGACCGAGCACTTCCCGGGCCGCTACACCCTGCACGACCTGCTGCGGGTGTACGCGGCCGAACGGGTCGCGGCGGAGGAGTCCACCGAGGAGCGGGACGGGGCGGTCGAGCGGCTGCTCGCCTGGTATCTGCACACCGCCGACGCCGCCTACCCGCTGCTCACCCCGAAGCGGCCCCGGATTCCGCTGGACCCGCCCCCCGAGGGCTGCCGGCCGCTGGAGTTCGCCGGGCACGAGCAGGCGTTGCAGTGGTGCGAGGACGAACGGGTCAATCTGGTCGGCGCGGTGCAGCAGGCCGCCGCCGCCGGACTGCACGGCATCGCCTGGCGGCTGCCCGCCGTGCTGTGGGGCTTCTTCTATCTGCGCAGTCACCACACCGACTGGCTGGACACCACCCGCACCGCGCTCGTCGCCGCCCGCGCCGCCGGTGACCGGGCGGGCGAGGCCCGCGCCCTCACGGACCAGGCCAACGCGCTGCGCGCGGCCACCCGCTACGACGAGGCCGTGGCCCATCTGCGGCAGGCGAAGGACCTCTTCCGGGAACTCGGTGACACCCAGGGCCGGATCTCCACCGTCAGCAATCTCGGTGACGCCTACCTCCAGGCGGGCCGCCTGCCCGAGGCCGTCGACCACATCCGCCGCGGACTGGCCCTGCACCGGCTCGCGGGCAATCCCTGGGGCGTCTCCATCACCCTGGCCAACCTCGGGGACGCCTATCAGCGCCAGGGCCGGTTCAGCGAGGCCGTCGACTGTCTGGAACAGGCACTGACCATGCTGCGGGAGCAGAGGAACCGCTGGGTGGAGGGCGTCGTCCTGGACCTGCTCGGCACGGTCCACGCCCGGCTGGAGCGGCCCACCGACGCCATCGCGTTCTACGAGGAGGCCCTCAAGACCCACCATGACGTGGGCAATCGCTGGGGCGAGGGCCACACCCTGGGCAATCTGGGCGATGTGGAGCTGGCCTCCGGCGACCCCTGGGCGGCCCGGGTCAGCTGGGAACGGGCGCTGGAGATCCTCGACGAGTTCGGCCACCCGGACGCCCGGGGGATACGCGAGCGGCTCGGTCGGCTCTGACATCCCGCCCCCCTTCCCGTCCCCGCGCTGCCGTTCTCATGGGCTGTCCCCACCCGCACAACGGCTCACGGGTGGGGACGGTTCAACGCAGGTGGGCACGGTTCACCACGGGGCAGCCGCTCAGCCCTCCACGCGGTACGCCTGACCGGAGACGTTCGGGACGGTCCCGTCGTAGAGCCCGGTCGGGCTGGTCTGGGTGGAGAGCGTGAACCACGCGTAGCGCTCCACGAAGTCCAGACCGTCGAGCATCTCGGTGGAGGACCGCACGAACGCGGCCTGCTCCTCAGCGTTCGGATAGCGGGCGGCGCCGGACGACCAGTCGATCAGCCCGTACTCGGTCAGCCAGACCGGCTTCCCGTAGCGGTCGGACACCTTCTGGAGGTAGTCCCGCAGATGGTTCACGGCGTCCGGCCCGAAGTCGGAGCCGTACCAGTGGACGGGGATGAAGTCGACGCGCAGCCCGCGCTCCGCGGCGCCCTTCATGAACCGGTCCAGCCAGCCGCCCTCCAGATCGGCGCCGGAGGCGACGGCCGGGGCGCCCATCCGCAGCCCCGTCGCCTGGAGCCGGGGCCACAGGTCGAGAGCCTGCTCCGGTGACATATTGGCCTGGTCCCGGTGGTCGGGCTCGTTGAAGGCGAGCAGGCTGGTGCCCTCCTGCTTGGCCGCGTTCAGCTCGGCGTCGGTGACCGAGCCGGGACCCCAGATCATCGGGACGTACTCGATGCCCGGGGGCTTGGCGAGCGGGCCGGTGGAGGACGCCCAGTTGTAGTACCAGGCGGCACCGGAGTTGGTCAGCGCCTCGGCGGCGCCGGGGACCGGGTTGAGGCTGACGCCCCGGGCGCCGCCGGTGACCTGCTTGTCGTCCGGCGCGGGCGCCGGGTCGGGGCCGGGCCGCTCCACCGGGTTCTGCGGGGAGGCGGCGGTGCCGGTGCCGAAGGCGACCGTCATGCCGGTGCACTCGGTGCACTGGCGGACCGTCTGGTTGCCGGGCTCGGTGTCCTGCTTCGACCAGGCGTACGCGGTCGGGCACTGTCCGCTGATCGCGTCGCTGTACGGCGTCTTGGCGTCCCGGTTGGGGTTGACGCAGACCAGCGCCCTGCCGGTCGCCGGGTCCTTGGTCAGGTTCTCCGGCGGACAGGCGGCGATCAGGTCCTTGGCACAGCCCATCGTCTGGCAGGGGCCCGACTCCGGCACCCGCACACCGTCCGGCGTGATGGTGACCGGCACGGACACCGCGTTGACATAGCTGACGTTGTACCAGGGCGCCAGCGCGTCCCTCGGATCGAAGTTGAACTCGGCGAGGCTGGTGGGCTGTTCACCGGTGACACAGCGGTCGGCGTACGGTCCGCAGTCCCCGACCACGCACTTGAACGTCGACCCGTCCTCCCCGCTGCATCCCTGGCGGGCGAAGAACTTCCCGCGCCAGTGCCCGGCCCCGGCGTGCTCCGGGACGGTGATGGTCGCGGACTGCCCGGGGTCCAGCTTGGGCAGCCCGGTCAGCGCGGCCGACCCGTCGGCGTTGACGGTCGCCCCGATCCACAGGGGTTCGTCCGTACGGTTCTGGAACGTCACGGTGTGATCCGCGCCGCCGACGTCGGCCGCGTTCTCGCTGTTGATGGACGTACCGCCGCGCTGCCACTGGATGACCGCGGTGGTGCCGCCGACCCCGGCGATCACCAGCAGCAGGGCCAACAGTAGTTGGGTACGTCTGCGCAGTTGGCGCATCGAACATGCCTTTCCGTGCGTCGTGTGGATGTGGGGGGGGTGACGCCGGGTGGGGCGGGCGGCCGGGAGGGCCCGGCTGGGTCAGCGCCCGCCCGGCCGGCGTGGAGTGCCCGCGCTCTTCCTGGCCCCGGTGGTGTTCCGGACCGGTTCGTGCGCGCGGGTACGGGCGGACGCGGTGTCCTGGCTCCGGGACTGCCGCGGGCTGCTCCTGAGGAACTCCCGCGCCTCGGGGGAGAGCGCGGCGGTGACATCGGCGCCGATGTCCGAGCGGTCGGGCGGGGGCACGTCCAGCCGAGGGGGGAGGGGCGACGTGGCTGTCACTGGAGACACGGGGGAGACGGGGGACACCGGGAAGGGCGTGGGGGGTTCGGAGAGCAGCGGGGACACCGGGGCGACGGGCTGGTGCTCGGGCTCCGCCTGGTGCGCGGGGCGCGAGGGCCGGGACAGTTCCTCCGCCGCGCGCCCCTGCGGCGCGTCCAGGGGCAGCTTCATCGGAAGCGGGGGAGGCGTGAACTCGTCGGCGGGTACGGCGTTCCGCCGCCCGTCGATCGGCTCCTTCGGCGGTCGCGGCGGCGGCACCTCGGACACGGGCCGTACGGCGCTCTCCTCCCCGCCCCGCCCGCCCCGCTCCCTGCGTTCCCGCTCGGTATGCCGGTTCATGTCCAGCGCGAAGAGATCCGGCTCCTGCCAGGCGCCGGGCTGCATGAAGGGCTGAGTAACGGGTTGCGCGGGAGGCTGCGTGTAGGGCTGAGCGAAAGGCTGTGCGGCGGGCCGCCCTACGGGGCCGGGGGCGCCTGCCTGGGCCGGGCGTGTCCAGCGCTCCTCGGCGGACCTGCGGTCGGAGGTGGTGGACCAGTGGTCGGCGTCCATGATCTCCTCTCTGGCCTCGTCCAGGGCGACGGCGGCCCGCCGCAGCGCGGGGTCGTCGGGCAGTTGCCGGCGTCCGTCCCGCTCGCGCGGACCGACGATGTGTCCCTGTGTGTCGTCGGGGCCGCGGTCGAGTCGCTCCTCCCTCCGCAGGGCCCGCAACAGGTCCCGGACCGCCACCAGCAGCCGGAACGTCATGTTCACGAGCTTGGTCAGGGTCCCCGGTGTGTAGAGGGAGTTGTCCTGTGCGGAGTGATCGTCGTCGTCGTCCGCCACGGTGTTCCCTCTCCGGTCGCAGGTGCTGACGGGGAGCGACAACGGCTGGGCCGGGGCGAGCGGTTCAATGCCGGGACCGCCGCCCCGTCCGGCTCGCGACGCCCCGGAGCGCACCGCCCGCCGCCCAGGGGGCGGCCGGGGAGACGCCGGGCGCCGCGAGCCCCGCCGGGGCGGACGGCGTCAGGCCGAGCGCTTCTTGCCGCCCGAGTTGTCCTTGCGCCGTTCGTACTTCTTGTCCGTGCCCGAGCGGCTGCTCTCCTTGCCCTTCTTGCTCCCGCGACTCGACCCCTGCTCCGACGTCTCCCCGCCGCGCTGGGACGACGACTGCGTCTGGGGCACGCGCGGCCGGTGCTGCCCGGCGTTGGTGGAGAACGCGGTGGTGTCGCCCCGGCCTTCCGAGCCCTGGTCGAGTTCGCCGCCGCGCTCGTTCCCGACGTCCTCCTTCTGCTTGCCCTTCTTGCGCTCCTGGTTCTCCTGGGCGACGTCGAGCCCGCCGGCGAAGGCGGACGCCGCGGTGCCCAGGGCTCCCGTCGCCCGGGAGGCCAACGGGTGGCTCTCCTTGATCCCGGCGCTCGTCGCGTTGAACACCGCGGCACTCATACGCGAGAGCGCGGCGGTGTTGTTCATGGTGAAGACCTCACCGGTCTGCTGGTAGTGCTGATAGCCGCGTATGCCGTCCCGGACGGCGACGCCCGCCCCGGTCACACCGGCCGCGACCTGAAGGGGCATCTCCTGCTCGGGAAAGGCGGTGGCGAAGGACGAGAACGCGTTGGGGGTGAAGTCGAGCAGGAGGTCCCTCATGAACTTCCGGTTCTCCCGCACCCACGACTGGGTCGCGTCCGACCAGCACTTGACCTTCTCCTTGGCGTGGTTGACGGAGAAGTACGTCCCCGTCGTCGCCTCGGGACCGGAGGCGAGGAACACACCCTCCGTGTTCTGGGGCAGTTCGGGCGCGCTCTCCGGGACCGGGACCGGCTCTATCTCGGTGTCGGTGATCCGGCGTTCACCGGTGGACCGGTCCTGCACCATGTAGGCGGAGTGGTAGCTGCTGGCGTTGGAGGCGTCACTGCCGTCGGAGCCGGACTGGGGTGATTCCGAACGTCGTGCCATGTGCCCTTCCTTCCACTGGGGATTGGACGGCAGGCACAACGTGACCCGCCGGGGCGGCGGTTCACCGTCGGCCGCGCGGCGGGCCGAACGGGTCCACCGCGTCGACCACGGGCGTGTCCTTCGGCCGGTGCGCGCCCGGCTTGCACCCGGCGAACGGGCCCTGCGGGTCGCGCAGGGCGTCCATGACCGCCGGAAGGTAGTCGCGGTGCCAGGCGGCCGGTCCGGTCAGGTCCGCGTCGGGCCCGGTCAGCTCCTCCCAGGCCAGCCACAGGCCGTGCAGCTGGGCGATCGCCTCCGCGTGCTCCCACCAGCGGGAACACCAAGGTGAGGAGGAGGTGACCTCCCGGCCGTACACCGGCAGCAGCACATGATGGGTCCACAGGGTCAGCCCGCGCAGGGCCTGGGCGTAGGCGGGACCCTCCATGTAGAGGATGAACGGCGACTCCTTGGGGGACTCGTCGGCGGGCGGATCGGGCGGACCGGCCGCTGGTGCGGGCGGGGTCGAGTCCCGGCCCGGGAGAGTCGGTTCACGCACCGGGCCGCACCACCCCGAGGATCGGCATCGACCCGGCCGGTGCGATCGACACCGTCCGGCCGGGCCGGGGCGCGTTGATCATCTGGCCGTCGCCGATGTAGAGCGCCACATGGCTGGCGTCGGCGTAGTAGATGATCAGGTCGCCGGGGCGCATCGAGCCGACCGGGACGCGGGTCAGGCCCTGCCACTGCTGCTGCGAGGTGCGCGGGATGGTCACCCCGGCCGCCAGCCACGCCTGGGAGGTGAGGCCCGAGCAGTCGTAGCCGCCGGGGCCCTCGGCGCCCCAGATGTACGGCTTGCCGAGCTGCCGCGCCGCGTACTCCACGGCCCGCTTCCCGGCGGCCGTGGTGGTGGTGCCGACCGTGTCCAGGACACCGGTGTCCACCCACGCGTCCTGCGCGGCGTTCGCCTCCCGGGTGTCCAGGTCGTCCAGCGCGCGCAGTTGCTCCGCTGCGAGGCTCGCCTCCAGCCGCTCGGCGGCGTCGATGCGCTGCTCGATCTTCTTGCGCTCGGTGTCCCGGGCCGTGCGGTTGGTCTTCAGGCGGCCCAGCACCTCGGCGGCCTCGCCGCTGCGGGCCCGCAGTTCCTCGCCGGTCTCGGTGAGTGCGGTGATCACGCCCAGCGTGCCCTGCTGGGCCTGGCGGGCCAGCGTGGCGTTGTCGAGGGCCCGCTCGGGGTCGTCCGCCAGCACGAACTGCACCTCGACCGGGAGACTGGCGCCGGTCCCGGACCGGTACTGGGAGCGGGCCGCCGCCCCGGCCCGCCCGGTCAGCCGGGACAGCTTGCCCTCGGCCTCCCGTACCTGCGTGCGCAGCGTGCCGACCCGCTTCTCCTGCGCGGTCACCTTCTCGTCGGCCGCGTTGTACTTGTCCGTGGCGACCGCCGCCTCCCGGTACAGGCGCTGGAGTTCGGCGCGCACCTCGGTGAGGGTGCCGGGCTCCGCCCAGGCCGGCTGCGCCGCCACCGCCGCCGTCAGGGCGAGGGTCAGTGCGGCGACCGTCGGCGTGCGGTGGCGCCGGGCGCGCGGCGTCCGTCTCATCGGGCCGGGGCTCCTCTCGTGGGGCGGGGCACGGATGTGGTCCGCCCACACAACGGGGCCGTGCGGCGGAGCGGTTCAAGGAGCCGGGAACCGTTCGGTGTCCGGGGCCCGTTGTGGAGTCGAGAGGGCCTGACGCGGGCCGGGGAGGGAGCCGTATGGGTGCCGGGTGGTCCGAGGCGGCGCTGCTCGCGGTGTGCACGGGCCTGGGGCTGTGCTGTCTGGCGCTCGCCCTGCGCGCCGCCGTGTTCGCCCTGCGCCTGCGGCTGCGCGGCACCCACGCGACGGGGACGGTACGGGCCAGACCGCGCCCCGACCCGCGCCCCGGCGGCCTGGTGGCGTTCCCGGACCACGGGGGCCGCCTCCAGATCGTGGACCCGGGGGCGTACGCCCCGCTGTGCGGGCTGCCCGGGGTCGGCGCCAGTGTGCCCGTGGTCTACCCGCGCACCCGGCCCTCGGCGGCCCGGCTGTGGAACACGGCCCATCTGCTGGCCCCGTCCCTCGGCTGGTTCGTCTCCGCGACCCTGGCCTTCGGGCTGGCCATCGCGGTGACACCATGACCGCCGGGGACCATGGCAGGCCGGTGGGGGGCGGGGGACCGGCGGCGGGCGGGCGGTCGTACGCGCGCAGCGGTGTCCGGGAGGCGCGCCCGGTCCGGCCGCCCGAGTCCGCCGGGGACGGCCGCCGGGTGGTGCCGCTCGACGCGCTCCGGGGCTTCGCGCTGCTGGGGATACTGCTCGTCAACGCCCTGATGTACGCCGGGCCGTACTACAGCTTCGGCGGCGGACCCGACGCGAGCGGGCTCGACCGGGTGGTCGCCTGGCTGGTCGCGGCGCTGGTGTCGGGCAAGTTCTATCTGCTGTTCGCCTTCCTCTTCGGCTACAGCTTCGTCCTCCAGGAACGTTCCGCGCTCCGCGCGGGCAGCCCGTTCGGGCCCCGGCATCTGCGCCGCGTCCTCGCCCTGTTCGCCCTCGGCCTGGCCCACGCCGTGCTGCTCTACCCCGGCGACATCCTCATGGCGTACGCGCTGCTCGCCCTGCCGCTGTACGCGCTGCGCGGCCTCGCGCCCCGGACGGCCGTGCGGCTCGCGGTGGTGCTGGTGGTGCTGCTGGGCGCGCTGCTGACGCTGGAGGGCCTGCTGGCCGTCGCCGTCGGGACGCCGGTCACGCCCGCCGAGTACGCCCCCACGGTCGCCGACACGATCGCCGCCCACCGCGGCGACTTCGGCGCGGTCCTCGGCGCCCACCAGGACCATCTGCCGCCCGCCATCGCCGCCAACGTGCTGTACGCGCCGGACGTGTTCGCCGCGTTCCTCGCCGGGCTGGCGGCGGCCCGGGTACGGCTCGTGGAGCGGCGCGCCGGGGACCGGGAGTGGCTGCGCCGCACCGCGCTGCGCTGGCTGCCGCTCGGCCTGGCCGGGGGCGTGGTCGGCGCGCTGTGCACCGCCGGGCCGCTGGACAGCCGCTGGTTCGACCTGGGCCAGGCGGTGTCCGTGCTGACGGCCCCCGCCCTGACCGCCGTCTACGTCTGCGGGCTGCTGCTGTTCCTCGGCGCCGCCCGCCGCCGGGCCGCCGTCCGCGTGGCGGGCGCGCTCGCCGCCTCCGGCCGACTGGCCCTGACCCACTACCTGACCCAGTCCCTCGTCCTCGCCCTGGTCTTCACCGGCTACGGCGCCGGGCTCTACGACCGGGTGGGCGCCGCCGCCGTCGTCGCGGGCTGCCTCGTCCTGTACGCCGCCCAGCTCACCGCGGGAGCGTTGCTGACCCGGCGCTTTCGGTACGGCCCGGTGGAGCTGGTGCTGCGTGCGGTCACGCTCGCGCGGCGTCCTGGGGGTCGTCCCGCCGAGGGTCGTTCTGCCGAGGGTCGTCCTGCCGGGACCCGTTCTGCGGGGGATCGTTCCGGGACCCGTTCCGCCGGGACCCGTCCTGAGGGGGCCCGTTCTGCCGGGACCCATCCTGTGGGGACCCGTTCTGCCGGGACCCGTCGGCACGGCGACCGCCCTGACGGGGATTTCCCTGCCGGGGGTCCGCTTGACGGGGCTCTCCCGGACGGGGTCCCCCCTGCGGGGAGCCCCCCTGGCGGGGACCGACTTGCCGGGGATTCCCTTGACGGGGTCCGACTTGCTGGGGATTTGCTTGACGGGGTCCGGCCTGACGGGAGTCTCCTTGGCGAGGGCCGACCTGCCGGGAGTCCCCCTGGCGGGGACCCTGCTGCCGGGAGTCCCCCTGCGGCGAGCTCCCCTGACGGGGTCTGACCTGCCCTGAGTTCCCCCGGCCGGGACCCTCCTGCCGGGAGTCCGGTTGACGGGGACCGCCTTGCCGGGGGTCCGCTTGACGGGGACCGCCTTGCAGGGAGTCCCCCCGGCGGCCAGGACCCTCCGGGCGAGGACCCCCCGAGCGAGGACCCCCCTGCCGAGAGTCCCCCTGACGAGGCTGTCCCGCCCTCGGCGCCCCGGGACGGTCGTGACGGCCCTTCGACAACGGCACCCCGGACGAGCCCCCCGATGAAACCCCCGACGGCACCGCCGTCGCCCCCGGCAGCCGACCCGCCGCCCGCTCCGTGATGGCCCGCGTCTCCGCCTTCGCCGCCGCCGAGATCGCGGCGGCCCCCGGCTCCTTGTACCAGGGCCGCAGCCGGATCAGCGCGGGCCGCACCCCCGTGGCCAGCAGCAGTGCCGACCCCTTGGGCAGGGCCCGGATCTGGTCCGGCGGCAGCACGGCCTCCTGCCGGTAGGAGTACGAGCGCGAGGAGCCGTCCTTGCTGTGCGAGACGCTCGGTGTGCGCACATCGTGCTGCCCCACCAGCGTGGAGATCTTCTGTACGAAGTCGGCGTCGTCAAGCCCCGCGCCCAGCAGCTTCACGGTGGCCGCGCTCCACAGCGCGTCCATGCCCAGCTCGCCCCAGACCCGGGCGCCCTGCCGGTAGCTCTGGAGCAGGGTCACCACATTGATGCCGCGCGAGCCGAAGTGCGAGTAGAGATCGGGCAGGTCGGAGATCCGGCAGACGTTCGCCGCCTCGTCCAGCACCGCCGTCAGCGGCGGGTCGAGCCGGCCGCCCATCCGCTCGGCGGCCACCACGCCCGCCCGCATCGTCGCGTCGGCCATGCCCGCGATCACCCCGGCCGCCGACCCACCGCCGTCCTTGGACAGCAGATACAGGGTGTCGGTGCCCAGCACATGCAGGTCCGGGCGGAACTCGGGCAGTTCCGGGTCCGGGGTGACCCAGGCGAGGATCTCCGGGTCGAGGAGACAGGACACGGTCTGCCGGGCGGTCTCGTAGATGCCGTCCCGGGTCTCCACCGCGCCCCGGATCGTGCCCTGCAACTGCTCCGCCATCGCCGGGAGCCCCACATCGCGCAGGAGGTCGATCGGCGTACGGTCGGCGGGGTCGGCGAGCCAGGTGAGCAGCTCGGAGACCGGCGCCCGGCCGCGCGCGGCGGCCAGGAACAGCGCGGTGAGGGTGTTCTGCGCGGCGGCGATCCAGAAGTCCTTCTTCGCGGTGTCGTCGTTGACGGACGCCACGAAGTGCCCGGCCAGCCTGCGCGCGCCCTCGATGGTGTGGCACTCGGCGAGCATGTCCCACCACATGGCGCGCGGCGAGTGCGCGATGCCCTGCGGGTCGAACGTCCACACCGTGCCCGCGTCCGCCCGCGCCGCGCGGGTCACCGCGAACACGTCGGACTTGTTGGAGGTGAGCAGCACCGCGCCCTGCGCGCGCAGCACCCGGGGGACCGCGATCCCGGTGGACTTCCCGGCGCGCGGCGCCATCAGGTCCAGCTCCACGTCCTCATAACTGCTGCGCAGCTCCGGGCCCCTGGGGGAGAGGTCGCCCAGCAGGTTGCCGGTCTCGTCCGGGTGCAGTTCCCCGCGCCCGGCCAGGGAGGGGCGCAGTTCGCGGGCGCGGGCCTCGACGCCCTTGGGGGCCAGCGCCGCCAGCTCCCGCGCCCCGGCCAGCCCGCCCGGCTTGGTGAACCGGCCCATCACGAACCGGACGGCGAGCACCACGGGCGCGCACACCAGCGCCGCCATCAGCAGCATCCCCCCGTACACGGCGGCGGGCGGGGTCCCGGGCCACAGCGTGCCCGTCCCCTCCGACGCCAGCCGTCCCGCGCTGGACAGGGTGAAGGGCGGCGCGGCCCAGCCGTGGCCGGTCAGCCCGGCGCCGAGCGTGCCGCCCGTCCAGGCCAGGGTGAACATGAGCAGGACCGCGCCCGCCATCGCGACGATCGCCCATTGGAGCTGGTCGGGCAGTGAGCCGCCGCCGCCCGGGGACCGCCCGCTCACCCCTCGGCCCCCGCGTTCGGCGTCCAGCGGGTGTTGGTGTTGTGCAGCCGGCGTTCGGCGTCCGTGATGGCGACCTTGATGGGGATGCCGGGACGGCCACCGACCTTGATCAGGAACCGGCCCCGGCCGGGCGGCTCCTCGTTCTCCCCGGTGACCCCCCAGCCGGGCGGCGACGACCAGGACGACACCAGGTCGATCTCCCGCCGGGACAGGCCCACCACCCGCCCCAGGTCCTCCATCTCCGCCTTGGGCAGCCCCGCGCACACCACCATCCCGGCCCGCTCCACGAAGCCGCGCGCCTTGGCCCGGTCCGCGTCGGTGCCGAGCGCCTCGGCGTCCTTCAGGGTGTGGGTGATCTTCGCGTCGCCGAGTCCGAGGGACCGGTTGAGACGGGTCAGCGCGTCGATCCGGTCGACGATGCCGGACGCGGCCCGCAGCGGACGCCACAGCTCGTCGAGGACCGTGAAGAACCAGCGCCGGGGCGCGAGTCCGGCGTCCGCGAGGGCGTGCGAGGCGGCCACCGTGCCCAGCCCGTCCGACCACGCGGCCAGCATCGCGGCGGCGGTCAGCTGGGTGTCCGCCTCGCCGATGCCGGAGATGTCGATGCACACGGCGGGCGCGTCCGGGTCGATGTGGGTGGAGGTCTCGGAGGCGAACGTGTCGCCGAGCGGTCCGTCCAGGATGCCCAGCAGCGAGCGGTGCAGCGGGTCCACGGCGTCCCGGTAGCGGGTCACGTCACCCCGGTCCAGGGTCACCGCCCGTACCCGGTCCGGTCCCTCGGCCAGCACCCGCAGCACATCGGGCAGCAGCACCGGCCGCCCCGCCGGGGGGTGTTCGCGCAACTGGTGCAGCACCGCCGACAGCACGGACTGCTCATGGTCGTCCATCGGCCGGCCGCGCACGATGGTGATCAGCGCGGCGACCATGTTCAGCACCCGGCCGTGCGCCTCCGCGAGCAGCACCTCGCCCGCCTTGCCGCCGATCCGCCGCGCGGCGGCCCCCATCGCGCCCGGATCCAGCACGTTGATGCCGCCCCGGCCGCGCCCGATGGAGATGACCTGTCCGCCCAGCGCCCGCACGGTGTCCGCGTAGTCCGGCTTGAGGTCGCCCAGCACCAGCGGCACCACCCCGGTCGCGGACAGCCCGATCAGCATCCGGTTGATCAGCGTCGACTTGCCCAGACCGGGCATCCCCAGCATGAACAGCGAGGGGTTGGAGATGTACCGGGCGCGGGTGAACCAGTTCAGCGGGTCACCGCAGACCGTGGCCCCGGTGAACAGATGCTGCCCGAGTGGCACCCCCGTCATCGGGGACCCCGACCCGGCGGAGAACGGCCACATGCCGCACGCCTGCACGGTGGTGGCCCGCCACATGGTCGGCGGATCGAGGTAGCCGACCCGGCCGCCACCCGCGCCCAGCCAGCCGCGCGGCGGCACATACAGCGGCCGGGACCGCGCGGGCGGCTTCCTCTCCACCGGCTCCCGCTCCGGCAGCAGCCCCGCCTGCCGTTCCTCCGCGACCCGGTCCGCCAGCTCCGCCTGCCTGCGCTCCCGCCGCCCGCTCATCGCGCGCCCTCCGGTCCCGTGCCGTCCGCGTCCCCGCCGAATCCTGTCCGCCCGCTCGCCGGTGTCCGCTGCCGACCCGTGCGGTCCGTGTCCCCGCCGGATCCTGTCCGCCCGCTCGCCGGTGTCCGCTCCCGGCCCGTGCGGTCCGTGTCCCCGCTGGATCTCGTCCGCCCGCTCGCCGGTGTCCGCTGCCGGCCCGTGCCGTCCGCCGTCCTGTCCGTCCCGGTCCGCCCGCTCACCCGCGTCCCCTCCCCGCCCGTGCCGTCCGCTGCCCCGCGTATCCCGGTCCGCTCGTTCACCCGCGTCCCCTCCCCGCCCGTGCCCGTCCGCCCGCTCACAGGGCCTCCTGCAACTCGTGGGGTACGAGGGTCTGCTCCCACGGGAGGATTCCGGCGGGCAAGGTGCAGCTGAACGCCGCTGCCTGCATCCGGTCCGCCGGGCGCATCAGGACCCGGGACGCCGCCGTCAGATTCCGCACGGCCACACTGGCGTCCGCGAGTTCGTCCAGCGTGTCGACGGTCACCGTCAGCATCAGCGAGAACTCCACCAGGCCCGCGCCCGACGCCTCCTCCGCCGCGGTCTGCTCGGCCGCCCGCACCTCGGTGGCCGCCCGCGCCTGCACCATGCCCTTGCCGGACGTGGCCATGAACTGGGCGCTGCGCCGGTCCGCCTCCACGATCCGCGCCGAGGTCGCCGGGTCGATCGGCCGGTAGACCAGCGCGACCCGCTTGCGCCGGGTGACGGGCGACGCCTCCAGCATCCCCCGCAGTACCGAGGAACGGACCGTGCCGCGCGGCGCCAGCGTCATCAGCCAGGTCCGGGACACCCCCGAGTCGTGCTGGTACGCGTTCACCGTCTCGACCGCCGCCGCCGGACCGGCGTCGTCCCACTCCAGCCCCGTACCGCCGTGCTGGGCGCGGGCGGTGAGGACGTCACCGGCCACCGCCGGGTCGTAGGCGACCCGTACGACCTCGGCGATCCGCTCCGCCGACAGCGGGTACGCGGCCCCGCCCCCGGCCGCGACCAGTCCGCTCAGCAGCCCCGGGATACGGATCGCGAGATCGGCGATGACCTCGTCCTTCTTACGGCGCTGGACGCCGGGGACGCTGTAGGTGAGCGTGATGTAGGTGTGCATCTCGGACGAGGCCATCGGATAACGCTCGACGACCTCCTCCATCACCGCGCGGGCGGCGGCGGGGGCGTCCGGATGGATACGGGGCAGCACCTCGTGGGCGAGCCGGGTACCGGAGTCCGGGGCGGTCTCCACGATCACCGACGCGCCGCGCAGCCCCGGTTCGTGCGCCAGCCGGGCCAGCCACTCGCCCCACAGCGCCACCCAGACGTCGACCTGGTCCGGGTCGATCAGCGAACCGCCGTCGGGTTCGCAGCCGAGGACGATGGTGTAGAGGTTGCGGGTCGGGTGGTGCAGGACGCCGAAGGGGCGGTCGTAGGCGTCCCGTCCCTCCGTCGCGGTCACCTTGTTGAGCAGCCCCGGCGGCCGGAACCGCCCGCCAGGCCGGGCCGACATCGGCCCCGACACATACAGATGGGCGCCCTTCGACTTCCGGCGCAGCCAGCCGATACGCAGGGTGACCAACTGGTAGACGTTGCGGCCGTCCTGGGTGCGGACCGTGAGCGGGGCCAGGACCAGCGCGATCGGGAGGGCCACGATCAGGGCGGCCGTGAGCGAGATCAGGGACGCCAGCAGGGTGAGGACCAGCCCGCCGAAGACCCCGAAGGTGCCGACCATGCCGAGCGGCCCGAGGCCCGGCCTGCGGGGCCTGCGCCAGTTGCCGTAGGTCGGATGGGTGGCGGCTTCGCTGGACATCGATGGGGGGCCTTTCTCGGAAGGGTCGGAAGGGGGGAGGGAACCGGCGCGGTCGCCCGCGTCGGCGGGGGACCGCCGGGCTCCCAGGGGGCGGTGGAGCCCGGCGGTCGTTCACAGGACGCGCAGGGGAGGCGGGGGCGGGGCGGGGCGGGCGAATCCGGCTCCTGGGAGTCCCGCGCCGCCCCTCATGAACTGCCCTGCTGGGGGTCGTTGCTCTCGACGCCCTGAGCGGCGCCCCTGGCGGCGGCCTGGGTCCCGGCCGCCACGACGCCCACCGTGGCGGCGGCTGCCACTCCGGCCGGTCCCGCGACCGCCGCGGCCCGACCGGCCCCGGAGGCCGCCCCGGCGCCCCCGCCACCGCTGCCGACACCAGCGCCGTTACCGCTGCCTCCGCCGCGGCCCGCGCCCGAGGGTCCGCCCTGCTCGCCCTTGGTGCCGGAGGAGCCTCCGCCGGCGGAGCCCCCGGCACCACTGGTGCCCGGTGAGCCCTTGCCGCCCGCCGCGCCGCTCACCCCGGCGCCGCCCCCGGACGAGGCCGCTCCGGACGGACCGCGGGTGCCCGCCCCACCGGAGCCACCACCACTGGAGGGGCTGCCCCGCCCGGCGAGCTGGATCGCGCCGGAGGCGATCCCCCCGGCGACACTCATCGCCTCGCCGCCCGGATTGCCCGTGCCCAGCGCGCCCACGGCGGGCACGATCAGCTTCAGCAGCGCGGGCAGCGCGACGGCGGACAGCAGCATCACGGCGACACCGGCGATCCGGGTGTGGATCGTGGCGTCGCCCTCGTCCTCCCCCTTGCCGGAGTTGAGCATCACCGAGCCCGCGTAGAGCACGAGTCCGACCGCGGGTTTGTAGAGCAGCCAGGCGATCAGCCAGGCCAGGTGCTTGCGCCACCAACTGGCGCCCCAGTCCGTCATGGACGCCGCGGCGGCCATCGGCAGCGTGCCGAGGAGCACGATCAGGACGCCCATCCGGACGTAGAGCAGGATCGTCTGGAGGATGGCGGAGAGCAGCAGCAGGAAGGCCAGGATCAGTTTGGCGAACGCCCCGATGCCGCCGAAGTCCGAGCAACTGCCGATCGAGTCGAGGTGCTTCTCGGCGCCCACCGTGAACAGATGGTCGGCGTAGGCGTCGGAGAGGACGACCGCGCTGCCGATGACCATGGTCGCGGCGCCCGAGACGAGCACCACCCGCATGATCCCCTTGAGCGCGGTGATCCCCGCGGTGCCCTTGCGCTCCAGGGCCATCTTGCCCGCGGCGAAGATCAGCGAGCCGACCGCCAGATAGACCACGAGCCACTGCGTCTGGCGGTTGATCTGCTGCGAGGGGTTCATCGACTCCAGGGTCGGGATCTCGGCGATGAGCGCCCCGAACACCATGTAGGCGGCCGACAGCACGAAGTTCGCGATCTGGTTGAGGACCTCGCCGATCGGGTTCGCCAGGAACTTGAAGAAGCCGAGGATGAACTTGACGACCGGGTTGCCGGAGTCACACATGTGTCACGCCCCCCACAGCACATAGCCGGTGGTGTTCGAGGCGGTCGTCGGCTCCGAGTACAGGGACCCGCTGCCCTGGGGGAGCACCTTCCAGTCGCCGCCGTCCCAGCGCAACTGGACCGAGGTCGCCGTGAACCCCTCGTCGCCCTTGATCAGCAGGGCCACGGTCGCCTTGGTGGAGGTGTACGACGTCAGGGAGAAGCCCATGTGCACGGAGGCGGGCGCGCCGTTGGGCGGGCGGACCGTGTCCTCGGACCGGGAGCGCAGGAACTCGAACATCCTCCGCGCGCCCCCGTCCACCAGTTGCTGGTCGGTGACGGTCCGCCAGCCCGGCTCGCTCATATGGCCGAGGATCACGGTGGCCGCCAGCGCCGCGCCGGTGGGCGTGTGCGCGTAGCACCACCAGACGTCCCCGTCGAAGCGGGTGGGTCCGGCCGTGGCCGAGACGGGCACCCGGGCGATCCCGAGAGTGCGCCAGGTCAGGTCTTCGGGCGGGCCCGTGGGCGCCGCCGCCCCGGCCCGGTCGTCGGTCGCGCAGCCGCCGGGGCGGGCGTCGCCCCGGTCGGCGGCGTCCGACAGCGGTCCCTCGGCGGCCGGTCGTGCCCCGGCGTCCGAGCCCGGCGCCAGCAGCGTGACCAGCCCGCCGACGGCGAACACGAGAAAGAGGAAGACGGCCGACCACTGCCAGCCGCGCTGTCTCCAGTACGGCTCGGTCTCCTCGGCGCGCCGCTCCCTGCGACCTCTGCGGAAGAACATCTGGCCCACCGTCTCCTTCGGCCCGGCTCGGCTTGCTTGACGAGGAACTCGGCTTATGTGAAGAGGAAGTTGACGACCGGTCCCGCGGTCGCGACCAGCACACAGCCGCCCAGCACCATGCCGAGCCGGCTCATGTGCTCGGAACTCTCGCCGCGCTTGACGGAGACGGCCATCATCGTGCCGGTGACCAGCACGCCGACCACTCCGGCGGCGGTACCGGCCCAGGCGACCAGGCTCAGCACGGTGTTGACCTTGGTCTGGAGCTGCTCGGGCGCCTTGGGCTGTATGTCCTGTGGCACGGGTGCGGCGGCGAGCAGGTTGGCGGCCTCGGTGAGCAGATGCGACATGAGGATCTCCGGAGAATCGATGCTGTCTGGGGACGGGGGTTCCGGACCGGGGGTGTGGACCGGAGGTGTGGACGGGGGCTGTGGGCGGGGGAGGGACGGAGGTGGGGACGGAGGTGGGGACGGGGAGGGACGGGCGGGGACGGGAAGCGCGGGCACGCATCTGCGGGACGGGCGGGGCGGCCCGCCGCGCGGGTCAGGGGGCGGGCTGGGGCATGGGCCAGGGCATGGGCGTGGGCCAGGACGCGGGTACGGGCATGAGCATGGGCATGGGCATGGGCACGGTCATGGGCTAGGGCTTCGACAACGGGGGCGGATCGCCCAGGAGCGACAGATCGCCCAGGAAGGCGACCAGCGGCCCCGCCGTGGTGGCGACGAGCGAGGCGAGACCTACGAGGAACAGGCCCCGGAAATGCTCGCCGCCCTCGCCCGGTTCGCCGCGCCGCAACTGGAGCGCCATGGTGAGGCCGACGGTCAGCAGCCCGATGATGCCCGCGATGGACGCGCTGTAGGCGAGGATGCCGAGCAGCCCGGTCCCCTTCGCGTCGCCCAGCCTCGCCGACTCCGGGTTGAACACCGCGGCGAGCGTGGTGGCCGAGAACGGTGTCATCGGCGTCCCCTCCTCTCCGTGTCCGCCCCGGCGCCCACCAGGGCACCGAGCCGGTCGAGTTGTGCGGGCAGCCGCCGGGGCTGGCCGCCCTCCCGCCAGGCGGGTATCCAGGGCAGCCGGTGCACCCGGGCGACCGACCGGACGATCCTGATCCGGCGCAGCAGGGCGAGCGGCAGCAGACCCGGGGCGTCGGCCACCAGGACCACGCACACCAGGTCGAGGCCGCGCGGGGCGTGCCCCTCCTCCAGCGCCCGCAGCGCCTGCGACACCGACCGCAGCCCGTTGGCGCTGGTCCGTCCGACCAGTACGACCCGGCGTGGCTCGCCCCGCCCGGGGTCGGGCCAGCGGACCCCGACGTCCACTCCGCCGAGCACCTCCACCAGCGAGGTGACCCCGGCTCCGCCGTGTGCCTTGACCCAGCCGACCTCGTCCCGCGTCCGCCCGCGCACCGGCCCCGGACGCTCGGGCCGGTGCCCCCAGGTGCCGTCGGGGACGGCGGGGACGGCGGGGCGGGCGGCGCCGGTGGCACGGGGGCGGGGGGTGCGGGTGGTGGCGGGGGAGGGGGCGGGCGAGGGGGCGGGCGCCGGACGCGGGGCTTTCCGTCCCGGCTGCCGTCCGGGCGCTTCTCGTCCGGGCGCTTCCCGTCCCGGTGCCGGGCGGCTGGGCGCGCGTACGGGGGCCGCCGCGGCCGTGGGCGAACCGTCCCTGGCCGTCGTACGGCCACCGCGCCCGTTCCCGTTCGCATTCCCGCGCCCGTGATCGGTGTCGGGCTCGGGTGGCCGGGGCGTCCGGTCGGCGGGCCGGGGCGTCCGTGACGCGGGCGCGGACCGATCGGCGCGAGGAGCCTGCGGAGCCTGGGGAGTCTGGGGATTCTGTGGCGCGGGGCGTGCCGGGGCGGCCGGGGACGCGGAGTTGGGTCCCCGTTCCCAGGACGGTGGGCCGGCGGCCCTGGCCGGGCGCGTACTCATCCGCGTTCCGCCCCTTCGTCGCTCTCCGCGCTCTTGACGCCCTCGACGCCCGTGACGCCTTTGACGTCCTCGACGCCCTCGTCGTGCTCGGCGCTCGTGCGCTTGCCGTGGTCTCTCATCTGTTTTCCACCGGTTTGAACTTCTTTGCCTCGGGGCCCGTTGGTGTGTCGAGCCCGGCGGACAGCACAACGGGTGGCCGGCCATGGCGGTTCAAGGCGAGCGGAAGAAGGCGGTGCGCATGGGAGGGAGCGAGGAGGAGGAGCCGTCCCACGCGGTCCGCAACGCCCTGATCGCCGGGGGCAGTTGCGGCTGTCTGATGATGCCGCTGGTCGCGGCGGGCGCGGCGGTGGTCATCGTCATCTTCGGCGGGTTCGGCGTCCTGCTGGCGCCGATCATCGCGCTGATCCTGCTCTTCACCGGCGGTGGCGGCGGCGGTGACGACGTGGGCTCCTACGAGGACAAGGGGCAGGAGGCCATCGACATCTTCGAGGGCGACGGCAAGGGCGCCCTCGACGCCGGCACCGTCCCCGACGACCTGCTGGAGCACATCGAGGAGGCGGGCGAGCTGTGCGGCGCGATCGGCCCTATCGTGATCGCCTCGCAACTGGAGGCCGAGTCCGGCTTCAACGCGGCGATGGTCGGCCCGAAGGGCGAGGAGGGCATCGCGCAACTGCCGCCCGAGATCTTCGAGAAGCACGGCAAGGACGACGACGACAACGGCAAGACCTCCGCCTTCGACAAGGCGGACTCGATCATGGCTCAGGGCCGGTACATGTGCGAGCTGGCCGGCGAGGCCGAGCAGCTGATCAACTCCAAGCAGGCCGAGGGGACCGTCCTGGACCTGACCCTGGCGGCCTACGAGGTCGGCATGGACGCGGTCCGCGCGGCACGCGGTGTGCCCACCTCCCAGGAGGTGCAGGGCTATATCGCCCGTATCCGGGCCCAGTTCTCCAAGTACAGCGGGTTGGCGCCGCCGCCCTCAGGGGCCACTCCGGGCGTCACCCCGACCGAGACCGCCCCATGACGGACGACCGCCCGGACGCCGCCCCCGTGACGTACGACCGTCCCCATACGGACCGTCCCCGCACGACCGTTCCCGTACGACCGAGGAGACCGTGATGGACCGCGCCGACCGCTTCGAGGTGTACCTCTCCGACGACGGACCGGCCGAGATCGACGGCGAGCCGATCGCCGTCGCCCCCGGCGAGTCGGTGCACGAGGCCGTCCTGGACCGGTTGCAGCGGTACGCGCAGGAGCGGGGCGCGGTGGTGGAGGCGATCGTCAACCAGGGCTCCGGCGTGGACGACTTCGCGCTCCAGGTGTCCCCGGACGGTTCGAGCCGCCTGCTCCTGCCGGAGGACCTGGCGTACGGGGAGGAGGACGACGAGGACGACGACGAGGACGACGACGAGGGCGACGACGCCGGGCCCCGCGTGGAGGACGCCCTTATGGAGGACGCTCCCGTGGAGGACGTCCCTATGGAGGACGCTCCCGTGGAGGACGCCCCTATGGAGGGCGCCCCCGCCCCCTCCGTCCCGCCCGCCGAGACGGCCTCCTCCGCCCTGGCCGCCGTCTTCGGCCGGGCCAGGGCGGCGGCCCGTGAGACCCCGCCCATGGAGCCGGTGGACGCGGCGGGCATGTCCGCAAGCCTGCCGCTGGCGTTCACCGAACGGATCGCCCGGGTCAACAGACTGGCCGGGGACGGGCGCCTGGAGGACGCGTTCGCCGCGGCGACCGCCCTGCGCAAGAGCGTCACGCGCGAGGTGGGCGCCGACGACCCGCACGCGCTGGAGGCCCGCTCCCTGGAGGCGTACGTCGCCCACCTGGCGGGCGAGCACCGCGAGGCCGTGGTCCTGGCCCTGGGGGTGGCCCGTATCCGCTGCGGGGCCGGGGACCTCCGGGCGCCGGGCGACGTGGCACGGGCGGCGGCGTTCTGGCAGCGGCTGGACGACGACGGCGCGGCGCTGACCCACGGCCGTGAACTGCTCCACATGTGGGACGTCCTGAACACCCGGGGCCTTTTGGCCCCGGGCCACCGGATCATCGCGGAGCGGGTACGGGGCTATGTGGACTCGCTGGCGGCGTATGTATGAGACGAGCCGGGACAGGACGGGGCGGGCCCCGATATACGCGCGGGACACCCGCGCAAGTACCCCCGTTTCGCCCCCCTTTCCCCCTGATCCGGCGCTGCGTATGTGGGGATGACGTGCGCGCCAGGTGTCCGTGCGGTGACACCGGACGGTACGGCTGGGGCGCCGGTACACGGGTGGGGAACGTGCGTACACGCGGCGTCAATCGGGCATGGATCGCCCCTCGGAACACTCCGTTCCCCAGGACGGCCCCGCTCCCGGTCACCCGGACCGGCTCCGGTCGTCCCAAGGAGCTGGAGCACACCATGAACGTGACGGTCATCGGATCGGCGACCGCGGCCTCACCCGAGGAACGGGCACTGCGCGATCTGTATCTGGCCCATGGCCCGGCCCTCTACACGTATGTGCTGCGCCTGCTGGGCGGCGACACCCACCGTGCGGAGGACGTCGTCCAGGAGACCCTGCTGCGCTGCTGGAACACCCAGAACCTGACCGACGGCGAGGGGATGGCCGTCCGCCCCTGGATGTTCCGCGTCGCCCGCAATCTGGTCATCGACGCCCACCGCACCCGCAAGGCCCGCCCGCTGGAGATAAGCGGCGACATCTGGCTGGGCGAGTGGAGCGCCGAGGCGGACGACATCGAACAGTTGCTGTCGTCGGTGGTGGTGCAGCAGGCGCTGGAGGAGCTGACCCCGGCCCACCGCGATGTGCTGCGGGCGACGTTCTTCGCCGACCACACCACCCGCCAGGCGGCGGAGGCCCTGGGCGTCCCCCAGGGCACGGTCAAGTCCCGCGTGTACTACGCCTTGCGCTGCCTCAAGTCGGCGCTGGAGGAACGGGGGGTGGGCTGAGAACTCCTGCGCCGGCCTTCCAGACGCGGCACCCTGGATCCCGCCCGAAGACACCGTGGACTCACGGTGGACTCATGGACGAGGCGCCCTGCCTGCCCCCCTTGAGGGCGTGACACCCCCGATCCCGCCAAGGCGCCCCCCTGGCTGAACCCGCCCGACGACGCGCCGGGTCCCCAGGGTGTGACATCCCCGTCCCGCCGTGGGACACCACAGGCGTCCAGGCCGCCCACCGGTGATGCCACCGGACGACACGCTCCGGTACCGCCCCACGACACGCCCGGCCTGTCAAGCGCGTCAAGCGCGGCACCGGCGACCGCCCGCACATGTCCCGCCCCCAGGGCACCACCCCCGGACCCCGCCCTAGGACACCCCTACCCCCACCCCCACCACCTTCCCGTACTGCTCCCTGACCTCCCGGTAGCGGAGCAGCTCCGCGGCGACGGGGTCCAGGACGCGGGCCCGGCCGCAGGCCGCCGCGGACTCGCGCAGCCGCCGTTCCGCCTCCAGGCCGTAGCGGCGGGCCGGTCCCCGGGCCGCCAGGCGGCAGCTCCACTCGACCAGCGGGCCGCCCACGATCCCGACGACCATCAGCAGCACCGGCACCCCGAGGTTGGGCGCCATCACCCCGGTGATCTGCCCCACCAGCCACAGCCCGCCCGCGATCTGGAGCAGGGTCATGGCGGCCTGGGCGAGGACCGCGACCGGCCACCAGCCGGGCCTGGGCGGCCGTTCCATCGGCAGCCCCGCGCGGGTGGCCAGCTCGTCCAGCGCCTCCGGCAGCCCCTGCGAGCCGCGCGCCGCCGCCTCCCGCACCGCCACCGCCCAGGGCGCGGGCAGCCCCGCCGACGCCCGGTCGGCGACCGTCCGTACCGCCTGCTCGACCCGCTGCCGCGCGGTGGCCTCCTCGTCCGCCGGGCCGCGCACCGGCAGCCGTCCGGTCTGCTGCTCGCCCCGGTCCTGGTACCAGCGCCACAGCCGCAGCCACGGCGTGCCGCAGGCGCGGTTCGCGTTGCGCAGCCAGGCCCGCTCCGCGGCCTCGCCCGCCGCGCCCGCGCCCACCGAGTCGGCGAGCCGCGCCGAGAACTCGTCGCGTGCCTCCTCGCTCAGCCCGCCGCGCCGCCCGGTCGCGTACACCGGCCGCAGCCGGGCCGCGGCGGCGTCCATGTCGGCGGAGATCCGGCGCGCCGCGGCGCCCCGCTCGGCCACGAACTGGCCCAGCGCCTCCCGCAGCTCGCCCAGACCGTCGCCGGTCAGCGCGGACAGGGCGAGGACATTGGCGCCCGGTTCGCCGTACTCGCCGAGCGCGATGCCGTCCTCGTCCAGGAGGCGCCGCAGGTCGTCGAGGACCTGTTCGGCGGCCTCGCCGGGCAGCCGGTCGATCTGGTTGAGGACCACGAACATGACCTCGGCGTGTCCCGCCATCGGCCGCAGATACCGCTCGTGCAGCACGGCGTCCGCGTACTTCTCCGGGTCCACGACCCAGATCACCGCGTCCACCAGCGCGAGCACCCGGTCCGCCTCCTCGCGGTGCCGTACGGCGGCCGAGTCCAGGTCGGGCAGGTCGATCAGGACGAGGCCGCGCAACTGCGCCTCGGCCTCGGCGCTGTGCAGGGGGCGGCGGCGCAGCCGCCCGGGGATGCCGAGCCGGTCGATGAGGCCCGCGGCCCCGTCGCTCCAGCTGCACGCGATGGGCGAGGACGTGGTGGGCCGCCGTACGCCGGTCTCGGAGATGGTGACCCCGGCGAGCGCGTTGAACAGCTGCGACTTGCCGCTGCCGGTGGCTCCGGCGAGGGCGACGACGGTGTGCTGCCCGGACAGCCGGCGCCGGGCGGCGGCCTCGTCCAGCACCTGGCCCGCCTCGGCGAGGGTGCGGCTGTCCAGCCGGGTCCGGGACAGGCCGACCAGTTCGCGCAGCGCGTCCAGACGGGAGCGCAGGGGGCCGTCGAAGGCCAGCGGGGTGACGGGGAGGGCGCCGCCGCCGCGCGGCTCCACGGCGGCCGGGGCGGGCCGCTGCTCGCCGTCCTCGTCGTCGGTGTCCTCGGTCACCCGCCGCGCGATCAGCCCGTCGTCCCAGACGGCCCCGGTGTCCGGGTCCGGGGCTGCGTTCGTGTTCGTGTTCGCGGCCGTGTCCTGGAGGGGCGGGACGGTGGGCCTGGTGGCGGGGCGGGGCGGCTCGGTGGGCCGGGGCGGCGGCGGGGGAGGGTCCTTGGGAGCGCCGCGCCGGGGCGTGTCCTTGGTCAGGCCCTCAGGGGCGTCTCCCGGCGTGTCGCCGGAGCCGCCTCCCGCGCGGGACACCTCCCCGCCGCGTCCGGCGGCGTCGACGGAATCTCCGGGGAGCCCGCCCTCGGACCCCCCTGCGAGCCCTTCCTCAGGACCCTCTCCGGGCAGCGCCCCGTCGCCGTCGACGGCCCCCGACCCGGCGGCGTCGACCCGGCCCCCCTCCCCGGAGGCCACCGCCGCCGTCTCCTCGGGCTCGGCGTGGTCCGTCTGGTCCTGGTCAGTGTCCGTGGCGGCGGTCACCGCTCACCTCTCCTTCTGAAGTACGGACAGCGCGGCGATGAGTTCGGCCTGCGGCTCGGCGTGGACGTCCAGCGCGTCCAGCGGGGCGAGCCGGCGTTCACGTTCGATGTGCATCACCCGGTCGACGTACTCGCCGAGCAGCCGTCCGCCCCGGTCGCGCAGCCGCAGCGCGCCATGGGCGCCGAGCCGCTCGGCGAGCCGCTCCCCGGCGACCCGGGCCCGGCGCCCGCCGAGCAGCGCGGTGGCGACCAGGGCGGCGATCAGCTCGGGGTCGGGTGTGGCCCCGCGGTCGAGGTCGCGCACCTCGTCCTCCGCGTACTCCTCCAGCTCGCGCCGCCAGCGGCGGACCGACACGCCGATGCGGTGCTCGGCGTTCTCCGGCGGCGTGTCGCGCTCCCCGAGCCCGGGGGCGCCCGCGGCGGGCTCGCGGCGCCAGGACTCCTCGACCCGTTCGTCGGCGGCCGTGACGGCGCACATGAGCAGTTCCCCGAGGCTCTCCACCAGCGCGTCGAGCAGCTCGGCGGCGGAGCAGTCCAGCGGGAAGGCGCGCCAGCGCTTGAGGGCGTCGCCCGCGAGCACGGCCCCCGACTGGAGTCGGCCGCGCACCCGCGCGTGCTCGCTGTCGTAGGCGCCGTCCACGGCGGAGGTCAGCCGCAGGGCGGCGGCGTACTGGGCGGCGGCGGCACCGGCCAGCTCGGGCATCCGGGCCTTGAGCGAGTCCAGCATCCCGTACGCCGTACGGGTCACGGTGTGGCGGCGGGCGCCGGGGTCCTGGGCCTGGTGGAGCAGCCAGGTGCGCAGCGCGGCGACGGCGCTGGCGGGCAGCAGTCCGCCGCCCCAGGCGGACTCGGGCAGCTCGGGCACGGTGAAACGGGGCACGTCCCCCAGCCCGGCCTTGGTGAGCAGCGCGCCGTACTGCCGGGAGACCTCGGTGACCACCTGGTGCGGCACCCGGTCGAGGACGGTGACCAGGGTCGCCCGGTACTCCTTGGCGGTGCGCAGCAGATGCCAGGGCACGGCGTCGGCGTAGCGGGCCGCGGTGGTGACCATCACCCAGATGTCGGCGGCGCAGATCAGCTCGGCGGCCAGCACGCGGTTGTCGGCGACCAGGGAGTCGATGTCGGGCGCGTCCAGCAGGGCGAGGCCGGGCGGCAGCGTGTCGGCGGTCTCGATCCGCAGCACCCGCGCGGGGTTCTCACCGGGCAGCAGAAGATCGTCGCCGGGTTCCTGGTGCGGCACCCAGACCCGGGTGAGCTGGGGCAGCACCCGCATCCCGCTGAACCAGTGATGGTCCTCCGGATGGCAGACGAGCACCGGCGTCCGGGTGGTCGGCCGCAACACGCCCGCCTCACTGACCCGCCGCCCCACCAGGGAGTTGACGAGCGTGGACTTCCCGGCGCCGGTGGAGCCCCCGATGACGGCCAGCAGCGGCGCGTCGGGCTCTCTGAGCCGGGGCACCAGATAGTCGTCGAGCTGCGCGAGCAGTTCATCGCGGTTGGCACGCGCGCGTGGGGCCCCCGCCAGGGGCAGCGGGAAGCGGGAGGCGGCGACACGGTCGCGCAGGGTGGAGAGTGCGTCGAGCAGCTGAGGCCGTACGTCCAAGGTCACCACATGCGAAGAATGCCCAATTTTAGGGGAATTCTGAAGCATATGCTCATGTCTGCGTGCCGACCGGACACAAGGGGCGGAAGGGGCGACTGGGGATCAGTCACAGTCGAGGCATAACGAGTGCACAACACCCGGGGCGTAAGGCGCCAAAAGCGGTGCACGATTCGTACCTGCCTGCGATTATCAGGACCGCTTCACCGAACCTCCACATCGTGCCACGGAGGCGAAGCAGCAAGGGCAAGGAACCAGGAGCTTTATCCTTGTCCCCGGCAACGTCACGGATCAGCCCGCACCCGGGCACCACGACAGAGGCCGCACCAGGCCCCCGTAGCTCAGTGGATAGAGCAGGCGCCTTCTAAGCGCTTGGCCGCAGGTTCGAGTCCTGCCGGGGGCGCACACGTGCATTGGCCAGCGGAAACACCGGCCCCGGTCCCTCCGCTTTTCGGCCCGATATGGACGCCGCGACCCACGGGCCGCCGGTCGATCCGTCCCTTCCGTGCCGGTCGTCCCCTTGAGTGGTCCAGGCCGGTCCGGCCGGTCCGGCAACCGCCCGGTTCGCGATGGCGACGACCATCATTCCCCTCTCACCCGCGCATGAGGCACTTCACATCGCACTCGCGAATCGCCCTGCCCGTCCATTCCTGACCGCTGGCGGGAAATGGTTCGTGGAACTGACGCTCGAACGGCCGCCCGCTACTGTCCCGGGTCGTGGAGGAAGTGGAGGACGTGGAGGAAGTGGAGGGAATGGAGGGACGAGACGCGGAACGGGGCGCAGAGAGCGGCGCGGAACGAGGCCCGGAACGAGGCGCAGAAGGCGGCGCGGAACGAGGCCCGGAACGGGGCGCGGAAGGCGGCGCGGAACGAGGCGCGGAACGGGGCGCGGAAGGCGGCGCGGAACGAGCCGGGGAGAGCGGCAGCGATCCCGCCGAGCCTCCCGCACCTCCCGCACCCCCCGCACCGCTCCGGTTCTCCCTGCTCGGGCCCCTGCGAGGCCGCCGCGGCACCGCGGAGCTGGCCCTCGGCTCCCCCCAGCAGCGGGCCGTGCTCGCGATGCTGCTGCTGAACCGGGGGCGCGCCGTGGGCGTGTCCGACCTGGTCGAAGGCGTCTGGGGCGACGAACCGCCCCAAGGTGCCGTCTCCGTCCTGCGGACCTATGTCTCCCGGCTGCGCAAACTCCTGGAACCCGTCCGCCGGGCCGGGCAGCCGCCCGCCGTCCTGACCTCCCTCGGCGACGGCTACGCCCTCCATACGGACCTGCTCTCCACCGACCTCGCCGACTGCGAGAAAGCCGTCACACATGCCCGGCGCCACTGGGCCGAGGGCCGCGGCGAATGCGCCCTCGCCCAGCTCCGCTCCGCGCTCGACGCCTGGGAGAGCCCCGCGCTGGCCGGAGTGCCCGGCCCGTACGCCGAGGCCATGCGCGCCGATCTCGCCGAACGCCGCCTCAGCACCCTCGAACTGCGGCTGCGCCTCGAACTGGAACTGGGCCGCCACCCGGCCGTCGTCGCCGAACTCCTCGCTCTGCGCGACGCCCACCCCGTCCGCGAGGCCGTCAGCGAACTGCTGCTGCTCGCCCTGTACCGCTGCGGACGCCAGGCCGAGGCCCTGGAGGCGTACGCCCGCACCCGCCGCCACCTGGTCGACGAACTCGGCATCGAGCCCGGCCCCTCCCTGCGCGCCCTGCACACCCGCATCCTGTCCGGCGACCCGGGCCTCCTGCCGGTGCCCCCGCTCCCCACCGCCGCCCCCGCGCGGGCACCGGCCCCCCGTCGCGCCCCTGGTGTCCGGCCCTCGCAACTCCCCGCCGACCTGCCCACGTTCACCGGCCGCCGCACCGAACTCGGCCATCTCACCGCCCTGCTCCTCGACGAGGTCCCGCCCCCCGCCGCCCCCGGGACCCGCCCGCCCGGTATGGCCATCGCGGTCGTCAACGGGATGCCCGGCGTCGGCAAGACCGCCCTCGCCCTGCACTGGGCGCACCGCGTCGCCCACCGCTTCCCCGACGGAACCCTCCATGTCGACCTGCGCGGCTACGGCCCTGGCGGCGGCCCGCGCGAGCCGGGCCAGGTGCTGGAGGCGTTCCTCGCGGCCCTCGGCGTCGCCCCGTCCGCCGTCCCCGCCGGACTGGACGCGCGGGCGGCGCTCTACCGCAGCGTCCTCGCCGACCGCCGGGTGCTGATCGTGCTGGACAACGCCCGGGACATCGCCCAGGTGCAGCCGCTGCTGCCCGGCGCGGCGGGCTGCCTGGTCCTCGTCACCGGACGGGGCCGGCTGAGCGGCCTGGTCGCCCGGCACGGGGCGTGTCCGCTCCCCCTGGGCCCGCTGAGCGCGACGGAGTCCCGCGAGATGCTGGCCCGGCGGCTCGGCGGCCACCGGGTCGCCGCCGAACCCGACGCGGCCGACACCATCGTCGAACTGTGCGCCCGGCTGCCGCTGGCGCTGGCCGACGTGGCCGCGCGGGCCGCCCACCACCCCGGCTTCCGGCTCGCCCACCTCGCGGCCGAACTGCGCGCCGGCCACGGCAGCCTGGACGCGTTCACCGGACACGACACCGGCGCGGACCCCGACACCGTCTTCTCCTGGTCCTACCGCACCCTGTCCGCCGAGGCCGCCGCGCTGCTCCGGCTGCTGGCCCAGCACCCCGGCCCCGACCTGGGGCTCGCCGTCGCCGCCGCGTTGACCGGACAGCCGGGACCCCGGGTCCGCCCCCGGCTCACCGAACTGACCGGCGCCAGCCTGCTGCACGAGCCGTTCCCCGGCCGCTTCGTCCTGCACACCCTGGTCCGCGCCTACGCCTTGGAACGCGCCGCCGAACAGGACAGCGCCCGCGAACGCACCGCCGCGACCTTCCGGTTGCTGGACCACTATCTGCACACCACCCATCACGCCGCCGCCTTCCTCGGCCCGCGGCGCCCGTCCGTCCTGCTGCCCCCGCCGGTCGCGGGCAGCGCGCCGCTGCGGTTCGGCGACCGCGCGCAGGCGGCGAACTGGCTGCGCGCCGAATGCCGGACGCTGCGCGCGGTCGTCGAGTACGCCGCCGCCCACGGCCACCGCGACCACGCCTGGCACACGGCCCACGCCCTGGACCCGCACCTCGGCTGCACCGACCTCGCGGGCTGACCCGCGCCCACCCGCCGAGCGGAACTCCCCGTTCGGGTGACGCGGTTGTCCACAGGCCCCACGCACGTCCACAGCCCCGAGCGGGAGTTGCCCCGGCGACGGCAGTCTGATCGCACGGCGCCCGCCCCGACGGCGGACGCCGCAGACGGACACCGCCGTACGGGACGGACCCGTGGGCGGACCCGGAAGGGACCCGGAAGGGATGGGGACGATGAACGAGACGATGGTGTGCGCGGTGGGGAATGTGGCGACCCGGCCGGTCTACCGGGATCTGGCGGCCGGACCGTCGGCCCGGTTCCGGCTCGCGGTGACCTCGCGCTACTTCGACCGGGAGAAGAAGACCTGGGCCGACGGCCACACCAACTTCTTCACGGTGTGGGCCAACCGCCAGCTCGCCACCAACGTGGCCGCGTCGCTGGCGGTGGGCGACCCGGTGATCGTGCAGGGCAGGCTGAAGGTCCGCAGCGATGTGCGCGAGGGACAGAGCTGGACCTCGGCGGACCTGGACGCGACGGCGATCGGCCACGACCTGGCGCGCGGCACCTCCGTGTTCCGCCGCGCGGCCCGCCCCGAACCGGCGGTCGCGGCGGAGCGGACCCGGCCGGAGCCGGAGTGGGAGACACCTCCGCCGGAGGCCACCACCGCCACCGCTGAACCGTCCGGCCCACCGAACCCGTTCGACCCGACGGAAGCACCGACCACCGAGCCCTCCACCGAACCTGTGGTCGACCCGTCCACCGAGCCCGCTGTCACGGGGGCCGCCACCATGACGTAATCCCACGATCCGCACCACCCTGACAACAGAAGCGGCTTATCGGCGAATACATCCGGATCGCATCCCGCCCCCTCCTGGCGATTTGTCGATAAGCCCTGTTCAAGAAGGTCCCGGCGAGGTCCCGGCGATAACGATTCCGAGTCGGATCGGTTGCCCCTGGAGATCACGGGGAAGCGCGGTCCGCCGTCGTCCTTAGGATGCCGGGCAAGGCTCCAGGGGCTGTTGATGCTGCTGGTGGGACCACACCCCCCACATCAATGGGTCCTGCTCGAAAGGGAGTTCCGTGTCTTCTTCGTTCCGCCTGCCGCTCGTGTCCACCCTGCGGGGCCGGGGTCCGGTCCGTCCGGCCGCCGCCGCGCTGGTGTGCGGGCTCCTGGCCACCGGCGTGCTCACCGCCGCCGGTCCGGCCCTCGCGGACGAGGCGCCCGCGGCGGGCCAGGGCGGCGCGACCGCCACGGTGGGCGCGCTGAAGACATACGGCGAGGCGGTCATCCACGGTGAGGACGGCGACCAGCCCGTCTCCGCGGGGCTGTTCGAGATGTCCGTCGAGGGCGGCGGAATGCTCCAGACGTACTGCGTGGATCTGCTCACCCCCACGCAGAAGGACGCCAAGTACCACGAGACCCCGTGGAGTTCCACCTCGCTCGGCGCCAACAAGAACGCCGGGAAGATCCGCTGGATTCTCCAGAACTCCTACCCGCAGGTCAACGATCTCGCCGAACTCGCCCGCGAGGCGGGCATCGGCGGCGGACTCACCGAGCAGGACGCGGCGGCCGGTACCCAGGTGGCGATCTGGCGGTATTCGGACGGGGCGGACGTCGAAGCCCTCGACCCGCAGGCCGAGCGGCTCGCCGACCACCTGGAGAAGAACGCCCGCTCCGCCGCCGAGCCCCCCGCCTCCCTCACCCTGGAGCCGCCCGCCGTCTCCGGCGCCCCCGGCGCCCCGCTGGGCCCGGTCACCGTCCGCACCAACGCCGAGAGCGTCACGGTCACCCCGCCCGCCGACGCCGCCACCTCCGGGGTGCGGATCGTCGACGCGAAGGGTGAGCCCGTCACCACCGCCCGCGACGGCGGCCGGCTCTTCTTCGACGTGCCCGCCGACGCCCCCGACGGCACGGCCGAGCTGACCGTGCACGCCTCCACGACCGTCCCGGTGGGCAGAGCCTTCGCCTCCGAGACCCGCAGCCAGACCCAGATCCTCGCCGGGTCCAGCGAGTCCACGGTCACCGCGACCGCCTCCGCGACCTGGGCGGCCGACGGCCCGGTCCCGGCCCTGTCGGCCCGCGAGAACTGCGCCGAGGGCGGCGTCGACCTCACCGGCGTCAACGCGGGCACGGAACCCTTCACCTTCGAACTCCTCGGCGTCGAGCACACCCTCCCCGCCCAATCCACCCGCACGGTGACGATCCCCCTCCTGGAGGACCAGGGCTACGACTTCACGATCACCGGCCCCGGCGGTCTGGAGCGGCGCTTCAGCGGGGTCCTGGACTGCCTCACCGCCCAGCACACGCACACCGCCGACGGCGGCGAGAGCACCCAGATCCTCAGCGAGCCCCGCCCGGCCACCGCCGGCGGCACCTCCGACGAACTGAACCTCGCCGCGACCGGTTCCTCCGGCGCCACCGGCCTGATCGGCGGCATCGCGATCGGCCTGGTGGTGATCGGCGGCACGGCCCTGATCATCCTCCGCGAACGAGAGAAAAAGACCACCCCCCAGGACTGACCGTCCTCCCCACCCCACGCACACCCCGAAACCCGCAGGTCAGGGCCGGTCACGCCCCGGCCAGGCAGCCAGCCAGCCCGTGCCGCACGCGGGATCATGCCGCCCAGGTCCGGGCATTCCGCGCCACCTGGTAGATCCGTTCCACCTGCTGAGCGGTAAGAGTGGGGGCGAGGCCCGAGAGGACACGGGCCACCTGTTCCACGCCGAGCACCAGGACGGGCGGGTTCGCGTTCTTGACCGTGAGCTTCGCCGCATCCACCACCGAGATCACGGGGCGGACCGGAACATCGGCCCCACAGTGCCGGGACAGGGCTCGTGCTATGCGCCGGGCCTCGGAGTTGCTGGTGGCGATATGGCGGGTTGCCGCTCGATTGACCGTGATGGCGGTGTCGCCGTACCAGACGGTCTTGCCCCGGTGCCGCTTCGAGTTGATGGCGAAGACGCCCGCCGGACCGATGGCGAGGTGGTCGATGTCCGCCCCCGTCGACCACTGCACGGCGTGCAGCACATACCAGCCTCGCCGCCTGAGCCGGTTGATCCTCCTCCCGGTGGCGCGCTCCCCGACGAGTCCGTCCGACCAACTGCGGATCTCCGAGCCGGGCATCCACCGGGTGACCAGCCGCAGCAGCGGGTTCGGCTGTAGCTCCTGGATCTTCCTCCGCACGGCGTCCCCCGGCTGGTTCCGTGCCAGGTCGTCCCACAGCGGCTGCGGCTGCACCCTGCCCCCTTTGCCTGCGCTTCGCCGCCAGGCCATCACGGAGGCCGATCGCTGCCAAGGCGCGTATCGGCCAGGAACTGTCACAGGTCTCCGCACCTCATCAGGCCCCGGCTGCGTGGGGGAGCCGCGCAAGGCATGAGGGGGACGACTGCCGACCGCCGGGCCGTCTGCGGACCGTCTGTGGATGGCCGACGGCAACCGATGACGGCCGGAAACGACAGGCATCCGGTCCCGGCGGAAGGGCTCGTGCCCAGGTCAGAGGCCGTCCGCCATTCGGGTTTCCTCCCAGGGGTGGCGGTACGGCAAGATGGGGTGTATCTGCCCACTGCCAGATTTCAAGCTGCCGGACGGTTTCTCTTGGCTGAGTTCATTTACACCATGCGCAAGGCGCGCAAGGCGCACGGCGACAAGGTGATCCTCGACGACGTCACCCAGAGCTTCCTCCCGGGTGCCAAGATCGGCGTCGTCGGCCCGAACGGCGCCGGCAAGTCGACCGTACTGAAGATCATGGCGGGGCTGGAGCAGCCCTCCAACGGCGACGCGTTCCTGACGCCCGGGTACACCGTCGGCATCCTGCTCCAGGAACCCCCGCTGACCGAGGACAAGACCGTCCTGGAGAACGTCCAGGAGGGCGTCGCCGAGATCAAGGGCAAGCTGGACCGGTTCAACGAGATCGCCGAGCAGATGGCGACCGAGTACACCGACGCCCTGATGGAGGAGATGGGCAAGCTCCAGGAGGAGCTGGACCACGCCGAGGCGTGGGACCTGGACGCCCAGCTGGAGCAGGCCATGGACGCGCTGGGCTGCCCGCCCGGCGACTGGCCCGTCACCACCCTCTCCGGTGGTGAGCGGCGCCGCGTCGCGCTGTGCAAGCTGCTCCTGGAGGCGCCCGACCTGCTGCTGCTGGACGAGCCCACCAACCACCTCGACGCCGAGTCCGTGAACTGGCTGGAGCAGCACCTGGCCAAGTACAAGGGCACCATCGTCGCCGTCACCCACGACCGGTACTTCCTGGACAACGTGGCGGGCTGGATCTGCGAGGTCGACCGCGGCCGGCTGCACGGCTACGAGGGCAACTACTCCAAGTACCTGGAGACCAAGGCGTCCCGCCTCAAGGTCGAGGGCCAGAAGGACGCCAAGCGGCAGAAGCGGCTCAAGGAAGAGCTGGAGTGGGTCCGCTCCAACGCCAAGGGCCGCCAGGCCAAGTCGAAGGCGCGCCTCGCCCGGTACGAGGAGATGGCCGCCGAGGCGGACAAGATGCGGAAGCTGGACTTCGAGGAGATCCAGATCCCGCCGGGCCCGCGGCTGGGCAATGTCGTGGTCGAGGTGGAGAACCTCAGCAAGGCGTTCGGCGACAAGGTCCTCATCGACGACCTGTCCTTCACCCTCCCGCGCAACGGCATCGTCGGTGTGATCGGCCCCAACGGCGCGGGCAAGACCACGCTGTTCAAGATGATCCAGGGCTTCGAGCAGCCCGACTCCGGCACCATCAAGGTCGGCGACACGGTCAAGATCTCCTACGTCGACCAGAGCCGCGAGAACATCGACCCCAAGAAGTCCCTGTGGGCCGTGGTCTCCGACGAGCTGGACTACATCAACGTCGGCCAGGTCGAGATGCCGTCCCGCGCCTATGTGTCGGCGTTCGGCTTCAAGGGCCCGGACCAGCAGAAGGCGGCCGGGGTCCTGTCCGGCGGTGAGCGCAACCGCCTCAACCTGGCGCTCACCCTCAAGCAGGGCGGCAACCTGCTGCTCCTCGACGAGCCCACCAACGACCTGGACGTGGAGACCCTCTCCAGCCTGGAGAACGCGCTCCTCGAATTCCCCGGCTGCGCCGTGGTCGTCTCCCACGACCGCTGGTTCCTGGACCGCGTCGCCACCCACATCCTCGCCTACGAGGGCGAGTCCAAGTGGTTCTGGTTCGAGGGCAACTTCGAGTCGTACGAGAAGAACAAGATCGAGCGGCTCGGCGCCGACGCGGCCCGTCCGCACCGCGCCACCTACAAGAAGCTGACCCGGGGCTGATCTTGCGGCACATCTACCACTGCCCCCTGCGCTGGGCGGACATGGACGCGTACGGCCACGTGAACAACGTGGTCTTCCTCCGCTATCTGGAGGAGGCCCGTATCGACTTCCTGTTCCGCCCGGACAAGGACTTCCAGCAGGGGTCGGTGGTGGCCCGCCACGAGATCGACTACAAACGCCAGCTCGTCCACCGCCACGCGCCCGTGGCCATCGAGCTGTGGGTCACCCAGATCCGCGCCGCGTCCTTCACCCTCACCTACGAGGTGAAGGACGGGGACGCGCTCTACGTCCGCGCCTCCACGGTGATCGTGCCGTTCGACTTCGCGGCACAGCGCCCCCGCCGGATCACCACCGAGGAACGCGAGTTCCTGGAGGGCTACCGGGACGACGAGGAGGAGGCCGTCGCCGCATGACGGTGCTCCATCTCGCCGACGAGGGGGAGGCGGCGGATCTCGCGGCCTTCCTCTCCCGGCTGCTCCGCTACGACCGCTCCGCCGCCGTCCGGGTCCAGGTGGCGGGCACCGCGCTCGCCGTCTTCGGCCGCCCGCCCTCCTTCGAGGTGCTGGCGATCCGCGCGGTCCGGCTGGCCAAGCCGTACGAGAACGGTCTCGACGTCACCCTGGACGTCACGGTCTCCGCGGGCGAACTGCTGGAGTCCGTGGACGAACCGGCGGTGACGGTGACCGTGCCGGGCGCGGTGACCGGTCCGCCCTGGGCCGGGGTCCTGCCCCCGCGCGGCGGCTGGCACGCCGAGCCCGGACTGCCGGGGCCGGAGGCGCTGGCGGCCCTCGTCCAGGCCGCCGTCGCCGAGTTCAAGTCCCGCACCCAGGATCTCGCCCCCGAGCGGCGGGTCCGGGCCGAACTCGACCGGATCGGCCGGGAGATCTGGTCCCGCACGGTCGCCGACACCGCCCTCCCGGTCCGCGCGGTGCACGCCGCCCAGGCCCTCGGCTTCCTCCGCCCCGGCACCCCCACCGAGATCGCCCTCTTCACCTCCGGCACCTGGCTCCGCCTGCGCACGCGGTACGGCTCGGTGGCGGTCCGCCGCCCCGGCACCCAGGGAACCCGAGGCACCCTGCCCCTCAGCGTCCGCTGACCTCCACGGGGCGTCACGAGAAACACGGCCCCGTCCCGGGTGGGCGCGAGTGGGTGTCCGCCCCGCCCCACCCCGGGCCCCGGCCCGTCGCACCCCGAGCCCCACCCCGGTCACGTCACCCCAGGTGGGCGCCCCGGTCACCCGCCGGAGGCCCGCTCACTGTCGTCCGGCCACACCCCGATATGGTCCCGCTCCAGTTCCAGGGCCACCCGGTCCCGCATCCCCAGGGCCGTCGTGTAGTCCGCGGGGAGCTGGAGACGTCCGGCGCGGTCCAGCATCGCGTACTCGCGGGCCACGACCGTCTCCCGGCCGGTCGCCGCGTCGATCTCGCTGCGCCGCAGCACCTCCGTGGAGGTCCGGCCGTCCCGGATGGCGACGGTACGGCGCACCTCGCTCGCCACGGCCTGGTCATGGGTGACGATCACGATCGTCGTGCCGAGCTGCTCGTTGGCGTCCCGGAACGCGCCGAAGATCTGCTCGGCGGTGTGCGAGTCGAGTTCGCCGGTGGGTTCGTCGGCGAGCAGCACGTCCGGGTCGTTGGCGAGGGCGACGGCGATGGCGCAGCGCTGCTGCTGGCCGCCGGACATCTGGTGCGGACGCCGGTCGCGGCAGTCGGCGACCTGGAGCAGCTCCAGCAGCCGCAGGGCCCGCTCGGTCCGGTCGCGGCGGCGGGTGCGGGCGCCGTTGAGCTGCATCGGCAGGGTGACGTTCTGGGCGGCGGTGAGATACGGGAGCAGATTGCGCGAGGTCTGCTGCCAGACGAAGCCGACGACGTCCCGCCGGTAGGCGAGCCGGTCCTTGGCCGTCATGGCGAGCAGATCCCGTCCGGCGACATGCGCCGCACCGGCCGTGGGGGTGTCCAGACCGGCGAGGATGTTCATCAGCGTGGACTTGCCGCTGCCCGAGGCGCCGACCAGGGCCATCAGCTCGCCCTTGCGGACCAGCAGATCGAGTCCCTGGAGGGCCTGCACCTCCACCCCGTCCGTGGTGAAGATCCGTACCAGCCGGTCACAGGTGATCAGCGCGTCATGGCCGTAGGCGGGGGCGTCCCGGGCGGCGGTGACGCGTGCCGCGAGATCCGTGAGGGTGGGTTCGGTCGTCATGGGGCTCCTCGAAGGAGACGGGCCGGGCGGACAGCGGGGGGCAGAGGGCGGGAAGCGGGGCGGCAACGGACCGTCGGGCTCATCGCGCGTCCCCCGCCCGCAGCTCCCGTACGGCCCCCCGCCGTGCCGTCCACCACGCCTGGAGCGCGGCCACGGTCACCGTCAGCAGCAGCACGCCGAGCGCCGGTACGGCCAGGGACACGGGGTCGGTCACCAGCCGGGGCGGGACGGTGACCGGGTGGTTCGCGGGCAGTGCGAGGGAGGTGAGGTCCAGACCGGGGGCGAGGACCTGCACCGTCCCCCAGCCGGTGAGCGCGCCGCCCAGCGCGGCCAGCCCGGCCTGCGGCAGCGACTCCAGGATGAGCAGCCGGCGCCCCTCCGCGCGGGTCAGCCCCATGGTGCGCAGCCGGGCGAGCAGCGCGGTGCGTTCAGGGGCGGCCCGCAGCAGCGACAGCAGCAGGGCCAGTACGGCGAGCCCCGCCCCGGCCAGCACGGCGGCGCCGTACAGACGTTCCACACCGGACTGGAGCGGGGAGTCCACGAACCGCTCGCGTTCCTCGGACCGCACCTGGACATGGGCGGGACCGCCCGCCGCGGCGGCCCGCAGCGCGTCGCCGTCGACCCCGGCACCGCTCACCAGCACCGCCGTCGGCCGGGCGGCCGTGCTGCTCAGCCCGGCGCGGTCCACGACGAGGAACTCGGTGCCGGAGACGGCCGGGGTGCTGTCCCGGACCAGCACGATCCGGACGTCGACGACACTGCCGTCGCCGAGCCGCACCGGGAACGGCCGGGTCCCGTACATCTCGGCGACGACCGGCGAGGCCAGCGCGGGCAGCGAGGCGCGCTCGGCGGTCGGGCGGCGCAGTTCGTCCGCCCCGAAGGCGCCGAGCCCGGTGCGGTCGGCGAGCGCGGTGTACGAGGCGAGGTCCACGGCGGCGAACGGCACGGGCTGGCTGCCGGTGTAGGGGCGGGCCTGGTAGTCGACGCCGACCACGGTGGTGGCCCGGACGCCGGGCGCCTCGGCGACCCGTTCGGGCAGCCCGTCCGGCAGCGGCACGGTCGCCTCGACCCGGGCGTCGGCGCCGATGGCGTACAGCGCGGCCCGGTCCCGGGCGTCCTGCACCCCGGCCACCACCGAGCCGCCGAACGCGGCCGTGGTCAGCGCGACGGACAGGGCGAGCAGCGGCAGTACGGCGGAACCGGTGCCGCGTCCCGCGCGGGCCAGCGACAGCGGGCCGAGCAGTCCGCGCAGCCGGGCGGCGGGACGGGCCAGCATCCGCAGCGGCAGCGGATACAGCCGGATCAGCACGAGCGCGGCGATCACCGCGACCAGCACGGGCGCCGCCGCGGCGAGTTCGTCGCCCCCGCTGCCCCGGCGGCGCAGCGTGACGACCGCACCGGCCGCGAGCACGACGAGGGTCAGCTCCACGACGGTACGGCGCCGGGACGGCCGCAGCGCGGTGATGTCCGTACGGGAGTCGTGGACGCGGACCCGGCGGTGCGCGGCGACGGCCCGCAGCGGCAGGGCGAGCGCGGCGACGGCGGTGGCGGTGACGGCGGCGAGCAGCGCGGGCGTGGTACGGCCCGCCGGGACGAGCAGCAGCGCGGCGCCCAGCCCGAGCGCCCCGGCGGGGACGGCGACCACGGCGGTCTCGGCCAGCAGCCGGCCGGCGAGGGAGCGCAGGGAGGCGCCGCGGGCCCGCAGCAGGGCGAGTTCGGTGCGCCGCCGGTCGGCGGCGAGACCGCCCGCCATGGCCAGCACGACGGCGGCGACCGTGCCGGTGCCGACGGCGGCGACGGCGGTGAGCGGGCCGACGCCGGTCCGCAGCCGGTCGTAGCCGTCGAGGACATGGTCGAGTTCGGTGACCGCCTGGGTGCGGGGGTCGGTGGCGGAGCGGGCGGTGCGCAGCCCGGGGCCGGACTCCAGGGCGGCGACGGCGGTCCGCAGCCGGGGCGTCTCATGGGCGTGCAGCACGGCGGTGTCCGGCGCGAGATGCCAGTAGCGGGACGGGGCGCCGTCGGTGCCGAGCATGGCGGGGGCGGCCTCGGGGGCGAGGTGCAGCGCGCCCAGCCAGTAGGTGCTGCCGTTCGGGTCGTCGGGGACACTGATCTGGGCCGGGGTGCGCAGCAACGGCACGGTCGCCCAGTAGGGGCCGTCGGGGGCACGGGGGGTGAAGATCCCGGTGACCTTGACGACCAGGGGCCCGCGTCCGGCGCCGGGCACATGGATGACCGCGCCGGGCCGGATGTTCATCGCCTCGGCGGTCTCGGCGCTGACGGCGGCCTCCACCTCGGGGGTGGCGGCGGTCACCGGGGCGGCGGTCGCCCGGGGCAGCCGTCCGGCGGCCAGGGCGGTGTGGTCGGCGAGCCCGCTCTGCGCGACCAGGACGACCCGGGCGGGCAGTCCGCTCGGCCGCGGGATCCACGGCTCGGGCACCACCTGCGGCACGGTGGTCCGCACCCCGTACGCCGACTCGCGCCGGTCGGGGACGAAGGGCCGCTCGGCCGCCCCGGCGACCCGCGCGTACTGCCGCTGAAGCGTCCCGGGCCGCAGGGCGGACTCCCGCTCCTCGTCGGGCAGTCCGGCCTCCGGCTCCGGGGCGTACACCTGGACGGTGGTCCGGTCGGCCCCGGCCGCGGCGACGGCGTCGCGCAGCCCGTCGTCCAGGTAGCGGTCGAGGGCGCGGGGGAAGGCCGCCGCGAGTCCCGCGACCACCAGCACCAGCAGCCCCAGCGCCCAGGCGGCGGCGGGGGCGGCCCGCAGCCGGGTCCGGGTCCAGGGCGCGGCGACGGGCGCGCCCGCGCCCCCCGAGAACTCCTGCTCCACGCGCCCCTCCCTCACCTTGCCCGACCATGCTGCCGACCGCCGGGGGCCTGCTGCCGATTGCCCGGAGTCCGCTGCCGATTGCTCGGAGTCCGCTCCCGACTGCCCGGGGCCCGCTCCCGACTGCCTGGGGCCCGCCCCCGACCGCCCGGAGCCCGCTCCCGACCCCGACGCCTCTGACCCCGCCCCCGACTCGACCCCTGACCCTGACCCCGACCCTGCCCCTGCCCCCGCCCCGTCCTCGACCGGCATCTCACTCACCCCCCTGTTCCCGCAGCGCCGCCACCGGATCGGTCCGCCGCAGCGCCAGTACGGCCGTCACCACCACCGGAGCCGCGGCGACCGCGGCGAGCAGGACGGCGACCCGCCCCGGCGGGAGCACGACCAGGACGTCCGGCACGGGCCGGGTGGCCCGCGCGGTGAGCACGACGAGCGGCAGCACGGTCCGGGTCAGGACGACCCCGAGGACCGTGCCCACCAGCAGCGCGAGCCCCACCAGGACACCTTGTTCGGCGGCGATGGTGCGGGCCAGCCGGCGGCGTGGCGCGCCCAGCGCCCGCAACACCGCGAACTCGGCGTCCCGCTCCCGCAGGGACCCCGCCGCGCTCACCGCGAACCCGACCGCGGCCAGCGCCGCCGCGACCCCCGCCGCCGCGGTGAACGCCGCTTCGGGACCGGCGCCGAACGGGTCGTCGCGCAGGGCGGCGGCGATCTCGTCGCGGACCACGACCTGGGAGGGGTCGAGGGCGGGCAGGTCCCGCAGGGCGTCGGCGACGGCGGCCGGTTCGGCGGTGCCGAGCCACCACTCGGTCGGCGTCAGAGCGGTCCCGTGGTGGACGTGGAGCTGCTGGTTGACGGCCCGCAGATCCACCAGCAGGGCACCGCCGTCGCTGCTCTCGGGCGTGGTCGGCAGCGCGGTCACCGAGCGCACGATCTTCACGGGGAGGGTGGTGCCGCCGAGGGTGATGTCGACGCGCTGCCCGGTGCGGGCGCCGGTGGAGTCGAGATAGCGGTCGGTGGCGACCGCGGTGAGCTGCGGCGGCGCCGGCTGCGCGACCTGGAGCCGTACGGTGACGAGCCCGGCGGCGTGGAACTCGTCGATCCGGTACCCGGTGCCGTACGCGGCGGTCGGCGGTGTCTGGGAGACCAGCTCGGGCTTGGTCGGCAGGGTCTCGTCGGAGGGGTCGGCGGAGGAGTTGCCGCCCTCGGTGCGGGCCTCCCACCGGGCGGGCAGCGGCACCGGCCACGACCGCCCGGCGGCGCCGTCGGCGGTCAGCTCGTGCACGGCGAGCCGGTGCCGCTCGGGCGCCCCGATGGGCGGGGCGACGGCCGTCTCGACCGTCGTCAGGGTGAGCGTGCCGGAGGTTCCGGTGAGGTCGGCGGTCAGGACGTGCGGGCGCCCGTCGGCGCGCAGGGTCCCGGCCGGGATGTCGTAGGGGACGCCGCCCATGTCGAGGACGGTGACGAGGACCTCGGCGGTGGTGCCGGGGGCGGCGCCGGCGAGGGAGGCGGTGATCCGCAGCGAGGTGCTGCCGTCGGGGATCGGGGCACCGGCGGGGTGGTGCTTCGGGGCGAGCGAATCGAGGGGGGAGCCGGGGGCGAGATCGGACCGCAGCAGCAGATGGTCGTCGGCCTCGGCGGTGTCCAGGGCGAGGACGGTCGCGGTCCGGTTGCCGGACAGGGACTGCTCGGCGCGGGTGGCGGTGGCGACCGAGTCGACGCCGGGGACCCGGTCGTAGGTGACGGAGCGGCCCGGTGCGGTGGCGCCCGCGCCGACGACCCGTACGGGGGTGCCCGCCTGGAAGTCGGCCTGGTCGTCCTGTGAGCGCTCCCATGAGGCGCCCTGGCCGATGGCGAGCATACCGAGCGCGATGGCCAGCACCAGCAGCAGCACGGGACCGGCGCCGCGCATCGGACGGCGGCTGAGCTGCCAGCCCGCGAGCGCCGCCGCGATACCGCGCCCGCCGGTGGCCCGGCGTTCGGCGAGCCGCGCCACCGGCGGCAGCAGCCGCAGGGTGAGCACGGTCCCGGCGAGCAGCGCCAGGGCGGGCGCGGCGACCAGCAGCGGATCGATGCCGAGGGCACCGGAGCGGGAGTCGGCGACGACCCCGGAGTCCTGCCCCGACAACTGCCAGTACGCGACCCCGGCCACCGCGAGGAGTCCGACGTCGGCGCCCGCCCGTACGGCGCCGGGCAGGGCGCGGGCGCGGACGGTGCGCAGGCCCGCGGAGGTGAGTGCGGGCAGGGTCACCGCGAGCGCGCAGCCGAGCGCGGCGCCCGCCGCGACCAGCCACACCGCGAGGGTCCCGGCGCCGGGCACCTCGAGCCGCAGCCCGATCCGGTCGAGCGCGCCCTGTCCGGCCAGCAGCCGGGTCAGCGGCCCGGCGAGCAGCGGCGCGCACAGCAGCGCGGGCACGGCCAGCACCAGCGACTCCAGCGCCGCGTACAGCGCGATCCGGGCGCGGGAGCCGCCGCGGGCCCGCAGCAGCCGGGTCTCGTCGGTGCGTTCGGCGCTCAGCAGCCGGGACACCAGCAGCAGCGCGCACCCGGCGAGCAGCACCAGCTGGAGCGCGACGATCAGCAGGGTGGAGCGGGAGACCAGCAGGGAGCGTTCGGTGCGGTCGAGGACGGCGGGCAGTCCGGTGGTGGCGGTGGTGGCGCCGCTCAGCTCGGGCTTGCCGCGCAGCGCCTCGGGCCCGTTCAGCGCGCTCTCCCGCAGCGCGTCGATCCCCCCGGCGGTCAGGCCGGAGAAGTCGGCGGACGCCAGCCAGCCGGACTGACCACCGCTGACGGCTCCGCCGGTGACCGTCGCGGGGTCGGCGAGCAGGGGCCCGTATGTGGTGAAGCCGCCCTGCTGGACGCCGCGGCCCTGGAGGTCGTCGAGGCGCCAGTAGGGCGCGGTGGGGGAGAGGGGCCGGTAGACGCCGGTGATCAGGACCTGGACGTCGGCCTCGCCGAACCGGTCGGTGAGCCGGAAGCGGTCACCGGCGCGCACCGCGAGCCGTTCGGCGACGGCCTCCGGTACGGCGGCCTCCACGACCCCGCCGTCCGTGGCCCGGGGAGCCCGCCCGGAGGTGATCCGCACCTGTCCGGCGTCGATCGCGGCGAAGTGGGTGAGGTCGGGCTCGTCGCCCCCGGCGGCGTCGGCGGGCCGCAGCGCCGCGGGCAGCGCGTAGGGCCCGGACCGCTGGAAGGTCCGGACGGTGACGGGCAGCCCGTCGAAGGTGCGGTCCGCGGCGTCCCGTACGGAGCGGTCGGCGGCGGCGCGCTGTCCGGCGGGCACGGCGGCCTTGACGATCAGCGCGGAGTCGGCGGCGTTGCGGTCCTCGCGCAGGGAGTGCCGCAGGGCGGCGTCGCCGATGGCCCCCGAGTAGGCGGCGAGAGTGGCCAGGACTGCGGTGGTCAGGACGACGGTGAGCAGCGCGGCGGCGAGCAGCGGCCGGTGCGCGCGCCCGCGCAGCAGTACGAACCTGACGGCCCCCGTGAACCCCACCCCGTGTCTCCCCCTGACAGCCGACGTTTCCCGTCGATCCGGGTGATGTTGTCAGAGGGGACGCCCACGAGGTAACCGCCGAGGGGCGGGGCTTGACCGGATCGTGACCGAAAATCGGCGAAGATCGCCCGGAATCCGAGCTTCAGCGAACGATCTAGGAACGGGGGCGCCTCAGCCAGCCGTATTGATCATCGAAGCCGCGGCATAGGTGAGGTACTTCCACAGCGTCTGCTCATGCTCGGGCGACAGCCCCAGCTCGTCCACGGCGACCCGCATGTGCCGCAGCCACGCGTCATGGGCGGCCTGGTCCACGACGAACGGGGCGTGCCGCATCCGCAGCCGGGGGTGGCCCCGGTTGTCGCTGTACGTGGTGGGTCCGCCCCAGTACTGCATGAGAAACAGCGCGAACCGCTCCTCGGCGGGCCCGAGGTCCTCCTCCGGGTACATCGCCCGCAGGACCGGGTCCTCGGCGACGCCTTCGTAGAAACGGTGGACCAGGCGGCGGAACGTCTCCTCCCCGCCGACCTGCTCGTAGAAGGTCTGCTCAGGAAGCGTGCCGCGCGGAATCTCATTCACACCGTCCATGCTCTCAGACGGCCAGACGGAGGACCTGAGCCCTAGGTCCCCACCGGCCCATCCCCATGCAGCAGCAGATCGCGGACTTCGGCGGTGGGCGGCGGCTCCCGCTCCGCCAGCTGCACCTGGAGCCCGGCGGAGTCGGCGAAGGCGGTGATCCCGCGCAGCCCCTGCCGCACGGCACGGGTCCCGCCACCGGGCTCGGGCCGCCACTGCACCCGGGCGCAGAGCGCGGCGCCGGGCGGCCACAGACAGCTGGGCAGGTCCCGCACCCACACCTGCCGGACGTGCGGCAGCTCCGCGGTGTGCACGAGATAGCGCAGCCGCTCGACGGGCGGCACCTCGGGATACCGGTACTCCCGCGGCTTCGGCACCGCCCCCCACGCCCCGGCGGCCCGGACGGGCGGCGGGTGTCCCTCCTCCATCCGATAGACGAGCAGGTCGGCCTGGGCGTCATGCCCGGGTACGGCGGCCCGCCCCGCGCGCTCGACGACATACCCGCGCCCGCGCAGCGCGTCGGCGACGGCGTCGAGCCGGGAGTCCCACAGCCCCTGGACACCTTGCGTCGCCCGCCGAAGCACCGCATCGGGAAACCACTGGACGACGACACAGAGCCGGGCGCCCCGGGGCCAGGCGCACTCCGGGGCGTACAGCGCCCGGCTCCAGCCGTGACCCGGGGTGACATCGGTCCCCCAGAGGTCGCGGCCCTGCTGCCGCCCGACGACGGCCCAGTTGTCGCCGAGCCCGAGCTGATGGAGGTCGTGGTTGACGAGGAGGGGACCGGTGCGGTGGGGCTGGTCGCGGTCGTAGGGGGGAGGCTCTGCGCTGAACACCTTGCTCCTGCGGTCGGTGGGGGCGGGAGATCACGGCGCCGGTAGGGGAAGGGCGCACCAGATCGTGGTGCCGTCGGCACTCACGCCCCATTCATCGGCGAGAGCGTCCACGAGGACGAGCCCCCGCCCGTGCTCATCCTCCACGGACGCGTGGCGCACCCGTGGGACGACGGACGACCCGTCCCGCACCTCGATGAGAACCCGCCCACCGCGAACCCGCATCCGGAACCGGATATCGCCCCCGCCGTGCCGCAACGCATTGGTGACCAGCTCACTGACCAGCGTCTCGGCGTCCCCGACGACCCGCGCCTGCGCACCCTGGCCGAGCACACCCCGCACGACCCACCGCAGCCGCCGGGGCCAGACCGCGTCCTCGGGGGTGAGGTGGTGGGGGGTGGACGCGGGGTCTCTTTGGAAGGAGAGCTCCATGGACATGCGGGCACCGAAGTCCTGGGTGGTGATCGCAGGGGATGTCATGCCCCGACCTCCGTGTGGGGGATGTGGACCGGCACGGCGAGATCGCGCCGTAGCGCAGGACTCCACCGATTGGCCATCACGGAACGTGTTGGTTCAACTACGGTGATGCCTGGCGCGGTTGGGAATCAATCGAATCCCCGCTGAAAATTCAACGGGGGCGTAAATGGACTATGCGAGCACCTGCACAGGGAGTGTCACGCTCCGCGCAGGGGCGTGCATGACCAGCGCAGAGGCAGAGGAGTGATGCACATGGCAGCGAAACGAGGAGCGACCGGACGGCGCCTGGAACTCGGAATCCAGCTTCGGCAGCTGCGTGAGAACTGCCCACCCGTCGAGGATGGGAGAGCACGCGGAATGACCCGCAAAGCGGCCGTACGGGGACTCAAGGCGCTGTCCGAGGCATCACTCGCCCGGATCGAGAGCGGCGAGCTGAATTTCCGTCGCAATGTGGGCGACCTACGCACGCTGCTGAAGCGATACTCCGTGGACGACGAGGAACTGATCGAGCAACTGCTCGAACTGAACCGTGAGGCGCCCAACGAGGCGTGGCTGATCCAGTACCGCACATTCATGCCGACGGGGATGCCGCACTATGTGGGGCTGGAGGCCGAGGCGTCGGAGATCCTGGCCTACCACCCGACCCTCGTACACGGCCTCATCCAGACCCCTGACTACGCGCGGGCCCTGTTCGAGGTCCAGCGGCCCGTCGAGGACACCACCAACGAGTTCATCCAGCGCAACGTGGAGCTGCGCATGGAGCGCAAGCGCCGGGTTCTTGAACGCGATGACGTCCGGCTGCGGATGATCGTCGGAGAGGCGCACTGCGCATCCCCGTCGGTGACGAGGACACCATGCGGTGCCAGTACCGGGAACTGATCGAGCTGGCGCACAAGGGCCATGTCTCGATACAGGTCCTCCCTTTCAAGCGTGGCTACAGGGCGACCAACGACTTCGCCATCCTCCATCTCGCGGGGCTGCCTTCCCGGGTCCAGTCGGATAATGCGTGGGGTAGCGTGTCCACGTCCGACAAGCCCCGTGAGGTCGAACGGTTCACTCGCCGGTTCAACGCGATGGTCGGTGCCGCGCTCGGTCTGGAGGAGACCATTGTTTTCCTGGAAGAGTTCGCCGGAAAGCAGCAGAGCCATTAGCACGCATCGAGCCCAGCAGGCGTCCACCGACGTCGCCCCGGAAGCAGCCTGGTTCAAGTCCTCCTACAGCGACGGCACGGGCAACAGCTGCGTCGAAGTCGCCCACCTCACACCCGAGATCGGCATCCGCGACTCCAAGAACAAGACCGGCCCGGCACTCGTGGTGAACGCTGCGACATGGTCGTCGTTCGTCCGATTCGCGTGCCGGGGACGCTAGCTCGTAGGAGATGCTGACCCGGAGGTTCTCGACATGACGGAACAGCACGCTTCTCGTACAGCCCGGGATCTGGCTGCCCGCGCAGCACGGTGGCAATGGCGCAAGTCGTCGTACAGCAACGACTCGGGTGGCAACTGCCTTGAGATCGCCCACCGGGACTCCAGCGTCGGCATCCGCGACTCCAAGTACCCGAAGGGCCCCGCGCTGGTCGTCTCGACGGCGGCGTGGTCGTCGTTCGTACCACTCGTGCGGCGGGATCGCTAGCCCGTCCTGTCTTGGCCTGTTGACCTGGGAGATCTCGACATGACCGACTGGCACACTCCTCGCACAGTCGAAGACCTGGCGGCCCGCGGAGCGCACTGGCGCAAGTCGTCGTACTCCGACGGCGCCGGAAACAACTGCGTCGAGGTCGCCCACTTCCCCGCCGAGATCGGCATCCGCGACTCCAAGAACAAGACCGGCCCGGCACTCGTGGTGAACGCTGCGACATGGTCGTCGTTCGTCCGATTCGCGTGCCAGGGGCGTTAGCCCGCGACCGGAAGCGGACGTCCGGCCGGGTCCTCCCGGCCCGGCCCGGCGTCCGGGTCAGCCCAGGGCGTCGATCGCCCGCACGATCAGCGCCCGCGCCTCCGCCCCGTACACCGCCATGCTCCGGAGCTGGTCGAACGCCTTCAGGTAGAGGGCGATCTCGGAGGGCTGGGTGATGTTGACCTCGGCGGTCGCCAGCTCGACGGACACGAGGGTGTCGTCATGAATGGTGAACGTCTCCTGCGGCCACAGCGAGCGCTCGCGCGTGGCCGTGGGGATGATGCCGAACGACACCTGGGGGAGCGCCCCGGCGGTGAGGAGGTGGCCCAACTGCGCGGCCATCGACTCGGCGTCACCGAGCTGGTAGTACAGCACGGCTTCCTCGACCACATGCACGAACCGGTGGCCAGGTTCATGGATCACCTGCGACCGCCGCACACGGGCAGCAGCCGCTTCCCCCACGTCGTCCGGAGCCCCGTGGAAGCCGGCGCTCATGCCGAGCAGCGCCCGCGCGTATCCCTCGGTCTGAAGCAGCCCGGGGACCAGCACCGGAGAGTACTCGCGCAGCAGGTCGGTGGACCGGTACAACTCCACGTAGCTGTCCTGGAGCCTGGCCAGCCCGGTCCGTACCCGCTGTCGCCACTCGCGGTACAACGATTCCGCGTGCTGCGAGGCCGCGATCAGATCCGCGATCTCCTCGGCCGCTCCGGTCGCCCGGCACCACAGACGGATGTCCGTCGGTGAAGGTGGCGTACGGGCGTTCTCGATCCGTGAGGTCTTGGCGTGATGCCAACCGCAGTCGTTGGCCAGCTCGGTGACGGTCAGACCGCTGTTCCTCCGCAACTCCCGCAACCGCCGCGCCACATTCTCGCGGGCGGCCTGGGCGGAGGAGGACGGCGACTTCGTCATAAGCCAGCCAACGGTGCTTTCTGTCAGTGAATCTCGTACGTGTCGTGCGGGATGGCGCGTTCCCAGACCGCCTCGAACGCGTCCGAACACTGCTTGACGATAGTCGGTTCCGTCCGCAGTTCCTGGCGCGGGTCCGCCCAATCTCCCACGCCGGTGAAGTGGTTGAACAGGACCCGAGCCCCGTCGAAGAGCCACAGATCGGCGCCGGGCAGCATCAGGTCGACGGCCCGGGGTCGTGGCAGCCACCGCACCTGCTCGCCCGCCGTCACATTGACCCCGGCGCCCGCGTGCTCGTAGCGGATGTAGTCCGTGACCGGCTCGGACACGATCCGGGCCCGCCGCACCACCACGCCCCGCGCCACCGTGCCGGAGATCAGCTCGACCCAGGGCGCCCAGTACTCCGAGGCCGGGTCGGCGTCCCTGTGCCCCGTCCTCAGCCAGGTGTCGAAGTCGTCCGACTCATCGCCGACGGCGTACTGATCGCGCATTTCGAGATGCACGGCCGAGTGCTGGGCGGCACCCAGCAACTCACTAAAGCTGGGCACGTTCTGCGGCATCACATGCCTCCCTCAGGATCGGCGCGAGATGGGCCGGGACCCGGATCACGGTCTCGTGGTCCGGAACACCCTTCTGATGGCCGGGCGCGGTGTTCCTCACACAGGCCGCACGAGTCTCCTCGTCGGCGGTGTAGCTCTGGATCACGATGTCCGCGTTGTCCATGTCCACCCACGCGGTGGGGGACCCTACCTTTCCCGTCTCCGGATCGATCCCGATGAACCGTAAGCGCATGACGTCCTCCCTCATTCTCGCCGTGCACTGATGTGCGCCAACTTGCCGCCCCAACCGAGCTCAAGTCAAGACACGCTGATGCCTCAGCAGCAGTAAACAAGCCTGTACGCACATCCATGCACAATGCTCGTCCATGCCCGCGCCAGCCCTCTAGCGTGGCCACATCCGCCAAACACCGGGCGTGATCCGACCCCCTCTCGGAAGGGCACGGCGATGACCGATCTGTACGACCTCCCCCTCCCCGACCCCACCGCCTTCACGAGGGCCTGCGGTGGCAACACCCACCCCGACGGCGAATCGTGTGCCACCCTCGCCCGGCTCGGCCCCGACGCCTGGGCGCTGGGCGACAGCAAGCGACCCGGTACCGCCCCGCTCCGCTTCACCACCGCCGAGTTGCACGCCGCCGGGATCGACCCGACCCGTTTCGGGCTCTCGGCCTGACGTCGCAGGGCAGGGAGGGCGAGCAGGTGCACCATCACGGCTACCTGTGGACCGGCCCGAAGCAGCGGTTCGACGACGAGGCGCTGCGGCGGCCCGCCCACCCCGTACCACCGCCCGCCGGCGCCCGGCCGGAGTTGGTCCAGCGGTACCGGGAGGTCAAGGCCGGGTTCCCGGTCGTGGAGCTGCCCCCGCTGGAGACCGCCCACTGGCTGGTCAAACCGGCGGGCCAGGTGCGCGGCACCTGGGCGGAGCCGCACGCCGCGGCGCGCTGGCTCGGAGCGCGTGTCGCCGAGTACGCGCCCCGTTTCGCCGCCGGACCCGACCGCGACCGAGCCCGGCTCACCGCGCTGGTCGGCTCGGCCGCCGCGCGGCTCGGCTGGGGCGGGGACGTGTCCTGGGGGTTCTACCTCGAACAGCCCGCCTTTCTGTATCTGTCCGTGGTCAGCTGCGCGCCCAATCGGGCTCGGCCCGACCTGGGCTGCCCCCTGCGGCGCGGGTGACGTCGGGTCACAACTGATCCCCCCTCCCCGCCGGTTCCGGAGGATGGGGACCCCCGCCGTCCTTCGGGTCCTGCTCGCAGGTGCGGCCCGGGTAGGACTGGTCGTTGGGGAGGAGCAGGACCTCCGTCGCCCGCTCCGGGTGCTCCAGCGTCAGCCAGGCGTCGCCCGTCAGGGGGCCGTCCGGGCCGAACGCCTGGGACGAGTGGACCGTCACACAGCCCAGCGCCACCCGGCTGTCGTCGACCGCGCAGGCGTCCACCGACGGGTTCGACAGCTCGACGGCGCCCTCGAAGCGGTACTCGAAGTGCACCTGGTCGCCTTGAGACGGTGCCTGCGGGTGGGGTTCCAGGCGCCAGTCGGTCACCTCGGCGGTGGAGTCGAGGAACTGGCCGGACGCGTTCACGATCCGTACCTCGACGGCTGCCTCGCCGCGCTCGGCGGTCGTGTTTGTGCAGACCCAGGACGAGCATCCGGACAGGGCGGCCATGACCGCCGCCGCCGTCAGGGTCAGTGCTGCGGGGCGCATTCGAGGGCCTCCCGTCGTTCCGTGCTCAGCGTGATCGGCGTGTCGCTCATCGTCGTCTGCTCGCCTCCCGTCGCGATTCGCCGCACAGTGGAGGCATGGGTGGCGCGCACGCTCCCGGGCGGGAGCCGGTAACGCTTGCCGTGGCGGCACGCGAGGCGCTGGTGCGGGAGATCGACGCCACCGGGGCCTGGGACACCGATCCGGTGTGGCGGCAGGCGTTCCTCGCCGTGCCCCGGCACCTCTTCGTGCCCTATTACTACGACGCCGGCGAGCGCTCCTGGGGCGACGACCCCGACCCCGCCGCCCGTGAGCGCTGGCTGCTCGGCGCCTACGCCGACGCCCCGCTCGCCACCCGGCTGCGCGACGGCGAACTCGTCTCCTCCAGCAGCCAGCCCTCCCTGATGGCGCTGATGCTCGTCGCCCTCGGCGTGCATGACGGCGACCGGGTCCTGGAGATCGGCACCGGCACCGGCTACAACGCCGCCCTGCTCGCCCACCGCCTCGGTGACGACTCCCTCGTCACCACCATCGACCTCGAACCCGAGATCACCGACGCCGCCCGCGTCCATCTCGCGCTCAGCGGACACCGTCCCGTCGTCGTCACCGGCGACGGCGCCCGGGGCGTCCCCGAACGCGCCCCCTTCGACCGGATCATCGCCACCTGTGCCCTGCCGACCGTCCCGCGCCCCTGGCTCACCCAGTGCCGTCCCGGCGGCCGGGTCCTCACCCCGCTCGCCACCGGACTGATCGCCCTCGACGTCCGTGCCCCGGGGTACGCGGAGGGGCGGTTCCTGGACACTCCGGCGTTCTTCGTTCCGCTGCGGGGCGGGAGCCGTCCCGAGGTGGAGTCCCCCGGGCTCGGCGGGGTGCCCCGGCGGGGGCGGGACCACGATCTCTTCCGGTTCCTCGTCGCCCTCACCCGCGGCAGCCTCGACCCCCAGGACGCCTACGCCCTGTGGGAGCACGAGGGCCGTCCACGCCGCGAGCGCTACGGCATCACCGTCGCGGGCGACCGCGCCTGGTCCTGGCTCGACGAACCGGAGGGGCCGTACGCCTGGCCCCTCCCGCGATAGACGGGTCTCGCTCAGCCGCGCCGGATCGTGATCGTCGTCCACGCGCCCACATGCACCCGGTCGCCGTCCTGCAACGGCACCGGCACGAACGGCTGGATGGGCTCGTCCGAGCCGTTCACCGTCGTCCCGTTCGTGGAGTTCTGGTCGACCACCGCCCAGCTCCCGTCCGGCTGCTGCACCAGCACCGCGTGCTGGTGCGAGACGCCCGGGTCCTCCGGCGGCACCGACAGATCGATGTCCGGGGTCTCCCCCGTCGAGTGCCTGCGCCGGCCGATGGTGATCTGGTTGCCGGTGAGGGCGCGCTGCTGCTCCGGGCTGTACGCGGGCAGGTTCAGACCCGCCGCCTCGGGGCCCGAACGCTGCATCATCGCCAGGAAGTAGTCCCGGTCGGGACCGATCGTCGCGGCCCAGGTCAGCGGGCGCTGCGGGACCGGCGGCGCGGGCGGCGCCTGCGTGGCACCCGGCTGCGGATAGCCGTACCCGGCGGCGGGCGCGCCACCGGCGCCACCCGTCGGCGGGGAGATCACCCAGTCGTCCTCGGCGCGCCCGAAGGGACCGCCACCGGCGGGGGGCCCACCGCCGGGGGGCCGGCCCGTCTCCTGCGGGAAACCGGGCGCGGGAGGCGGTCCGGGCGGGCCGGGAGGCCCCGGATGTCCGGGAGGTCCGGCGTGTCCGGGAGGGGCCGGCTGCTGGTGGAACGCCTGCGGGGCGCCGCCGCCCATGCCGGGGCCGGGGTTGGTCGGCGGGGGGCCGGGCCGCTGCGACGGGTCACCGCCGTGGCCGCCACCACCAGGACCGCCCGCACCGTAAGGACCGCCACCGGGTCCGCCGAAGCCGCCCGGTCCGCCAGGTCCGCCCGGTCCGCCGAAGCCGCCCGGCGCTCCCGGACGCGGTGCGTTCGGGTCGCCGAAGCCGCCCCCGCCCGGCGGGATCGGCTCCGCGGGGCGGTTCATCTGCGACGGGCGCGAGCCCTGGTAGTCGTACCCGTCGGCGCCACCGCCGTACGTCGGGCCGGGCGCCTGACCGGGGCCGGGGCCAGGGGCCCCGCCCGGTCCCGTCTGGAAGCCCGGCGGTGGACCCCCGGCGGGCGGACGCGGTGCCGCGGGCGTGTACGACGTCGCCGTGTTCGTCAGGAAGTTCCACCGGCACTCCTCGCAGAACGGCGCCGCCCCCTCGCGGGGCGTACGGCACTGCGGGCACAGCTCCGGCGGGCGTCCGGGGGCGGGATAGCCCCCGCCCTGCGGGGGTCCGGCGGGCGGCGGGAAGCCGTAGCCCCCGGCGGCCGGGGGCGGCGGGGGAGGCGGCGGTACGGCACCGGCCATGCGGTGACCGCAGACCTCGCACCAGTCGTCGGAACCCGACTGGTGTCCGTTCGGGCAGGTCGGCATGTCGGCGCTTCCCCCTCTCCTTCGTCCCGGCCCCACGGCCGGTCTCTCCCACCCCGAGGGGCTGCTACTTCTTTACACGAACAGTCTTTGTCGACCGTGTTTCGAGAGTCATCTCGTCGGCCTCCGCGACCTTCGCCTTCAGTCGCACAGTACCTGTCGTGGCGTCCACGACGTCCACCACCTTCGCAAGGAGTTTCGCCGTATCGGCGTTGCCGGACGCGCTGGCGAGCTGAACGGCGCGGCCCAGTTTGGCCGTTGCGCCATCGATATCTCCGGATTTGCGCAAATCAAGCCCTTGCTGGATGACTTGCGCCAGTTCTGCCTGGCCGGTGTAGTGGGCGACCTGAGGGTTGATCGACGTCGACGCCGTCATGTCGTCCGTCCACACGGCCCGGACGAGGCCCTGGGTGCCGAGCGTGCGCGGGGTCCCGCCGCCGGGCTCGGGTATGACCAGCGAGACCCGCGCGGCCAGCATCTCCTGGCCCAGACCGGCCGCCGGAACCTCCACACAGACGTGGTAGTCACGGGACTCGTCGCCCCAGGAACCGGTCGGGTAGTCGCCCGCGCGCGGACCCGCCTCCGTGCGCCGCGCGGTGAGGTCCGCCACGCTCGGCGCGACCTGCTTCACATACTTGATCGTCGTCCCGACCGGTGTCCACAGCCGCAGTGCGACATCGGCGACCTCCTTGCCCATCGCCGTCTCCATCATGCCGGTGAAGTCGGCGGACAGGCCGGTCGGATCGGCCACGATGTCGGCGGTCCCGAGCAGCGCCGAGGCGATCGCTGTGACTTCTTTCACTTCCCAGTCGGTGCCCACGCCCCGGGCGTCACAGGTGAACCGTCCGGCACAGTCGTCCAGCGCCGCTCTCAGATCCTCCGGCGACTCATGCTCATTGCGCCCGTCGGTGAGCAGGATGCCGTGCCGGATCTCGACCTCCGCCGACGACAGCAGCCGGTCGGCCAGCCGCAGCCAGGTGCCGATCGCCGTACCGCCGCCCGCGCTCAGCCGCCGCAGCGCCTGCTTGGCCTGCTCCCGGGTGGTCGGATCGGCCACCGCGAGCCGCCCGCCGCCCGGATACGCCTCCCGCGCCACATGCGTCCCGTCGATCACCGCGAACCGGACCCCGTCGCGCAGGGTGTCGATCGCGGCGGCGGTCGCCTCCCGGGCGCCGCGCATCTTGGCCGGCGGGTAGTCCATCGACCCCGAGCAGTCGACCATGAGGGCGACCGCGGCGGACGGGCCCTCTCCGGGCGAGTAGAGGTGCGGCGCGGCGACCGCGCTGCCGACGGTCCCGCCGCCGGTCGCGCTCACCGTGACGATCGCGTTGACCTCCCGGCCGCCCTCCGGCAGATACGGGTTCTGGTACACGTCGACCGCGAACTGCGGCACGGTGGACTTCGAGAAGTTGGCCATCCTGTTCACATCCCCCTCGCACGTCCCGGTCGGCCCGGGACGCTATTGGTGGGCGGACCGGTCCCCTCCGGCCCGCGGACGATCATTTCCGTACGGAACTCCTCTCGGGACGCCCGTGACTCCCCCCGGGGTTCCCGCCGGGCACAGGGGTCTCCCCGGCCTCTGGTGCGCACGGGGCGGTGTCCCACGGCCGGATTCCCGTGGCGGGCACCTGAACCGCCCCGCCACGGACCCCGATACCCGCCCCCGCCACCGGTCTCAGGCCGATCCTGCCCCTTGTGGCACGGCCGGGAACGGCAGGACGGCCACTGTTACGTTGTCGTGGCCCCCGCCGTCCAGGGCGTGGCCGACCAGGACCCGGGCGCTGTGCAGCGGCCGTACCGCCGCGTCGACCGGGACCGTCCGGGCCATCTCCTCGGCGCCCTCGGCGTAGTTCCACAGGCCGTCGGTGCACACCACCACCACGCCTGGCCGGTCGGGTTTGAAGGACGCGGTGTGCGGCTCCAGTTCGTAGGCGTCCGCGCCGAGCCAGCCGGTGATCGCGTGGGCGCGCTCGTCGGCGTACGCCTCCGCCTCGTTCATCAGGCCCGCGGCGACCATCTGGGCGGCCCAGGAGTCGTCCTCGGTGAGCCGGGCGGGCGGCGAGGTGCGGTCCGCCGGGACCCAGTAGGCGCGGCTGTCGCCGACCCAGCCCACCACCAGCAGCCCGCCGGTCACGATCGCGCCGACCAGCGTGCACGCCGGGGCGTTCTGGTGCGGGCCCTGCTCACGGGCCGTCGCGGGCTCGTTGGCGAGCGAGTTGACCGCGCGGGACGCGGCGACGATCGCGTCGTGCATCGCCTGCTGCGGATGCGTCCCGGCGGGCAGCGCGGTGAGCAGGCTCTCCCCGGCGGCGCGGGACGCGGCCAGCGAGGCGTCGTCCGGCCGGGTCGCCGAGGAGACCCCGTCGCAGACGATCGCCAGCAGGACGGGCGAGCCGTCGGGCAGCGCGGTGCAGCCGACGCGGAACGCGTCCTCGTTGCGGTGGTGGCGCAGCCCGCGGTCGCTGACGGCGGCCACCGGACCCGACTCCTGCTCCATGTGGTCGCGTTCGCGCGGCTGGGCGTGTCCGCAGTTCTCGCAGTACCCGTCGTCGTCCACCCGCCCGGAGCGGCAGGCCACACAGACCGACACCCCGGCCGGGGCGGGCGGTGCCTCCGCGATCCGGGGGTCGGGTGCCTGGAGCGGGTACTCGTCGGGCTCCAGGGCCGCCTCCGGGTCGCCGGGCTGTCCCGCGCGCCGGTCGAACCGCACCCCGGCCGCCGCGCCGGACCCACCGGACCCCGCCTCGGCCACCGACCGCGGCCCCTGCGGCGGTACGACACCCAGGGGCGCCGCCGCCGGGGCGCCGCCGGACAGCGGGGTACCGCCGGAGTCCGTGCCGCGCAGATCGGTCGGGAGGTGGGGCGCCTGGCGGCCGGACGCCTCGGGCGCGTCGGGCCAGCCCGGGGGCTCGGTGGGCGCGGGCGGGACCGGGGGAGGCGGCGGAGGCGGCGGCGCGGTCAGGGTCAGCGTCGGATTGCCGTCCGGCCGCTGCGGCACGGCGGACAGGTCGTAACCGCACGCACCGCAGAAACGGTCGCCGGACTCCAGCGGCTCCGCGCAACTGGGGCAATGGGACACAGCGGCCTGCGGGGGCGTCTGCGGGGGCTTCTGCGACATCAACTACACCCACGTCCGGGGGCGGTAACGGTTGGCACGTTCCACCAGGTCGATCCTCTCCTCGCCGCCCGGCGCCAGCCGGGCCAGCGTGCGGTACGCGCGCTCCAGGCCGAAGCGCAGCCCCCGCTCGTCCAGCCCGTTGCCGAGCAGTGTCCGTCCTCCGGCGGCGGGAGGGGCGGAACCCCGGCCCTCGGAGAGTATCCAGTCCAGCGCCGAGCCGAGCACCTCGGTCGCCAGCCGCTCACGCCGGGTGGCGTCAAGACCGTACGCGTTCAGCGCCTCCACCTGGCCCGCCGCGGCGCTGAGATCGTCCAGGAACGGCACGTCGGAGGCGGTCGGCGCGCGGTGCCGCAGCCGGGCCCGGACGGCCGCCACCCGCGCGGCGGTGTAGTGGATGGACGCCTCCGGCACCGATTCGAGCGTCCGTACGGCACCCGCCCGGTCCCCCGCGGCGAGCTGGACCCGGGCCAGGGCGAACGCGGCGCTGACGAAACTCGGGTCCGTCGTCCACACCAGCCGGTAGTACTCGGCGGCGTTGTCCAACTGTCCCAGCACCTCCGCGCACAGCCCGAGCGCCAGCTTCGGCGCCATCTCGCCCGGGAAGGCGTCGTAGATCGCGTCGAAGGCCAGCGCCGCGCCCTCGAAGTCGCCGGTGACCAGCGCCGCCACCCCCCGGTACCAGACCACCCGCCAGTCGTCGGGACGCTCGTCCTCCAGCCGCTCCAGGGCGCGCAGCGCGGTGTCCGGGTCGCCGTTCTCCAGCCAGGCCCGCACCTGCCGCAGCCGGGTCTCGGGGGAGGGGGCGGGCGCCGCGTTGAGCGCGCTGATCAGCTCGCCGGGCGCCGACGCCAGCAGCCCCGCAAGGAAACCGGCGTTGGGGTCGGCCGAATCCACGTGCGGCACCGGCAGGGCCAGCGCGGCGGCGGCCGTGTCGATCGCTCTCACCAGCTTCGGCGCGGCCGGCGGCAGCACCGTGGCGGCCACCCCCGCCACCGAGGCGAGCGGCGCCGACGGCGACGGCGTACCCGGCGGCAGCGCCGCCCGCCCGGTCCGCGCCCGCGCCCCCAGCCGGGACACCTCGTCGGTCAGCTCCGCGAACAGCTCGGTGTCCGTGACCCGCAGCTCCGGCCCGAACAGCGTCGACAGCGCCGGGCGCGCCCGCCCCGTCTGGAGCGAGACCACCTCCCGCAACACGCCCGTCAGCTGCTCCGCCATCTCCTGCGCGGACGCGAACCGGCGCACCGGATCGGGGTCGGTGGAGCGCACCAGCAGCCGGTAGTACGACTCGTAGCGGGCGAACACCTCGATGTGGTCCGGGTCGGGCAGCGAGTCCGCGAACACACCGGTGTAGCCCTGGAAGTCGAAGGACAGCACGGCCAGCGTCCGCCCCACCGTGTACAGGTCGGACGCCACCGACGGGCCGGTCTCGGCGACCTCGGGGGCCTGGTAGCCGACCGTGCCGTAGATCGCGGACTCGTCGTCGTCCATCCGGCGCACCGCGCCCATGTCGATGAGCTTCAGCTCGTCCTCGGCCTGGATCGCGTTGTCGACCTTGAAGTCGCAGTACAGCAGATTGCGGCTGTGCAGATGGCCGAGCGCCTCCAGCGCCTCGATGCCGTACGCGCACGCCTGCTCCACCGGCAGCGGATCGCGTCTGCCGTCCGGGGTGCGGCGGCCGTTGGCTATCTCCTTGAGCGACTTGCCGCCCACGTACTCCATGACGATGTACCCGTCCAGCGAGCCCGTGCGCTGGTCCAGGTGCTCCACGAAGTTGTAGATCCGCACGATGTTGGCGTGCTCGATCTCGGCGAGGAAGCGCCGCTCGGAGATCGCGGCGGCCATCGCGTCCTGGTCCCCGGTGTCCAGCAGACCCTTGAGCACCACCCAGCGGTCGGACACCGCGCGGTCCACGGCGAGATAGATCCAGCCCAGCCCGCCGTGCGCCAGACAGCCCACCACCTCGTACTGCCCGTGCACCACGTCCCCGGCCTTCAGCTTCGGGACGAAGGAGTACGGATGCCCGCACTTGGTGCAGAAGCCCTCCACCCGGCCGGGCTGCTGTCCGCGCGAGCGGCCCACCGGCGCCCCGCAGTCCGAGCGCGAGCAGAACCGCTTGCGCTCCGGCACCTCCGGATCGTCCAGCACCATCGCGCGCGGGTCCGGCCGGGGGATCGGCGGCACCTGCACCAGCCCGGCGCCCAGCCGCCCCCGGGACGCCGTACCGGTCGCCGAGCCCGAACTGCGCACCGACACCGACCGGCTCGTGGACCGCCCCGACAGCGAGCGCGACAGCCGCCCCGACACCGACCGCCGCGACTTCGACGACTGCGACGACGTACGGGAGCTGGCGCGCGAGCCGGAGCGGATGCCGCTGCCGCGGCTGGCCGAGCCGCGCCCGCCGGCCGTCAGCCCGGTCGGCGGCGAGGAGACCATGCCGTCGGGCGACACCACCGGCGCCAGCCCACAGGTGTCGCAGTACAGCTCCCCGCCGCCCACGTCCTCGTACGCGCCCTCGCAGCCCGGTCGCTGGCAGCTCCGCCGCGCCGGTGCCTGTCCCTGCCCCTGTGCCTCGCTCATGACGCCTCCCCCTACCCCCTGTGGTCCTCGGGCATGTACGGCCCGCCGCCGAGCAGTTCGGTCGCCGCCCGCTGGTAGCGCAGCACCGCCTCCCCGGCGACCCGCAGGTCGCAGGGCGCGCTCCACAGCATCCGGCGGGCCGCGTCGTACCGCTCCACCAGCAGCGGGTCCTCCGCCAGCCCGTGCCGGGACACCTTCGCCCGGTACGCGTCCAGCCGCCCGCGCAGCTCCGCGCGCACCGCCAGCGGCGCGGTCACCGCCGTCAGCGACTCCCGGGCCCGCAGCAGTTCGTCCTCCGCCTTGCTCTCCAGCGACTCCAGCAGCGGCGACAACCGGTGCCACTGCCCCTGGCGGCGGTACTCGGCGGCCGTCGCCAACTGCTCCTGGAGGACCGTCGGCGGGCCGCTGACCACCGGCACCTCGGTCGCCGCGATCTTCGCCAGCACCTCACCGCGCGCGGTCCGCGCCTCCGCCAGCGTGCGGTCCGCGCGGCTGAGCACGTCCCGCAGCCGGATCAGCCGCTGCTCCGCGTCCTGCCGCACCCCGAGGACCGCGTCGATCTCCCGGCGCACCTCGTCCAGCGCGCGGGCCTCCCGGTCGTACACCCCCGTGTCGGGACGGCCGCCGCCCGGTGCCGAACTGCCCTGTGCGGGCAGCCAGTGGGCCAGCGGATCGGACACCACCTGCTCGCGCAGCGCGGTCAGCGTCCGGGTGATCCGCTCCAGGTCGTCCCCGGCCGGATGCTCACCGGGGCGCACTCCGACCGAGTGGGCCAGTTTGCGGGTGCGCTGGAGTTCGGCGGCCAGCAGATCGATCCGCGCGGGCAGCGCCGACCAGACCGCGTCCGCGGCGACCACCATGTCCAGGGAGCGCGCGTACAGCTCGTTCATCCGGTCCACCAGCGTGGCCAGCGAGAAGCTCTCGCTGAGCCGCCCGGTGCCGTGCAGGGTCGGCGCGCCCGCGGCCATGGCGGCGGCGCCGGCCAGGGCCACCGACTCGCCGCGCAGCAGCTCCGTCAGCTCCACCAGGTCCTCGCGGGAGGACCAGCGGCGCCGGGCGCGGATCTCCCGCGCCGAGCGGAGCGCGCCCGCGTAGGCGTCGAAGTACGTCCACAGCAGGGTGATCGCCGCCTCGGCGGTCTGCCAGCGCTCCTTGGTGACGCCGGTGAGCTGGGCGCCTTCCAGGAGTCTGCGTCCGGCGTGGTCCTGGAGGGCGAGCAGCGAGGTCTCGATCGCCTCGTGCTCGGCGCCGAGCCGCGCCAGCGCACGGTCCACCTCGTCCCGGTCCATCACCGGCCCGGTGGGTCCCGTGCCGCCCATCGATCACCTCTCGCTGCTGTCGTGTGCCGTCCGTGGGGGGTCTGTGGCGGTCAGTAGGGGTCTGTGGGGGGCGGGGCGCGGGGCGCGGGGTCCCGCGCGGCTAGCGGTACTCGGGGTCCGGTGGGGTCGCCGACTCCGAGTCCGCGCCCATCGTCTCGGACAGCCAGCGGTCGTAGGAGTCCCGCCAGCCGCCGTCCGCGCGGTAGTCCTCCAGTATGGAGTTGACCCGGCGGACCAGGTCGTCGGCGCCCTTCTTCATCGCCACGCCGTAGTACTCGGTGGTGAACCGCTCGCCCTTGAGCGCCACCGTCGGGTCCTGCGCCGCCTGGCTCGCCGCGAGCGCCCCGTCGGTGACCACCGCGTCCACCTCGCCGAGCTGGAGCCGCACCAGACAGTCCAGCTGGTTGGGCACGGTGGTGCGGATGTCCGTGGTCTCGGGCAGCTCGCCCGCCTTCTGGTCGGCCTCCAGCGTCTCGTGCGCCGTCGAGCCCTCCGCCGAGCAGATCTCCTGGTCCGCGAGGCTCTCGTCGTAGCCGGCGATGTCCGAGCCGATCGGCGCCAGGACCTGCTGGCCGGTCAGGAAGTAGGGCGCGGAGAAGGCGACGTCCTCCATCCGCGTACAGCTGATCGTCATGGTGCGCACCACCATGTCGACCTGGCCGCTCTGGATCGCCGGGATGCGCTGGTTGGTGGGGATCGCCCGGAAGATGACCTTCTCGGGGTCGCCCAGCAGCTCCTGCGCGATCCGGCGCACGAGGTCGATGTCGAACCCTTCCAGCTGGACGCCGGGCCCCTGGCGGTTGGGGTCGCGGTACCCCCAGCCGAAGCTGTTCTGGTCGACGCCGACGACGAGCTGGTCGCGGTCCTTGATCCGCTCGATCGCGGCGCCGTCGGCGGTGGCCGGGGCGAGGCTCTGGTCCTGCGGGTTCTCGCACTCGGCGGCCTTGCGTTCGGCGCTCACCCGGGAGGCGTCGGCGACGCCGGAGCCGCCCGGGTCCGTGCCGTCGTCGCCGCCGCGCGAGGCGGTCAGCGGCAGCAGCAGCGTCAGCAGCGCGGCCAGGGCGCAGACGACCGCCATGGCGCCCACGCCGCCCCAGCCCCGCAGACTGGCCCGCGCCCGATCCGCTCGCATCGTCATGCCCCCTGCCGCCCTCACCGGTACTCCGAAAGCCTGCGGCCGATCCCCAGCACCGCGCCCGCCGCGCCCAGCACGGCCAGCACCGCGGCGCCCGCCCACAGCCCGGTCATCGCGCCGAGCCCGTCACCGGCCGCCGCCTTGAACTCTTCCTGCTCGTGCTCTATCGCCGCTTTGAGGCTCGCGTCGACACCGTCGAAGCACTCACCGGTCGGCGGGTCGTCCGGGTCGCCGCCGATGATCCGGTTCAGCGCGGTCTGGTAGTCGCCCGCGTCGTCCGCCGCGCGCGCCTCGCCGTGCCGGACCTGCCACTCCTTCATGGCGCCCGCCGCCTTCGACACCGGCTCCTTCCCGGCCTTGTCGTCCGCGAGCCCGGCCGCCGCGTCCAGCCCCTTCGCCAGCGCCGCCATCGACCGCCGGAACTCGACGTCGAACTTGTCCTGGAACTCGCCGTCGACCTCCACGGTCTCCGCGCCCCGGCTGACCAGTGTCAGATTCTCGTTGCCCCGCGCCTTCAGGGAGGCGATCCGGGCGTCGTGCAGCGCGTTCAGCGAGCGGACGCCGTGCTCATAGGAGTCGTTCAGCCCCGCGCGGGCCACGCTGTGGCCGACGACCAGCCACAGCAGGACGATCACGGTGGCGCCGGACGCGGCGACCAGACCGTGGTTGAGGACCCGGTTGGTCCGCCGGTACGTACGGTGCTGGGCCCAGCCCAGGGCGCCGAGCGCGATCAGCCCGAGCCCGATGGCCGCCCACGGGTAGGGCGTGGCGTCCGCGTAGTCGGCGCTCAGCCGACGGTTCTCGGTCGTGTACAGCTTCTCGGCGGCCGGGAGCATCTCCGACTGCATCTTGTCGTTGGCGTAGCGCAGATAGGCGCCGCCCAGCGGGAAGCCCTGGCGGTTGTTGGCGCGGGCGCGCTCGATGAGGCCCTTGTACGCGGGCAGCAGCCGGTTCAGCTCGGCGATGGTGTCGGCGGACGCCGAGCCCGGCTCCGAGTTGTTGGCGGCGCGGACCAGGCCCGCGGCGGCCTCGCGGATGCCCTTCTCGTACCGCGTGCGGGACGCCTCCGTCTCCTGACCACCCGCCAGGAAGCCGCTGGACGCGGCGGTGTTGGCGTCCGCCAGCGACCGGTATATCCCCGCGGCGTCGGAGCTGAGCGGCTGACTGGTGTGCAGTACGGCGTCGGCGGCCGAGGCACGCTCCGTGGTCTGCCAGGCGGTGATCGAGCCGAACGCCACGACCAGCAGGGCGAGCAGCGCGCCGATGATCCGCAGCCGCCCCGGCTCGGTGGTGGCCGCCGCGCGCAGCCGGTCCACGCCCTCGGCGAACGCCGTACGGCGCGGCGGCTCCGGCGGCGGGGCCGGGATCGGGGCGGGGGGTGACGCGGGCTGGGGCGGGCGCGGGATCATGGGCGCGGTGGGGGCGCCCGTGCCGCTGCCGCCGCCCGCGCCGGGTGGAGCGGTGCTGCTCTTGGGCGGTTGTGTCACTGTATTGACCTCCCCCGTGGTCATCCGTCGCCGCAAGTATCGCTGCCGGGGCCGACATTCGCATCGGGCTTCACTGGATCTTGCTTCCCACAGCGCTCCCTCCCCATGAATACGCCCCCGGAATCGGTTCGGTTCCCGGGGGGTGAGGGGGGTGCGCGGGGGGTGGCCAGGGGCGCGGGGAACCGCGCACGGTTCTTGGGACGACGGGGTTCTGTGACGGGGGGTCGGGGCGGCGCCCTGCTCTTCAGGGGCGCGGGGAACCGCGCACGGCTCATAGGGCGACGGGGTTCTGTGACGGGGGCTCAGGGCGACGCCCTGCTTGTCAGGGGCGCGGGGAACCGCGCACGGCTCATGGGGCGACGGGGTTCTGTGACGGGGGGGCCGGGGCGGTGCCCTGCTTTTCAGGGGCGCGGGGAACCGCGCACGGCTCATCGGGTAACAGGGCCCCGCGACGGGGGTCAGGGTGGCGCCCTGCCTCTCCGGGGCGCGGGGAAGGGGGGCCGCCTCCGTACATGTGGTGCGTACGGGGACGGCCCCCGGGCTGCTTGGCGCCGGGCTCGGCGCGCGCGGGGCCGGGGTTCGGTGCGCGGAGGCCGGGTGCCGGCCGTACCGGCGCCGCTGTGAGCCCCGGTCCCCGCCGGAGGCTACGGCGCCGTCTGGAAGCGGGCCCGCAGCCGGTCCTGGGCCTCCGCGCTCGCGTGCACCGTGTCCAGGCCCAGAAGGGCCGCGCCCAGGACCGGGCTCGCCGTGACCACGCGGGTGGTGGCCTTGGGGGCGCGCCGCGCCAGCAGGTCCCGTATCCCGGTGTCGAGTTGCTCGTGCCGGGCGGCGAGGACGCTGCCGCCGAGGACCACCGGGGCGGTCTCCTCCAGCAGCCCGAGCCGGGACAGGGCCACCGACGCCAGTGTCGCCACCTCGTCGGCGAGCCGGTCGATCAGGGAGCGGGCCACCGGGTCGCCGTCCGCGGCGGTGCGGAACAGGACCGGCGTCAGCTCATGGCGGCGCAGCGGGTCGATCCGCTCGAAGTGCAGCGCCTCGATGAGGGCGTGCATGGTGGGCAGCCCGAAGTGCGCCGGGAGGGCGCGCATGAGGTCGGTCGGACCGCCGCGGCCGTCCTCGGCGCGCGCCGCGTGGTACAGCGCCTCCTCGGCCATCCCCCAGCCGCCGCCCCAGTCGCCGGAGATCCGGCCGATCGCGGGGAAGCGGGCGGTCCGGCCGTCCGGGAGCATCCCGACGCAGTTGATGCCCGCGCCGCACACCACGGCGACCCCGCGCGGCTCGCTGACCCCGGCCCGCAGGATCGCGAAGGTGTCGTTGCGGACGTGCACCGAGGCGCCCCAGCCGCGGGCCCGTACCGCCGCCGTCAGCCGCTCCTCCTCCAGCGGGAAGTCGGCGTTGGCCAGACACGCCGAGACATGGGCCACGGACGGGATGCCCGCGTCGGCCAGGGCGCGGTCGACCGCCTCGGCCAGGATGCCGACGGCCGTCTCCACACCCACCACGGGCGGCTGGAATCCGCCGCCGCGGGCCGTGGCGAGGACCTCGCCGGCCCCCGACACGACCGCGACGTCGGTCTTGCTGTTCCCCGCGTCGACGGCGAGGACCGCACTGCTCATGCCCACGCGAGGTGCTCCCGGTTGTGCGCAATCAGCCGGTCGGTGAGACCGTCGGCGTACGCGTGCTGGCCGATCAGCGGGTGCGCGAGCAGGGCCTTGAAGACCCGGTCCCGGCCACCGCGCAGGGCGGCGTCCAGGGCGAGGTCCTCGTAGGCGGTGACGTTCGCGATCAGCCCGGCGTACAGCGGGTCCACGGCCGCCACCGGCAGCGGGGTCGGGCCCTTGGGGCCGACGGCCGCCTGGACCTCGATCACCGCGTCGTCCGCGAGGAAGGGCAGCGTCCCGTTGTTGCGGGTGTTGACCACCTGGTAGGGGCTGCCGGAACCGCCCAGCAGGGCCGCCGCCAGATCGACCGCCGCCTCCGAGTAGTAGGCGCCGCCCCGTTTGGCCAGCAGTGCCGGCTTCTCGTCCAGCGCCGGATCGGCGTACATCTTCAGCAGGTTCCGTTCCATCTCCGCGACCTCGGCCGCGCGCGACCGCTTGGTGCGCAGTTCCTCGACCACCTCGTCGTGGGCGTAGAAGTAGCGCAGGTAGTAGGAGGGGACGACACCGAGGCGGTCCACCACCGACTGCGGCAGGGACAGGTCGGCGGCGATGCTCTCGCTGTGCTCGGCGAGCAGCGCGGGCAGCACGTTCTCGCCCTCGGGGCCGCCGAGGCGCACCCCGGTCTCCCAGGTGAGGTGGTTCAGGCCGACGTGGTCGAGGTGGACCTCGGCCGGGGTCGTCCCGAGCAGAGCGGCGAACTTCCGCTGGAAGCCGATCGCCACGTTGCACAGCCCGACCGCCTTGTGCCCGGCCTGGAGCAGGGCGCGGGTGACGATGCCGACCGGGTTGGTGAAGTCGATGATCCAGGCGTCCGGGTTGGTGCGGCGGACCCGTTCGGCGATGTCCAGCACCACCGGGACCGTGCGCAGCGCCTTGGCGAGGCCGCCCGCGCCGGTGGTCTCCTGGCCGACGCAGCCGCACTCCAGCGGCCAGGTCTCGTCCTGCTCACGGGCCGCCTGGCCGCCGACGCGCAGTTGGAGCAGCACGGCGTCGGCGCCCTCGACGCCCTCGTCCAGATCGAAGGTGGTGACGATCCTCCCGGGATGTCCCTGCTTGGCGAAGATCCGCCGGGCCAGCCCGCCGACCAGCTCCAGCCGCTCGGGCGCCGGGTCCACCAGGACCAGTTCCTCGATCGGCAGGGTGTCCCTCAACCGCGCGAACCCGTCGATGAGTTCGGGCGTGTAGGTCGACCCTCCGCCGACCACGGTGAGTTTCATGTGGTGCTAACCCTTCACTCCGGTGAGCGTGACACCTTCGACGAACGCCTTCTGCGCGAAGAAGAACACGAGGATCACGGGGGCCATGACCAGCACGGTCGCGGCCATGGTGAGGTTCCAGTCGGTATGGTGCGCGCCCTTGAAGGACTCCAGGCCATAGGACAGGGTCCAGGCGCCGGGATTCTCCGAGGCGTAGATCTGTGGCCCGAAGTAGTCGTTCCAGGCGTAGAAGAACTGGAACAGGGCCACGGCCGCGATGCCCGGCTTGGCCATCGGCAGGACGACCTTGAGCAGGGTGCGCAGCTCGCCGCAGCCGTCGACCTTCGCCGCGTCCAGGTACTCGTCGGGGATGGTGGTCAGGAACTGGCGCAGCAGGAAGATCGAGAACGCGTCGCCGAACGCCATCGGGATGATCAGCGGCCACAACGAACCGGACAGATCCAGCTGCTTCGCCCAGAACAGATACATCGGGATGATGATCACCTGCGGCGGGAGCATCATCATCGAGATGACCAGCATCAGCGTCACATGCCGGCCCCGGAAGCGGAACTTGGCGAGCGCGTACGCCACCGGGATGGAGGACACGACCGTAAGGAGTGTTCCCAGTCCCGCGTACAGCAGGGTGTTGCGCCACCAGGTCAGGAAGCCGGGCGTGTCGAAGACCTTGGTGTAGTTGCTCCACTCCCAGGTGGCGGGCACCAGGTCGCGGGTCAGCGCCTGCTCGTCGCTCATCAGCGAGGTGAGCACCACGAACACGAACGGCAGGACGAAGAACAGCGCGGCGGCCACGCCGAGGGCGTGCACCCCGATCCACTCCAGGATCGCCCGGCGCCGGGCCACCCGCTGTTCGGGGGAGGGCGCCTCGTCCGTCTTCACGGGCCGCTGAAGTACCTGTGTCATCGTTCACCTGCCGAGATCAGTCCGCCCCGGCGGCGCATCAGCAGCGCCGTGAACGCCATGGACAGCGCGAACAGCACCAGCGCGACCACACAGGCGGCGCCGTAGTCGAAGCGCTGGAAGCCGAGGTTGTAGACCAGCTGGGGGAGGGTCAGCGTGGACTTCTCCGGGTAGCCCGGCTCGAACTGCTGGCCGGAGCCGCCGATGATGCCGGAGGCGACCTTCCCCGCCACCAAGGGCTGGGTGTAGTACTGCATCGTCTGGATCACGCCGGTGACCACGGCGAACAGCACGATCGGGGAGATGTTGGGCAGGGTGACGAACCGGAACCGCTGCCAGGCCGACGCCCCGTCCAGCTCCGCCGCCTCGTACTGCTCCTTGGGGACGTCCAGCAGCGCCGCCATGAAGATGACCATCAGGTCGCCGACGCCCCACAGCGCCAGCGCGGTCAGCGCGGGCTTGGACCAGGTGGCGTCGGTGAACCAGCCGGGGGCGGGCAGCCCCAGGCTCTCCAGGACGGAGTTGACCGGGCCGGTGCCGGGGTTCAGCAGGAACACGAAGGCCAGCGTCGCCGCCACGGGCGGGGCCAGGTAGGGCAGGTAGAAGAGGGTCCGGAAGACCCCCGTACCCGTCTTGATCTTGGTGATCAGCAGCCCCACCCCGAGCCCGAACACCACCCGGCACGTCACCATCACCAGCACCAGCCAGAGGGTGTTGCGCAGAGCGGGCCAGAACATCGGGTAGTCCTGGAAGACGTACAGCCAGTTGTCCAGGCCCCGGAACTCCGGGACGCCGAACCCGTCGTACTTCATGAAGGAGAAGTACACGGTGGACAGCAGCGGGTACGCGAAGAAGACGCTGAACCCGATCAGCCACGGTGACAGGAAGGCCGCCGTCCGAAGCGCCGACCTGCGGCGCTTCGCGCGGAGAGTGTGCGTGGTCATCGACCGCTACTTCGCCTGCTCGATGTCGCGGTCGATCTGCGCGGCCGTCTTCTCCAGACCGGCCTTCAGGTCCTTCTCCTTGCCGGACTCGTACTGGTAGCCGAAGTCCTGGAGGGTCGTCTGGTACGTCGAGCCGTTGACCGAGGCGGGCGGGGTGTTGGACTCGGGGTGCTGCGCGATGTCCAGGAACGTCTTGAACTCGGGGTCGTGCTTCAGGTTCGGGGACTTCAGCGCCTCGAACGTGGACGGCACATTGCGGATGCCGTTGGAGAAGGCGACCACGGCCTCGGTGTCGGTGGTCATGTACTTCACCAGTTCCCAGGCGGCGTTCTGCTTCTCGCTCTGCGGCGCGATGCCCATGATCGTGCCGGACAGGAAGCCCTTGCCGTACTCGGCGACCTCGTCGTCCGCGACCGGCATCGGCGCGGTGCCGATCTCGAAGTCCACCCCGGCGTCCTTGGCCATGCCGAGCCGCCACTCGCCGTCCAGCTGCATCGCCACCTGCCCGGTGTGGAACGGGTGCTTGGCGCCCCACTCGTCACCGAAGGTGTTGCGGTACTTCTCCAGCTTCGCGAACCCGCCGAGGTCGCCCACCAGCTTCTTCTGGTACGTGAACATCTCCGCGAACGCCGGGTCCTTGGCGATGTTGGACTTGCCCGCGTCGTCGAAGTACGTGTGGTCCCACTGGGACATGTAGTGGTCGACGACCGTCTCGTAGCCGTGGTAGTTCGGCATGAAGCCGAGCTGCTCGTAGCTGTCGCCCTTGGCCTTGGTGAGCTTCTTGGCGACCTCGGAGAACTCCGTCCAGGTCTTCGGCGGGGCCGTGATGCCCGCCGCCTCGAAGGCGTCCTTGTTGTAGTAGAGGCCGTAGGCGTCGCCGAGCAGCGGCAGCGCGCAGCGGGTGCCCTCGAACTGGGTGTAGTCCAGCATCGGCTTCGGGATGATCGTGTCGAGGTCGAGCTTGGACTTCTCGATGAACGGCTTCAGGTCGAGGAAGGCGCCCGAGGAGCAGAACTTGCCGATGTTGGAGGTGGTGAACGACGACACCACGTCCGGACCGTTGGAGCCGCCCGCGCGCAGCGCCTGGTTCAGCTTGTCGTCGTTGATGTTGCCGACGACCTTGACCTTGATGTTGGGGTGCGCCTTCTCGAAGCGGGCGATGTTCTCCTTGATCGCCTGCACCTCGCCGGGCGCGCTCCAGCCGTGCCAGAAGTTGATCGTCGTCTGCGCGTCCGGGTCGTCCGACGCACCCGTCTCGGACGACCCGGTACAGGCGGTGGCGGTCAACGCGAGGGCGGCGGAGGCGGCCAGAGCGAGAGAGACTTTTCTGGATATACCGGGCATGGTGGGTTCTCCTGAGGGAGGAACGGAGGGACGGGGCGGAAACCTTGAGGGGCGCTGGGGGCACCCCCTCTGGGGGAGGAACTGCGCGACCAGCCACGGACGGCCCGCGGCCTTGGATCAACCGGTGTTACTGGTACGGCTCCTCAGCGGAGCGACAACGTGTCGAAGACTTCGTCTCGGGTGGTCGCGAGGGCACTCTCCAGCGCGCCTCGCAGTACGGGTTGCTCCACGACCTCGCCGACCACCAGCCGGGGGCGAGACGCGGCGAGTTCCTCCAGTTCGGCCTGGATCAGCGCCCGGAGCCGCTCCCCACCGGAGGTGAGCGCGGAGCCGCTGAGCACGACGAGTTCGGGGTCGAGGACGGACACGAGGGAGGCGAGACCGGTGGCGAGCCGGGTCGCGTAGGTCGTGAGCAGGACGGTGGCCTGCGCGGTGTCCTGGCCGACCGCGCGGGCGACGAGCGCGCTGGCGACATCGGCGTAGGTGCCCGTCGGGATGTTGTCGTAGCCCAGTGCGGTGGCCATCCGGGGGACGGCCTGGGAGCCCGCCAGCTCCTGGTAGCCGCCACTGTTGGCTTTGGTGACATGCCGGACCAGCGGGGTCCCGGGAACCGGCAGGAAACCTACCTCCCCGGCGCCGCCGGTCCAGCCGCGGTGCAGCCGTCCGCCGAGCACCAGGGCGGCGCCCAGGCCCTCCTGGCTCCACAGCAGGACGAAGTCGTCGTGTCCGCGCGCCACCCCGAGCCGCTGCTCGGCGACGGCGGCGAGATTGACGTCGTTCTCGTACTCCACCGGCATCGGCAGCGCGGCGGCGAGTTCGTCCAGCAGGCTGGGGGAGTGCCAGCCGGGCAGGTGGGAGGCGTAGCGCAGCCGTCCGGTGCCGGGGTCGAAGGCGCCGGGCGTGCCGATGACCACCCGGCGCAGATCCGCGCGGGTCAGTCCGGCGGCCTTGACGGCCCCGTCGAGGGCGTCGGTGACCTGGCGGACCACCGGCTCGCCGGCGCGGCGGCCGGGGGAGGGCAGTTCGAAGGCGCCCACGGTCCGCCCGGTGAGGTCGGCGACGGCGGCCCGGATGCGGTACGGGGTGACATCCAGCCCGGCGGCGTAGGCGGCGGCCGGGTTGACCGCGTAGAGCTGGGCGTTGGGCCCGGGGCGGCCCTCGCTGGTGCCGGTCTCGTGGACCAGTCCCGCGGCCTCCAGGCGGGCCAGCAGCTGGGAGGCGGTCGGCTTGGACAGCCCGGTGAGCTTGCCTATCCGGGTGCGGGACAGGGGGCCGTGTTCCAGGAGCAGGTCCAGTGCGGCCCGGTCGTTCATGGCCCGCAGGACGCGCGGGGTTCCCGGCGTACCGTTCGGTCCTGCCATCGGGTCGACACCTGCCTCTCACCTGGTAGTTGGGCCAGCTTGGCAGTGTCGCGAACGACCCGTCCAACCCTGGGGGCACCGGACGCTCAGCGCCACTGTTAGGAAACTTTCCTATCCGGTTGGCAGAAAGTAAGCCCACCGTGAGGAGGGCGTCAATAGGTGGCCACACAGAACGCCCCCGCGGCAACGGAGTCGTTATCTGCGGGGGCGCGGAGACGGGCTACAGGTGTGGCGTACAGGTACGGCGTAGAAGAGGGGAGCCCGGCGCGTCACGCGCTGGAACTCCCCTCCGGGTCCTACTTCGTCACGCTGGGCGGCGCTATGGGCGAGGCCGCCGCGGACTGCGGGGACGCGGTGTTGGCGAAGGCGGACGGCGCCGACATGCCCGCCGTCGGGTCGGACTCCGGGGCCGCCTCCATGGCGAGCGGCAGCCCGCCGACGAGCTGGATGCCCGCCGCGTCGAACGCGCGCTTGATGCGCCAGCGCAGTTCGCGCTCCACCGTGAGGGACTTGCCCGGCATGGTCTTGGCGCTGACCCGGACGACCATCGAGTCGAGCAGGACGCTGTCCAGGCCGAGGATCTCTATGGGGCCCCACAGCATCTCGTTCCAGGGCTCCTCCTTGCTCATCTCCTCGCCGACCCGGGTGAGCACCGCCTTCACCTCGTCCAGGTCCTCCGACGGACGGACGGTCACATCCACCCCGGCCGTCGCCCAGCCCTGGGACAGGTTGCCGACCCGCTTGACCTCGCCGTTGCGGACGTACCAGATCTCCCCGTCGTCCCCGCGCAGCTTGGTCACCCGCAGGCCGACCTCGATGACCTCGCCGCTGGCCACGCCCGCGTCGATGGTGTCGCCCACCCCGTACTGGTCCTCCAGGATCATGAAGACCCCGGAGAGGAAGTCCGTGACCAGATTGCGGGCGCCGAAGCCGATCGCCACGCCCGCGACGCCCGCCGACGCCAGCAGCGGCGCCAGGTTGATCTGGAAGGTGGCCAGGATCATCAGCCCGGCCGTGCCCAGGATCAGGAAGGACGCCACCGAGCGCAGCACCGAGCCGATCGCCTGGGAGCGCTGCCGCCGCCGCTCCACGTTCACCAGCAGTCCGCCGATCGCGGTGCCGTCCACCGCCTGCGCGGTGCGGTTCATCCGGTCTATCAGCTTGGTGATCGTCCGCCGCACCACCACCCGCAGCACCACCGCGATGGCCACGATCAGCAGCACGCGCAGCCCGATCGCCAGCCAGGTCGACCAGTTCTGCTCGACCCAGCTCGCCGCGTTCGTCGCGCTCTCGTGGGCGTCCTGGAGGGCCGGCAGCGACGGTGCGGTCTCCGACTCCGACGGCGTGGGCGTCGGGGACGCGGCGAGGACGACGGTGGCGAGACGATCGGGCAGGGACGACACGGCGGGTACCTCCTGGAGCTGCGGTCCGGCCGCCCCATGGGGAGGAGCACAGCTGCAAGGTCACGGAAAGGTCACTGGAGCGGCGGAGCCACCCACACTAGCGGGGCCTCGCGCACGGACCGCCCTGACGGCCGTCGGAGAGACCGGTCTCACCCCGGTGTGAACTGGTGGGATGAACGGCGGCTGATCCTGGGGACGATTCAGGGTGTGGTCGAAAACACTCCCAGCCCGTTACCGGGACATGGTGGCGCTTCCACCAGGCATGAGGGGAGACTGATGGCAGATCGTCCCGGCGCGAGCCACGCGCCGCCGGCGTACAAGGAGGCATCCGTGCCGCATGTCCTGGTCCTCAACGCGTCGTACGAGCCGCTCGGCGTCGTACCGCTGCGCCGCGCACTCATTCTCGTCCTGGAGAACAAGGCCGTATGCCTTGAGGAGTCCGGCGCCTTCCTGCACAGCGCGACCGTCACAGTCCCCGCACCCAGCGTGGTCCGGCTCAAGCGATTCGTCCGGGTCCCCTACAGGGGGCCCGTTCCACTGACCCGGAGAGCGCTCTTCGCGCGCGACGGGGGCCGGTGCATGTACTGCGGTGGCGTCGCAACCAGCGTCGACCACGTCATCCCGCGCTCGCGCGGGGGCAAGCACGTCTGGGACAACGTGGTGGCGTCCTGCCGCCGCTGCAACCACGTCAAGGCCGACCGGCACCTCGGTGAGATCGGCTGGCGGTTGCGCCACAAACCCGCACCACCCACCGGACTGGCCTGGCGCATCATCGGCACCGGCCATAGGGACCCGCGCTGGCTGCCGTACTTGCAGCCGTACGGCGCGGACGACGCCTTGGCCCGGATCGACGGCATCTCCGCCTGACGATCCGGGCCTTCGCATTGCCCCGCCCGGACCGGGGAGACCCCCGTCCACCCCGGTCCGCGGGGCACCCGTCCGGCGCACCGGGGGACACCCCTCGCCCGCGCCGGACCGCGCGTCGGCGTGCTCGCGCGACGGTTCGAGGCACGGGCCCGGGGGCGGGCCGGAGGCGGGCCGGGGGCGGTGTCGCGGCACCGGGCGGGCAGCTCCCGCGCCCTCCCCTGTGCACCGGGCGGGCAGCTCCCGCGCCCTCCCCTGTAGTACCGCCCCGCGTGGGCGGCCTCTACGTCCCCGCCCGTAACGCCGCCCCGCGCGGTGCGCCCTATGCCAGCTCTGGATCGGCCGTCGCCCTCGCCCTGTAGCGCCGCCCCGCGTGGGCGGCCTCTACGTCCCCGCCCGTAACGCCGCCCCGCGCGGTGCGCCCTATGCCAGCTCTGGATCGGCCGTCGCCCTCGCCCT
>NZ_JBEZLM010000027.1:109894-110055 GCF_040652095.1 Streptomyces sp. NPDC048290
GTGTAGCGCCGCCCCGCGTGGGCGGCCTCTACGTCCTCGCCCCGTAACGCCGCCCCGCGTGGAGCGCCCTATGCCAGCTCTGGATCGGCCGTCGCCCTCGCCCTGTAGCGCCGCCCCGCGTGGGCGGCCTCTACGTCCTCGCCCCGTAACGCCGCCCCGCG
>NZ_JBEZLM010000027.1:110152-141691 GCF_040652095.1 Streptomyces sp. NPDC048290
GCGCGGTGCGCCCTACGTCAGCTCCGGACCGGCCGTCGCCCTCGCCCCGTAGCGCCGCCCCGTGCGGGCCGCTCCTACGTACTCGCCCGTGCCGCGACCCGCGCGGGCACCCCCCTCACCCGTGCGGCAGCTCATCCGTACCGCAGCTCCCCCGGCCGCACGGCCCGGCCCAGCAGCGGCAGCGCTGTCGCCGCCGCGATCAGGCACCCGGCGTACACCCCCACCGGCACCAGCAGCGACGCCCACGGCACCGACCAGTCGGGGCCGCCCGCCAGGGCCGCGTACGGGACGCCCACGGCCAGGCCGCCCGCGCCCGCGAGGAGCAGCGCCGGGGCCAGCGGCAGCGCGGTCTCCAGCAGCAGGGCCCGGCCCAGGACCGCGCGGGGCACCCCGGCGGCGGACTGCGCGGCCAGCCCCCGGCGCCGGGTCGCGAGGGACTCGGCCGCGCCGACGGCCAGCGCGCCCAGCGTGATCACCAGCCCCACGGCGATGGCGGCGGCGGTCAGATCCAGGCCCGTCGTGTAGAAGGCCATGTCCTCCGCCGTGTACGGGGACGCATGCAGGGCGTCCAGCAGCCCCGCCCTGACCCCCACGAACCCGGTGCCCACCACCGTCACCAGCAGCGCCGCCGCATGGGTACGGGCCGCCGCCCAGGGGTCCGCGGACAGCCGCTCGGCCGCGATCAGCACCGCCGGACGCGAGGTCCGCCCGGCCAGCCGCCGCCCGGTCAGCCGCGCCACGAGCCCCGACAGCGCGACCGCGCCCAGCCCGGTCAGCACCACACCGACCCACACCGTCAGCGGCGCCAGCGGGTACGGCGCCCGCCGGTGGTCCCACTGGAGCAGCACGATCAGCAGCACCGGCACGCCCACCAGGGCGCCGAGCACCATGAACCAGGGCGCCCGTCCGCCCGGCGCCCGCACCCGCCGCACCCAGCCCAGCGGCGAGGCCACCACCCGGCGCAGCGCCAGTACCCCCACCAGCGCCCCGGCGACCGGCACGCCCACCGCGACCAGGGCGATCCCCGCCCAGGCGGTGGCGGTCGGCCGCCACCGGGTCACCAGCAGCAGCACCGCGAACACCGTCGCCACCGCCGAGCCCGCCAGACACGCGAGCCCGGTCTCGTAGGCCGCGATCCGCCGGACCTGCCAGGGCGTGCCGCCCGCCAGCCGCAGCCCCGCCAGCCGCCGGTCCCGGTGCACCGCCCCGATCCGCGCGCACTGCCCGAGGAACCCCAGCACCGGGATCAGCAGCAGCACCAGCGCCAGCACCACCCCGGACCGCTCCCCGGGCTGGTTCAGCAGCCCGTGCGCGAACCGCATGGAGTACGAGCCCTCAAGACCGGCCAGCACCACGGCGGCCAGCGCGAACCCGGTCGCCAGCGCCGCCCCGGCGCCGGTCAGCGTCACCCGCCACCACTCCCGCCGGTCCGACCCGCGCAGCAGCGTCCACGCCATCCGCACATCGGCGGTCACCGCCGTCACCGGACCACCTCCGCACCGGCGGCCTGTGCCACCGTCCCGTCGTGCAGGGTCACCTCGCGGTCCGCGTACGCCGCCACCCGGGCGTCGTGCGTGATCAGCAGCACCGCGCTGCCGGTCTCGCGGGCCGTGTGCGCCAGGGCCGCCATCACCTGCTCCCCGGCCAGCGAGTCCAGCGCCCCGGTCGGCTCGTCGGCGAACACCACCCGCGGACCCGTCACCAGGGCCCGCGCCAGCGCCACCCGCTGCGCCTGGCCGCCGCTCAGCTCACCGGGCCGCAGCCCGCCCTGCCCCCGCACCCCGAACCGCTCCAGCCACTCGCCCGCGCTCGCGTGCGCCCCGGTACGGCCCGTCCCCGCCAGCAGCAGCGGCAGCGCCACGTTGTCCAGCGCGGTCAGCTCCGGGATCAGCTGCCCGAACTGGAACACCACGCCGAACTCCGTACGGCGCAGCTCGCTCAGCCGCCGCTCCGGCAGCCGGTCGAGCCGCTCGCCCCCGTACTCCACCTCCCCGGCGTCGGGGCGGACGATCCCGGCGAGACAGTGCAGCAGCGTGGACTTGCCGCTGCCGCTCGCGCCGGTGACGGCGAGCAGCTCGCCGGGCGCCAGCTCCACCGAGGCGCCGCGCAGCGCCCGGGTCGGGCCGTGCGCCTTGACCAGCCCCCGCGCGGCCAGCACCGGCGCCACGGAGGCGGCGGACCCGCTCGCCACGGTCGTACTCGTATCGGGTGTCATGCGGCGTCTACCTCCGCGGTCAGGGACGTGAGCCGGTCCGCGGTGGTGGTCATCCAGCGCAGATCGGCGTCCAGGTGGGTGAGGGCGTAGTCGGCGGACAGCACGGTCGGCAGTCCGGCGCCCGGGGCGGTCTTGACGGCGGTCAGCTCGCGCATCCGGGACATGTGGGCGGCGCGCTGGGCGCGCAGATAGGCGGCCGGGTCGCCGGCGACCAGGATCGAGACGACGACCTTGGCGAAGATCTCGTTGGCGACGAACGGCGCGGGCGGGGCGATCTCGGCCGCCCACCGCTCCAGCTCACGGCGGCCGTCGTCGGTCACCCGGTAGCGGGTGCGCTCCGGACCGCCGTCGGCCTCGGTGCCGTCGACCTCGGCGAGTCCGTCCCTGACCAGCCGCTGAAGGGTCTGATACACCTGCCCGTACGCCAGCGGACGGGCCTCGGGGAAACGCTCGTCGTGGCGCCGCTTGAGGTCATAGCCATGGCGCGGCCCGGCGGCGAGCAGGCCGAGCAGGATGTGACGGGTGCTCATGCGGATCAGTATGCACCGAGTACATGTACTGAGTGAATAGCCACCGTGGATTTCCTCGCGGACCGCCCGTCCGGCAGGAAATACGTCTGCGCGGGGCCGACCTGGGTAGGGCTGCCATAGCCATGTCCGTCCCTGCCGCGCCTCCCGGTGACGGCGGCACGGGCCCGTACGACGACCCGCACGCCGTATCCGACAAGGAGCCCTTCCGTGGCCGCATCGGCACACCTCCTCCTCTCGGCGCTCTCCGAACGCCCGGACGACGCGCCCGCCCCCGACCCGGCCGCCGACATAGACCCCGACGACTGGTACGTGGGCGTCTTCAGCTCCGAGGGCGCCCGCGCCCAGACCCCGCTCACCAGCGAACCCCCGCTGCCCCACGCGGAGCCGCTGACCAGCGAGCCCCCGCTCGCCGCCCCGGACGCCGACACCACGAGGCCGTAGATGAACGCACCCCGCCCGTCCGGGACCCCCGGCGAGCACCCCGGCGACGACCTGGTCCGGCTCGCCGCACTGCACGGCGTCGCCGCCTCCTACCGCCCCGCCCCGGACCGCGAGGTCACCGCCTCCGCCACCGCGCTGCACCGCGCCCTGGCCGCCCTCGGCGTCCCCACCGGGACCCCCGCCGCCGTCCGCGCCGCCCTCGAGGACCGGCGCCGGGACCTCGCCGCGCGCCTGCTCCCGCCGACCGTCGTCGCCTGGGGCGCCGCCCCGCCCGCCGCCCTCGCCGCCCTGCCCGACGGCACCCGGCTGCGGATCGACACCGAGGACGGCACGACCCGCACGGACCCCGCCGGTCTCCCGCCCGGCGTCCACCGGCTCACCGCCACCGCCCCCGACGGCCGGACCGCCACCGTCCACCTGATCGCCGCCCCGCCCCGGCTGCCCACCCCGGCCGGGCGCTCCTACGGACTGCTCGTCCAGCTCTACTCGCTGCTGTCCCGGCGCTCCTGGGGCATGGGCGACCTCGGCGACCTCGGTGAACTCGCCGCCTGGGCCGGACGGTCGCTCGGCGCCGGATTCATCCAGGTCAACCCGTTGCACGCGGCCGTCCCCGGCGCCCCCTCCGCCCCCTCGCCCTACCGCCCCTCCTCCCGGCGCTTCCCCGACCCGGTGCATCTGCGGATCGAGGACGTCCCCGAGTACCCGTACGCCGCCGAGGAGACCCGGGAGCCGCGCGAGCGGGCCGCCCGGCTGCGCGCCGCCGTGCTGGACAAGGGCGAGCTGATCGACCGGGACGCGGTGTGGGAGCTGAAGCGGACCGCGCTGGAGGAGATCGCCCGGGTCGAGCAGGCACCCGGCCGCCGCGCCGCCTACCGCGACTTCGTCGCCGCCGGGGGCCGCGCCCTGGAGGACCACGCCACCTGGAACGCGCTCGCCGAGGTCCACGGCCCCGACTGGCGCACCTGGCCCGGCGACCTGCGCGACCCGCGCTCGCCGGGCACCGCCCGCGCCCGCGCCGCGCTCGCCGACCGGGTCGATCTGCACCGCCGCCTCGCCTGGCTCACCGACAGCCAGCTCACCGCCGCCCAGCGCACCGCCCGCGAGGCCGGGATGCCGGTCGGGATCATCCACGACCTCGCGGTCGGGGTGCACCCGAGCGGCGCCGACGCCTGGGCGCAGCAGGAGTTCCACGCCGCCGGGATGTCGATCGGCGCCCCGCCCGACGCGTTCAACGCCCGCGGCCAGGACTGGGGCCTGCCGCCCTGGCGCCCCGACCGGCTGGCCGCCGCCGGGTACGGCCCCTTCCGGGAACTGCTGCGCGGGCTGTTCCGGTTCGCCGGAGCCCTGCGCATCGACCACGTCATGGGCCTGTTCCGGCTCTGGTGGGTCCCCGAGGGCCTCCCGCCCACCGAGGGCACCTACGTCCGCTACGACGCCGAGGCGCTGCTCGCCGTCCTGGTGCTGGAGGCGTCCAGGGCCGGCGCGGTGGTGATCGGCGAGGACCTCGGGACCGTCGCACCCGGCGTGCGCGAGACACTGCGCGAGCGCGGGGTGCTCGGCACGTCCGTGCTCTGGTTCGAACGGGACTGGGACGGCGACGGCGCCCCGCTGCCGCCCGATCGCTGGCGCGCCGACTGCCTGGCCACCGCCACCACCCACGATCTGCCGCCCACCGCGTCCCGGCTCTCCGGCGACCATGTGGAACTCCGCGACCGCCTCGGACTGCTCACCCGCCCGCTCGCCGTCGAACGCGCCGAGGCCGCCGCCGACACCGCCGACTGGCTCGCCCTCCTCACCCGCCTCGGCCTCCTGCCCGCCGGGAACGCCGGGGACGCTGCGGACGCCGGGGACGTCGGGGAGGAGGCGCAGATCCAGGCCGTCCACCGGGCCCTGCTGCACACCCCCGCCCGGCTGGTCGGTGTCTGGCTCCCGGACGCCGTCGGCGACCGCCGCCCGCAGAACCTGCCGGGCACCTGGGACCAGTACCCGAACTGGCGGCTGCCGGTCGCCGACGCCACGGGCCGCCCCGTCACCCTGGAGGACCTGGCCGACTCGCCCCGGCTGCACGCCCTGCTGGAGGTGATCCGCGCGGAGCGGGCCCCTGGACCGCCGTAGGCCGCCCCCACGTTGCCGGGCCCTATCGCGCCCGCCACGGCACCGGGCCCTATAGGGGCGCCTCTTCCGGGACCCCGCCCCTGGAGCGCCCCTTACGGAGCCGAGCCCCATAGGGCGTCCCTCCGTGCACGCCTTCCCCTGGAGTGCCCCCTTACGGCACCCCGGGCGCGCCGCCCGACGGGGCGCCAGGTACGTTGGCCCCGTGGACAAGAAGAACGCCTTGCGCGCCGGCACCCTGGCGGCCGGTACGACGCTGATGATGCTGCTCATGTCGTCCCCCGCGCTCGCGCTGACCCGCGACGACGGCGACGACCCCGGTCCGGGTTTCAGCGTCGTCGAGACGCTGGGCTGGTTCGTGTTCCTGCCGCTCGTCCTGTTCGCGGTCATCACCGGACTGGTGATGGTGCTGGACAAGTCCGACCCCGCCCACCGGGTCCACGCGCCCTCCGCGAAGCCGAAGACCAAGGCCAAGGCCGGGGTCTGACCCCCCGGCGCCCGGCCCTCCGCGGAGCCCGGCCCACAGCGGGTCCGCGCCTCCGCGGAGCCGGCTCTCAGCAGGACCCGGCCCTAAGTGGGGCCCGCCCCGCCCGCCGTCCGCGCCACCACGTCCGCGCCCACAGCACGTGCACTCCGCCCAGCGTGACCAGGACCGCCGCCGCGTCCAGCCGCTGGGCGGCGGTGTGCTCGGCACCGCACAGCCGACGCGCCGCGCGGACCAGCAGGGCGAGATCCGCGGGCAGCGTCACCCCCGCCAGGAAGACCAGGCACAGCGCCGTCCCCACCACCAGCAGCACGCTGTAGACCCGTACCGCCCGGCGCTCGTGCGCGGGCAGCGCCCGGCTCGGGTCACCGGCGCCGCGGCCGGGGCACAGCAGCCGCCGGGCCGCGTAGCGGGCGTAGGCCCGTCCGTCGCCGTACAGATCGCGGCAGCGGGTCAGGTCCTGGAGCACGAAGTACAGATCGGTGCGCAGGAACACCAGCAACTGGAACGGCAGCGGCAGCAGTGCCAGCACGGTGAGCGCGGCCAGCATCCGGCGGGCAGTGCCGTCCGCCGCGCCCGCGGCCAGCGCCGCCGCCGCCGACACCGCGAGATTGACCCCGATCCCCGCCAGATAGGCCGTCATACGGTGGCGTCTGGGCGCCAGTTCGATCCCGCTGATGTCGGTCTGCATCACCAGGAACTGGAGCCGGGTGCCCAGCCGTATCCGGGCCGGTACGCCGGTGGCCCGCGCGGTCGCCAGATGTGCCAGCTCGTGCAGCAGCAGCAGGGCCCAGCCGCTCGCCGCGCCGAACGCCAGCACCAGGCTGCCGTGCTCGCTCCACAGCAGCGTCCGGTAGGCCAGTGACACCCCCTCCGGGCGGATCACCAGCGCGGTCGTCACCAGGGCGGCGACCAGCGCGGGCAGCAGCGGACTGAGCGTCCAGCGCACATGTTCCGGCCGGACCCGGGGGAGCGTCGGCCTCGGCGGGTCCGGCAGTGGCACCGCCCGTCCGTCGACCTCGGCGACGAAGCCCAGCTCCACCAGCGCCTCGACGAAGTCCGCCACGTCCAGGTCGTGCCCGGTCTCGTCCTCCAGACGGCGGGCCGTCTCCGTGGTGCTCAGCCCCGCGCCGAGCAGGTCCAGGGCGCGCTTGCCGACCTCCGGGACGGCGACGAACGTCCCGGTCGCCGGGCGGCCCACGATCCACTCCGCGCCGTCCGGGCGGGCGGCCAGCTCATGCAGCCGTACCCGGCTCATCGTGGGCCGTCGCCGCACGCCGGGCAGTCCGGGCGGCGCGGGAAACGCTGGTGCACCCGGTCGCCGGGCACCATCAGATTGACCCCGAAGCGGAACCCCGGCTCCAGCGCGGGCACCCCGGTCAGCAGGGCCAGCGCGGCATGTGCGAGCAGCGCGCCGGACAGCCCGGCGGTCACCGCGTTCGCCGGGTTCCACGGCAGCCGGGGCGAGGCCACCTCCTCGTCCTGATCGGGGGCCAGCCGCAGGTCACGCCGGTCCGCCTCCCCGGCCCGCAGACACTCCCAGCAGGCGCCCCGGCCCGGCACGTACACCCCGGCCGTCACCAGCGGCCCCCGGTAACCGGCGGCCACCCAGGGCAGCCCGGCGTCCAGACAGACCCGGTTGGCCCAGCGCCGCAGCTCGACGGGCCGGTCGGCGGCGAGCACGAGCAGGTCGTACGCCCCCGTACCGGCCCCTTCCCTGGAACCGGCCCCTGCCCCCTCTCCGGAACCGGAACCGGACCCGGAACCGGAACCGGACCCGGCCACCAGGTCCCGCAGATCGTCGGCGCCGCGTGCCTCCCGGCGCTCCCCGGTCACCGTCACATCGGAGTTCAGGGCACGCAGGAACGCCACCGCGGCGTCCGCCTTGGGGCGGCCGATGTCGGACTCCCGGTACAGGGGCTGCCGGTTGAGGTTGGACAGCTCCACCACGTCCGGGTCCACACAGTGCACATGGCCCACGCCGGACGCCACCAGGGACTGGGCCGCGTACCCGCCCGTACCGCCGACGCCCAGCAGCAGCACCCGGGCCCGGCGCAGCAGCAGTTGGGCGTCCCAGGCGCCGGTGCGCGGAGCCAGGTCCATCCAGCGCAGTAAGGGCACGCCCCGGCTGTAGCGCTCCCGCTCCCGGTCGGACACCGGCACGGGCGCCGCCGCGTCCTCCACGAACCCCGCCGTCAGCAGGTCGGCCATCGCCTGCCGCACCTCGTCCCCGGCGACCTCCGGACACTGGGCGCACACGCACGCGACCACCGCCGCCGGGTCCCGGGAGCCGTCCATCGCCTCGACCAGCAGCCACACCCAGCCGCGCGGATCGGCGATCTCCGCGCCGATGCCGTACACGACACTGCCGATTCGGACATGGCCGTCCACGGTCCGGTAGGCGCGGTGCTCGGGCTTCACCCGGGGCCTGCGCAGTCCCTCCGCGCCGACCGTCCCGCCCGCCGTTCCGGTCGTCGTCTCGTGTGTCATGCGGCCACCTCCGATTGTTTTCCGACACGGACCGCGGTAGCGGCAAGGCCGGGCAAAGGAAAGCTCAACAATTCCGACCGGCAAACAGGGTCACACCAGGCCGACGAGCAAGTACGCCGCCAACTGCGACATCCGACTCGAAAACCCACCCTTGACACTCTTGTTCACCCGCACGACCCTTGGCAAGAAGCTCCCGCCGAGGGGCTTGAATCCAGTCAAATCCCTTGTGCAGGCGGTGAGTTGAACGGGAGGAGAGCGCCATGGCCGAGAAGATCGTGATTCGCCCGCTGGACAAGAAGGAGACCACCGGGGACAGCAACTCCCAGGGCGCCTGAACGGAGCGGGGTACCAGCGTGCGGACCAGGGCCTGTCGTTTGGATCATCCCGGCGCTTCGCGGCGTCTGGCACGCGCAGCTGCGCGCACCAGACCCCGCTCGGGTCGGCCACCAAGGCACCGTGACGGATGGCCAGGATGATCCAAACGACAGGCCCTACGTGCCATCCGGGCTATCCGGCCGTAGGTGAACTGGAGCGGCGGGCCCGCGCGCTGGCCTCGGCGGTGCCCGGCACCCTACGGCTGCGGGCCGTCGGCGAGAGCCGTGCCGGGCGCCCCCTGTGGCTGCTGTCGGCCGGCCACGGTGAGCGGAACATCCTCACCGTGGCCGGGGCGCACGCCAACGAACCGGTCGGCGGTGCCTCCGCGCTCCGCCTCGCCCGGCTCCTCGCCCACGGCCCCGGCACCCTCGACCGGCTCGGCTGCACCTGGCACTTCCTGCTCTGTCTCGACCCCGACGGCGCCCGGCTCGCGCACGGCTGGGTCCCCGAGGACGTGGCGCCCTCGCTGGAGGAGTGCCATCTGCGGTTCTACCGGCCCGCGTTCGCCCGTCAGCCCGAGTCGCTGCCCGCCCCCGGCAGCGCCCGCCCGCCGATGCCGGAGTCGGCCACCCTGGTCCGGCTCCTGGACGAGCTGCGCCCGGTCGCCCAGTTCACCCTGCACGGCATCGAGTTCGGCGGCGCCTTCGCGATGATGACCCGCCCGGTGCCCGGCGCCGCCCGCGCCTTCCGCGCCACCGCCGGACGGCTCGGCGTCCCGCTGGACGACCACCCCTGCGACGGCCCCGACTGGCTGCCCGAACGCCCCGGCATCCTGATCCGCCCCGGCGACCGGACCGGCGACGAACGCGACCCGAGCGGCTTCGTCGCCGAGTCCACCTGGCTCTACCCCCGCCGGTACGGCACGCTGACCACCCTCGTCGAGGCCCCCGCCTGGGCCGTGCCCGCCGTCGCCGACGCCCGCCCCGCGCCCGATCCGCGCCGCGCGGTGGCCCGCATCGGCGATCTGCTCGTCGCCCGCACCCGTGAGCTGGCCGCCCTGCTCCCGGGCGGCGCCGACCACGCGCCCGGCCCCCTGGCACCGCTGCGGGACGCGGCACGCGAACTGATCGAGGTCGCCCCGTCGGTCGCCGCGACCTGGGCCGCCGAGGAGATCACCGGCTCCCGCGGCCATATCGCCACCCTCGCCGTGGCGGCCCGCCGACTACCGCTGCGCGCCGCCGGAATGATGCGCCGGGCCCTCCTCCCCACCGCCCCCACCACCGCGAACGCCCTCGGCGACCTGGTCCGCGAGTGGTGCCAGGAACTGGACAAGACCTTCACCCCCCACTGGCTCCCGATCCCCACCCAGACCTCCCTCCACGTCCACACCATGCTGGACGTGGCGGAAAGGATCTGCGCCCCCCACGCGACACCGGGCGGCGGCCAAGGCTTTTAGGGGCGCTGGGGGTACCCCCTCTGGGGGAGGAACTGCGCGATCACCACAACGCACCCGCACCCGAAAACGAACCAGGGGACGCCCACAAGGACGCCCCCCGATCCAACCGCCCGAAAACTACGACGCCGCGTCAACCTCCCGCGCCCGCAACGCCCGCTCCACCCCGGCCCGAGACTCCGACACCAACCGCCGAAGCGCCGCGTTGGACCCGGCCCCGGCCAACCACACGTCCGTCCGCTCCAACGTCTCACGAGAGACCTGCACAGCCGGATACAACCCCACCGCGATCTGCTGCGCCATCTCGTGCGACCGCGACTCCCACACCCCCTCCAGCGCCGCGAAGTACGTCTCCGTGTACGGCGCCAGCAACTCCCGCTGATCCGTCTGCACGAACCCGCCGATCACCGCCTCCTGCACCGCGTTCGGCAGCTTGTCGGACTCCACCACGGACGCCCACGCCTCCGCCTTGGCCTCCGCCGTCGGCCGCGCGGCCCGCGCGCTCGCCGCGTGCCGCTCACCCGCGGCGGTACGGTCCCGCTCGTACTCCCCGGCGATCTCGGCCTCCTGGTAGCGCCCGACCGCCGCCAGCCGGTGCACGAACGCCCAGCGCAGCTCGGTGTCCACGGCCAGCCCCTCGACGGTCTGGGTGCCCTCCAGCAGCGCCTCCAGCAGATCGAGCTGCTCCGGGGTGCGCGCGGTCGCCGCGAACGCCCGCGCCCACGCCAGCTGATGGTCGCCGCCCGCCTCGGCCGCCCGCAGATGGGCGAGCGTGGCGTCGGTCCAGCGGGTCAGCAGCGCGTCCCGCGCGGCCGGGTCGGCGTACAGGTCGATGGCCATCTTCACCTGACGCTGGAGCGACTGCACGACCCCGATGTCGGACTCCTTGCCGATGCCGGACAGCACCAGCGACAGATAGTCCCGGGTGGGCAGCTCGGCGTCCCGGGTCATGTCCCAGGCGGACGCCCAGCACAGGGCGCGCGGCAGCGAGTCCGCGAAGTCCCCGAGGTGCTCGGTGACATACGCGAGGGAGTGCTCGTCCAGCCGGACCTTGGCGTAGGACAGGTCGTCGTCGTTGAGCAGGATCACCTCCGGCCGCACCTTCCCGACCAGCTCCGGTACGGCGGTCAGCTCGCCGTCGACGTCCAGCTCGACCCGCTCCAGCCGGACCAGCTTGCCGCTCGCCGCGTCCCGGCCGTACAGACCGACCGCGATCCGGTGCGGGCGCAGCACCGGCTCGCCCTGTGCCCCGGCGGGCAGCGCGGGCGCCTCCTGGCGGACCGCGAAGGAGGTGACGACCCCGTCAGGACCGGTCTCGATCTCCGGCCGCAGGATGTTGATCCCGGCGGTCCGGAGCCACTTGGTGGACCAGGTGGACAGATCGCGCCCCGAGGTCTCCTCCAGCGCGTCCAGCAGGTCGGAGAGCCGGGTGTTGCCGAAGGCGTGCCGCTTGAAGTACGTCTGCACGCCCGCGAAGAACGCGTCCATGCCGACGTACGCCACGAGCTGCTTCAGGACGGAGGCGCCCTTGGCGTAGGTGATGCCGTCGAAGTTGACCAGGACGTCGTCCAGGTCACGGATCTCGGCCATGATCGGGTGGGTGGAGGGCAGCTGGTCCTGCCGGTACGCCCAGGTCTTCATGGAGTTCGCGAACGTCGTCCAGGAGTGCGGCCAGCGCGAGCCGGGGGCGTACGCCTGGCAGGCGATGGAGGTGTAGGTGGCGAACGACTCGTTCAGCCACAGGTCGTTCCACCACTCCATGGTGACCAGGTCGCCGAACCACATGTGGGCCAGCTCGTGCAGGATCGTCTCCGCACGGACCTCGTACGCCGCGTCCGTCACCTTGGAGCGGAACACGTACTGGTCGCGGATGGTCACCGCGCCCGCGTTCTCCATCGCGCCCGCGTTGAACTCGGGCACGAAGAGCTGGTCGTACTTCTCGAACGGGTAGGCGTAGGCGAACTTCTCCTGGAACCAGTCGAAGCCCTGCCGGGTGACCTCGAAGATCGCGTCCGAGTCGAGGTGCTCGGCGAGCGAGGGCCGGCAGTAGATGCCCAGCGGCACCGACTGCCCGTCCTTCTCGTACACACTGTGCACCGAGTGGTACGGGCCGACGATCAGCGCCGTGATGTACGACGAGATCCGGGGCGTCGGGGCGAACACCCAGACGTCGTCCTCGGGCTCGGGGGTCGGCGAGTTGGAGATGACGGTCCACCCGGCCGGTGCCTTCACGGTGAACTGGAAGGTCGCCTTCAGGTCGGGCTGCTCGAACGAGGCGAACACCCGCCGGGCGTCCGGCACCTCGAACTGGGTGTACAGATACGCCTGGTCGTCGACCGGGTCGACGAAGCGGTGCAGGCCCTCGCCGGTGTTGGTGTACGCGCAGTCCGCGACCACCCGCAGCACGTTCGGCCCGGACAGCAGCCCCGGCAGTGTGATCCGGGAGTCCTGGAAGACCTCGGCCGGGTCCAGCGCGTCCCCGTTCAGCGTCACCTCGTGGACCTCGGGGGCCACCAGGTCGATGAAGGACTCCGCGCCCCCCTCGGCGACCTCGAAGCGCACCGTGGTGACCGACCGGTAGGTGCCCCCCTCCTGCGCGCCGGACAGGTCGAGATCGATCTCGTACGCGTCGACGGTCAGCAGGTTCGCCCGCTGCCGCGCCTCTTCGCGGGTCAGGTTTGTGCCAGGCACGCGGTCATCTCCTCATGGTGTGTCGTTCGCGCCATCTTTCCATGGCACCCACATCGAACGCGATGTCCAAAACCCGCCGGTAACCGGGGTCCGCGACGATGACGCTGGACACATGACCGCACCGCACGACACCCCGCTCACGGCCAGGCCCATCGACGCCCCCACCTTGCGCCGGCTCCGCGCCCGCGACGACGCCGGAGCGCCCCCGCGCCCGGTCCGCGACGAGGAGGGCGGCGCCCCGCTCCGCTGCTGTCTGCGGCGCAGCCGCCCCGGCGAGCTGATCGCCCTGGTCTCCTATGCCCCGCTGCGCCGCTGGGCGGCCGACACCGGCGCCGACCCGGGCGCCTACGACGAGCAGGGCCCGGTGTTCATCCACGCCGGGGACTGCGCCGGACCCGAGGCGGGCACCGGGCTCGCCTTCCTCACCTCCCACCGCGTCCTACGGCGCTATTCGGCCAATGGGCGCATCCTCGGCGGACGGCTGGTGACCCCCGGCGCGGGCGGCACCGGCGAGGACGGCGACACCGGATTCGCGCCCGCCCTCACGGAGGCGTTCGCCGACCCCGAGGTCGCCCTCGTCCAGGTCCGCGCGGTCGAGTACGGCTGCTTCCTGTACGAGGTGCGCCGGGCCTGAGCCACCTCGGCGCCCCGCCCCGGAGCCTCCGCGAGGTCGGGCGCCGCCGCCAGCGCCCGCGCCAGCCCGCGTACCGCCTCCGTCTCCTCGCCCCGCCGCCACACCAGCCCCAGCGCCGACTCGGGCAGCCCTTCCACCGGCACGTACGTGATGTCCTCCCGGTGGTGGCGGTCGGCGGTGGGACGGCACAGCAGCATGGCCGCGCGGCCGGACGCCACCAGCGCCAGCCCCTCCTGGAGGGTCGTCGCGGACGGACCGGGCACGCTCGCCGGGGCCTGCGCCCGGCGCCAGTAGCCCGGCGCCGGGCCCGCCGTGGTCACCAGCCGCTCGGCGGCGACCTCGGCGGCCGTCACCGAGTCCCGTCCCGCGAAGGGATGGTCCCGCCCGACGGCGACCGTCTGCGGCTGCCGGGAGAAGACCGGGCCCAGGACCAGATCCGGCTCCTCGACCGGCAGCAGCACCGCCGCCGCGTCCACGTCCCCGGACCGCACCGGCCCGAACGGGTCGGCGAACGGCACCTCCACCAGCCGGGTCCGCACCCCGGGGTGGGCCGCTTCGAACCGGGCGACCGCCGCCGTCAGCAGCGTGCCCGAGACGCCCTGGAACCCGAGCCGCAGCTCCCCGGCCACCCCGCGCGCCTCCTCCCGCACCCCGTCCACCGCCGCCCGCAGCGCCCCGTACGCCGGGCGCAGCTCCACCAGCAGCCGCGCGCCCAGCGGGGTCAGCTCCACCCGGCGGCTGGTCCGCCGCACCAGCCGCGCCCCGATCCGCTGCTCCAGCGACCGCAGCAGCTGACTGACCCGGCTCTGCGACACATACAGCCGCTCCCCGGTCCGCCCGAAGTGCAGTTCCTCGGCGAGTACCAGAAAACACTCCAGTTCGCGCAGATCCAGCCCGCTCACCAGCGTCCCTCCCCATGTCGATCGATGAGATCTGCTCATGGAAGGGTGAGGAATCCGCCATTGTTCCCGGCGCGTTCGCGCCGAAAGGTGGAGTCATGCCCTCCACCACCCCCCAGGTGCCCTCCGCCACCCCCCAGGCCGCCGCCGCGCCCCGCGCCACCGCCCCGGCCCCCGCCCGCCCCTGGACCGCCGTCCTGGTCCTCGCCGCCGCCACCTTCAGCGTGGTCACCACCGAGATGCTGCCCGTCGGGCTGCTCACCTCCCTCGGTACCGACCTCGGGGTGTCCGCGGGCACCGCGGGCCTCGCCCTCACCCTGCCCGGACTGATCGCCGCGCTCGCCGCCCCGCTGCTCCCGGTCGCCGTGCGCCGCGCCGACCGGCGGACCGTGCTGTGGGTGCTGCTGGTCCTGCTCGCCGTCGCCGATCTGCTGTGCGCGCTCGCCTGGCACTTCAGCGTGCTGCTGATCGCCCGCGCCCTGGTCGGGGTCTGCATCGGCGGGGTGTGGGCGGTCGCCGCCGGGCTCGCCGTACGGATCGTGCCGTCCGCCGCCGTCGGCCGGGCCACCGCCGTGATCTTCAGCGGGATAGCGGTCGCCTCGGTGCTCGGTGTGCCCACGGGCACCTTCCTGGGCTCCCTCGCGGGCTGGCGCTGGGCGTTCGCCGCGCTCGCCGTCCTCGCCCTGACCGTGGCCGCGCTGCTGGCCCGCGCCCTGCCACCGCTGCCCGCCGAACGCCCGGTACGCCTGGCCACCGTCGCCGCGCTGCTGCGCGCCCCCGCCGTCCGGCGCGGACTGCTCGCGGTCGCCTTCCTGATCACCGGCCACTTCGCCGCGTACACCTATGTCCGTCCGGTCCTGGAGCGGCTGCCCGGCATCGGCGCCGGACAGATCAGCGTGCTGCTGCTGTGCTACGGACTCGCGGGCGTCGCCGGGAACTTCGCCATCGGCGCGCTCGCCGTCCGCGCCCCGCACCGGGCGCTGCTGCTGCTCGCCACCGCGGTCGGCACCGTCGTGGTGCTGCTGGTCCCGGCCCGCGGCTCGGCCGCCGCGTCCGTCGCCCTGCTGCTGCTCTGGGGTGTCGCGTACGGCGGGGTGTCGGTGTCCGCCCAGAGCTGGCTGTCGGCCACCGCGCCCCGGACCCGTGAAGCCGCCTCGGGACTGTTCGCCGGGGTCTTCAACACCGCCATCGCGCTGGGCGCGTTCACCGGCGGACGGGCGGTCGACGGACCGGGCCCGTCCGGCGCGCTGCTCCTCGGCGGCACGGCCGCCCTGCTGGCCGCCCCGGCGGTCGCCTGGGCCCGCCGGGCCCGCGGGGGCGCCGAAGACACCGGGGACGCCGAAGACGCCGGGAACGCCGGGGGCGCGGAGGATCCGGCCTGGGACACGGGGGCGGGACCGGCCCAGCAGAAGGGACCAGTCGAGCAGAAGGGAGCTGCCCGGCAGAAGGCACCGGCCCAGCAGAAGGAGGCTGTCCAGCCGAAGGCAGAGGCCCAGCAGAAGGCACCGGCCCAGCAGAAGGGGGCGGCCACCGGGTGACCGCCCCCCCACACCCCTACCGCCTACCGCGCGGCAGCGCCCAGCTCGGCCGCCACCAGCTCCGCGATCTGTACCGCGTTCAGCGCGGCACCCTTGCGCAGGTTGTCGTTGGAGATGAACAGCGCGAGTCCGTGCTCCACGGTCTCGTCCCGCCGGATACGGCCGACGTACGACGGGTCCTGGCCGGCCGCCTGGAGCGGGGTCGGCACGTCCGTGAGGACCACGCCGGGCGCGTCGGCCAGCAGCTCGGCCGCGCGCTCCGGCGAGATCGGCCGGGCGAAACGGGCGTTGACCTGGAGGGAGTGCCCGGAGAACACCGGGACCCGGACACATGTGCCCGATACCTTCAGTCCGGGCAGCTCCAGGATCTTGCGGGACTCGTGGCGCAGCTTCTGCTCCTCGTCCGTCTCGTTCAGCCCGTCGGCCACGATCGAGCCCGCGAGCGGCAGCACGTTGTACGCGATCGGCGCCACGTACTTGTTCGGCGCGGGGAACTCGGCCGCCGACCCGTCATGGGTCAGCTTGGGCGCGTCGTCGCCGACCTTCTTGATCTGCTCGAACAGCTCGTCCACCCCGGCGAGGCCCGACCCGGACACCGCCTGGTAGGTGGCGACGACCAGCGCTTCGAGGCCCGCCTCGGCGGCCAGCGGCTTGAGCACCGGCATCGCGGCCATGGTGGTGCAGTTCGGGTTGGCGATGATGCCCTTGGGGCGGTCCGCGATGGCGTGCGGGTTCACCTCGGACACCACCAGCGGCACCTCAGGGTCGCGCCGCCAGGCGGACGAGTTGTCGATCACCACGGGTCCCTGCGCGGCGACCTTCTCGGCCAGCGCGCGCGAGGTCGAGCCGCCCGCCGAGAACAGCACGATGTCCAGCCCCGCGTAGTCGGCCGTGGCGGCGTCCTCCACCGTCACCCCGTCGAGGACCGTCCCCGCCGAGCGGGCCGAGGCGAACAGGCGCAGCTCGTCCAGCGGGAACGTCCGCTCCGCGAGAATCCTGCGCATGACCGTGCCGACCTGACCGGTGGCTCCGACGATTCCGACCCTCACGGCGACTCCTTTGCGTGACTGCGTGTGCCCGCCCCGGTGACCTGGGGCGACCGGGGCGGGCCCGGGGCTCCTCCATCATGCGCGGGACCCCGGCCGATATGTCCAATCGATTGCCCGCGCCCCCGCCGCTCACGCCTGCCGGCCACGCAGGTCGATCGTCCACTCGCCGAGCGCCCGCACATGGAGGAATCCCTCCGAGACGCGGTACGGGTCGGAAGATCCGGTGACTTTGTGGGCCGGGAACAGGTTTTCGTCCAGCTGATAGAGGTGCTGGAGCCCGCTGGTGGACGCGAACACGATCTCCGTGACCGGCCCGGTGTGATGTACGACTCCATAGCCGACGCCCTGGGTACGCGGCCCGAGCGGGGTCGCCGCCCGCGGGGGCTGCGGCTCCAGCCGCCACTTGGTGTTCTCGGCGGCGGTGACCACCACGAAACAGGTCCCGCCCGGGTCCACCCACACCGGTCCGAGCGCCGGGCGGCGGCCCCGCACGGAGGCGATGATGGCGGTGTTGCCGTAGGGATGGTTCAGGGCGTGCGCGGTGACCTGGGCGTCGTTGCTGCGGGACTTCTGTTCCAGGGTCATCAGGGTCGGCGGGCCCTGGTAGCGCAGCACGGTGGTGCCCTCGCCCTCGACCGGGCCGGTCAGCAGGGGCGCGTCCGTCTCCGGCAGCACCCGCAGGGTCCAGTCGCCGCCGTGCTTGATCCGGACCTGCATCTCGGCCTGGCCCCGGGAGAACATGGTGCCCGTCCCACGGGTCCCGTTGGCGCTGCCGGACAGCCAGTCGCTCTCGGCGCCGTACTCGTCCAGGCGCCAGGTCGCCAGGTCGTAGCGGTGCCGGACGTCCTTGAACTCGTAGCGCACCAGCGCCGGGCGGCCCGGTGCCGGGTTGGCGAGGGTGATCGTCCGCTCGCCCCGGCCCTCGTACACCCCGCTCCGCAGGCCCTGGACGGGGTCGCGGACCGGGAGCGGGCGGGGGATCAGCTGCCACTTCCCGTCCGCCTTCTCGACCACCACCAGATGCGGGCCCTCGGGGATCGGGAAGGTCTCCTTGAGCTTGCCGGTCTGGTTGACCAGCAGATCGTGCTGGTCGAGGTCGTCGAGGTGCTCCGGGTGGTGTCCGGTGATCACCATCCACGCCTCCTTGTCCGGGCCCCCGTCGAAGCGGACCTTCACATCGCCCGTGGTGCCGGTGTACACCAGGACCTCCGGGCCCCGGCCCTCGACGGTGTCCCGGCCGAGGACCCGGGCGGCGGTCAGCGGCAGGACCTTCAGCCACCACTCCCCGGCGTACTTCACCCGTAGCCGCAGCGGACGCCCCTCGGGCGGCTGGACCAGGGCGCGGCCGTGCAGATCGCGCAGGGTGGAGTTGAAGACCAGCTGGTCCTCCTTGTTGCGCCGGTCCAGCGTCTCGACGCACAGCCAGTCGTCGCCCTGGACGCCCATCTCCACGATCACCGGCCCCGGCGGCAGCGGGACGTCCACGGTGACGACGTCATTGCCCTTGCCGCTGCGGGCGAAGGGGGCGAAGTCGGTACCGAGGGGCGCGGGCGGGGCGGCGGCGGGGGTCAGCGTGGGCGAGGGGACGGGGAAGGCGACGGGGGAGGGGGAGGGGGAGGGGGAGGGGATGGGGGAGGGGATGGGGGAGGGGGAGGCGATGGGGGCGGACGGCTGCGACGGGACCGGGGGAGGGCCGGAGGTCTTGGAGACCGCGGAGTTCAGCACGGGGGCGGCCGGTGCCGGGGCGGAGAGGGGGGCGGGAGCCGGTATCGGCGCCGACGGCTGGGGCTGCGGTGGTGCTCCGGCCACCGCCACCCCGAAGTCCGTGGCCAGCCCCGCGAGCCCGGTGTCGTACCCCTGGCCCACCGCCCGGAACTTCCACGCCCCGTCCCGCCGGTAGAACTCGCCCAGCACGAACGCCGTCTCCGCCGCCGCGTCCGTCACCGCGTAGTGCGCGGCGACCGTCCCGTCCGGCCCCACCGCCTGTACGTACAGCCCCGGCACCTGCCCGAAGGTCCCGCCGTCGCAGGAACCGGCGATCACCACCCGCTGCACGGCCGGTTCCAGGCGCGGCAGATCCACCTCCAGCCACTCGGCGGACTGCCCGGCGCCCTGTCCCAGCCCCGCGTGCCGCAGCGCGCCCGACGGATGCCGGGGCTGGTTGTGGAACACCATGTCGGCGTCGCCCCGCACCCGCCCGGTGGCGTCCAGCAGCAGGGCGGCGGCGTCCACGGCCGGGGTGCCGGGAACGTCCGCGCGGCCCACCGCCACCCGCAAGGGAGCAGCCGGTACAGGGGTGTTGGCGCCTTTGGTGATGTACGTCATGGGACACATGGTGACAGTGAAGAAGGTGTGAAGTCGATGCCCGGCAGAGGAGCCGGGGGAACCGGGAGACCCGGGGGAACCTGGAGACCCGGGAGAGCCGGAAGAAGGGGAGGAGCCCCGTCCGGAACTCGCCGGGATTTCCGCGAACGTTTCGGCCCGCCCCGGCGTCGTAGAGGAAACGCGGCGAGGAGAGGGGTGGCTGTGCTGCGCAGATCGGCCCGCCGCGGCCAGGGGGCGGACCGCTCTGCGGACGACCCGCTGGACGCGGCCCAGGAACGCCGGGTGCGGGCGGTGCTCGCGCTCGGCGGAGTGCCGCAGGCGGACCTGCCGGACGGGGTGCAGCAGGTCCGCCTGCGGCTGCTGGAACGCGCGGCCAGCGGCCGTGACGCACCGAGGGACGTCTCCGCCTGGGCGGCCGTCGTCGCCTCCAACCTCGCGATGGACTGGCACCGCGCCAAACGCCGTCAGGAACGGCTCGGGGAGCGCCTCGCCGCGCTGCGCGAACCGGCGCTCCCGTCGGCGGAGGAGTCCCGGCTGCTCTCCCTCGCCGTCGCGCGCGGCCTGGACGACCTGCCCGACGCCCAGCGCCAGGTACTGGTCCTGCGGTTCTACGCGGATCTCCCGGTGCGCGGGATAGCCGAGCAGCTCGGGGTCCCCGAGGGCACGGTCAAGAGCAGGCTGCACACCGCGGTCCGGGCCCTGCGCGCCCGGCTGCACGAGGACGAGGTGGTGTGACGTGTCCGTCGAACACGACGGCTACGACGGCCGCGACGCACGGGACGCACGGGACGAGCCGTACGACGCCCTGGAACATGAACCGGACCTGGACCCGCTGCTCGCCGTACTCATGGACGAGCCCCCGTCCGGGCCCGCCCGCGCGGACGCCGCCTACCTGGCCGAGTACGCCGAGGCGAGCGCCGACGTCCGCGTCCTGCGCGAACAGCTGGGCCTGATCGCCGACGCCCTGACCGCACCGGAGCCGGAACCGGTACCGGAGGCCCCCCGCCTCGCCCCGCCGCGCCCGCGCCGCAGCCGCCTCGCCGTCGCCGTGGGCGTGCTCGCCGCGGCCTGCGCCGCCCTGATGGTGGCCGGGCTGGGCTGGCTGGCGGTGGTGGGCGGCCCGTACGGGGCCGACGACTCGGTGAGCAGTGGCAGCGCCGCGGACGAGGGCGCTCAGAAGGACGCACGGGTGTCCGAGGCCGCCGCCGACCCCACCTATCTGGCCTGTATGGACCTGGTGGCCGAGGGTGAGATCACCGCCGTACGGGCGTTGAGCGGCGCGGCGGCCGGGCGGGAGCGGATCACGCTGGAGGTGGGCACCTTCTACAAACCGGCCGGGGAGGACGAGCCGCGGCTCGTCTTCGAGCGGGACCGGGGGACCGAGCCCGCGCTCGGTGTGGGGGACCGGGCGCTGATCGCCGTCCCGTCCGGCGGCGCCGACGCCGATGTGCTGGCGGTCGGCGAGCCGGACGTCCGCTGGGCGGCGGCGGAGGTCGCCGACGCCCTCGCCGGACCCTCGGCCCCGCCCTGCGAGTAGGACCGGGCAGGGACCGGGCAGGGACCGGGCAGGGACACGGAAGGGCGGGCGCCCCCCAGGGAACGCCCGCCCGCTCGCACCGGCTACGGCCGGAGCACCCCGTGTCCTACGGAGTGACCGTGCCGATCGCCACACTGCCCGCGCCCGCGGTGGTGCCGCGCGGGGTGACCAGCCTGACCTCGCCGAAGAACGCCCGTCCGGCCGGGGCCGGGGCCACGGCGGTGACCGTGGCCGAGACCGGCGCGGACTGCCCCGTGCCGAGCTTCACCGGCGCGGACTCGTCCACGGAGACCGAGCCGAGCGCCGGGGAGAAGAACACGTCGAGGTAGTCGTAGGCGGTGCTGCCGGACGGTACCGAGTAGCCGTCGACCTGCGCGTAGTACGTGCCGGGCGCCGGGTTGGCGACCGAGACGGCCTCCTCGGAGTCGCCGTCGGCGGCCTGCGCGACCACGGCCCCGCTCGCGTCCAGCAGATAGAGGTCCAGGTCGGCGCCCGCGTCGGAGGTGTTGCCGATCGACACGTCCAGCCGGGACGCGCCCGCCGGGACGACGATCTCGAACGGCACCGCGTCACCGTGCGCGATGGTGGCCCGCTCCGACAGCGAGGAGCCCAGCGGGCCGCCCGCCAGCTTGCCGTCGATCGGCGCCTTCTTGTTGGTGACCGTCCAGGAGACCGGCGCCGGGGTGCCGGCCTTGATCTCGGGCAGGGTCACCGTCTCCGGCGCGAAGTCCGCCCCGAGGACCGTGACGTCCAGCTGGTACGGGTTGTCGAGGTGCGGCGAGGTGCGGCGCGACTCGACCTCGATCTCCCAGACACCCGGCGCCGGGTTGGCGTACGAGCGCGCGTCCGGGCGGCAGCCGTTGCCGTTGAGGTAGTTGTTGTAGCAGTACGGCGTGGACGTCTCGTCCAGCGGGACGCCGTACGGGTGGAGGGTGATGAACCGGGTCTGGCTCTTGTCCTTCAGCCCGCCGATCGCCACCTCCAGCGTCTTGGCGCCCTCGGGCACGGTGACGAAGTACGAGGTGTGGCTGTTGCGCTGGACCGAGCCGGACGCGGCGAAGGTGTAGTTCGCGGGCTTGGCGGCCACGACCGTGCTCAGCACCTGACGGTCGATGCCCTCGGTGCGCGGGTCGTCGACCTCCAGGATCGCGCTCTTGACCCCGGCCGACTTCGGCGCGGCCTGCACCTTGACCGTCACCGGCTGGTTCAGCGGCAGCTTCACCTCGTCCGAGCCGACGATCCTGAAGGTGCCCTCCGCGTTGTTCTCGAAGTGCAGCTCGTGCCGCAGCGCCTTGTCCGCACCGGTGGTCCGGGTCAGCGTGATGTCGTACGTCTTCTTCTGCCCGGCCTTGAGGCCGCCCTCACGGTCGTAGAGGCCGGTGCCGAAGCCGGGGGTCGCGAGGAACTGGTCGATGGCGGTGTCCACCGGAGCCTTGACCGTGTACTCATGCGCGGTCGCCCCGTCGCGGATCGAGTCCCAGGCGTCCTCGATGTTGATCAGGCCCGCGCCCTCCTCGTACGCCTGCACACCCTTGATGTGGTCGGCGGTGGAGGTCAGGGCGGTGCGCAGGGTCGCCGGGGTCAGCTCGATCCCGCGCTGCTTGGCGGCGCTCAGCAGCAGGGCGGCGGCGCCGGTGGCCTGCGGGGAGGCCATCGAGGTGCCCTGGAGCATGGAGTAGCCGGGCGGCAGGCTGTAGCCGGACTCGGCGACCGGGCTGCCGGGCGACCAGGTCTGGGTGGTGTTGATGGCGGCGCCGGGCGCGGACAGGGTCGGCGTGAAGCCGCCGTCCTCCCGGGGGCCGCGCGAGGAGAACGGCATCATGGCGTACCGCTTCTCCACCTGGGAGCCGTAGTTGGCGGCCCAGGTCTCCTTGGAGATGGTGGCGCCGACCGAGATCGCCTTGTCGGCGAGGGCCGGGTCGCTGATGGTGTTGACGCCGGGGCCGTCGTTGCCCGCGGAGATCACCAGCTGGACGCCGTACTCGTCGATGAGCCGGGTGTAGAGCGCGGAGCGCACGTTGTTGCCGTCGTTGAGCGCCGGGAGGCCGCCGATGGACATGTTGACGATGTCCACGCCGCGGTTGACGACGAGGTCGATCATGCCCTCGGTCAGCGCCATGTTGGTGCAGCCGCCGGTCCAGGTGCAGGCCCGCGAGGAGACCAGCTTGGCGCCGGGCGCGGCGCCGTTCATCTTGCCGCCGAACAGCCCGTTCGCGGCGGTGATGCCGGCCACGTGGGAGCCGTGGGCGCCCTCGATGACCCCGATGCTGACGTAGTCGGCCTTGGCGCCGGTGCCCGGGTTGTAGACGACGTCCTTGCGGATCTCGACCACGAACGGGATCCGCTCGGCGATCTCGGTCGCCGGGTTGTCGGTGCCGAAGTAGCCGATCTGGAAGCCGTCCTTGTACGGCTTCAGCGGCGTCTCGTCGGTGAAGTCGAGATCGTCGTCGAGGTCGACGCGGACGGTTTTGGCGGCCGGGTCGTAGAGCACGCCCCAGACGTCCGTGCGGTCGCCGTCGCGGTTGAGGTCTCCGGCCATGTCGCCGCCGAGGGTGGCGGACTCGGAGAAGTAGTTGAACTTGAAGGCGCCCGCGGGGGTGGTGAAGGTCTCCCGGGCGCCGGTCGGGGCGGTGACGGTGAAGCTGGGGCCGTCGAACGCGGCGGTCATCCGGCGCCAGGTGGCGTCGCCGTCCACCACCGGGTCGGTGGCGGTCACCCAGTCCACGATCTTGCGCTCACCGGTGGTGGTGCGCTGGAGCGCCGGGTGGCCGAGGTCCACACCCGAGTCCAGGATGCCGATGGTGACCCCCCGGCCGTCCGCCTTGGGGTGGTCCTCCACGAAGTCCACGGCCCCGGTCTCGAACGACGGGTTGTACGGGTTCTCCGCGGGCGTCCGCTTGTCCGGCGCGGCGTAGGGGATGGTGGCCTTCGCGCCCTTCTGGGTGGCACCGGCGTCGGGGCGCGGGTCCTCCAGCGGGATCTCCTCGCGCAGATCGATCGCCTGCACGGAGGAGAGCTTCGCGGCGGCGGCGATGGCGGCGTCCGCCCGGCCGGTGGGGACGGTGGCGCGGACGTAGCCGAGCTGGTCGTAGCGCTTGCCGACCAGGGCGCCGTCGAGGGCGTCGAGCTGGCCGGCCACCTGCTCGGTGGCGCCGGGGGCGGTGGCGACCATCAGGGTGACGGTCTTGTCGCCGCCGGCCTTGGCCTCGGCGAGCAGTTCGGCGTCGTTGGAGCCCAGCTTGTCGTCGGCGGGCTTGACGGCGGGGTCCGCGGGGGCGGGCGCGGGCTGGGGGTCGGCGGCGACGGCTGCGGGTATCGGACCGGCGGCGGCCAGCGCGGCGACGAGACCGGCGGCGACGGCGATCCGCGCGGTGCGTCGCGTGGTGCGTCGCGTGGTGCGTCCTGCGCCGGGTCTCGCGCCGGGTATCGATCCGCTCTCGGGGGTCTGGGTCATTGGCATCCCTTGGAGGAGAAGCAACGGGGATCTGCGGCCGGGGTGATCGGGCTGGACCGGGCCTGGCCGAAGGCGTCCGGAATGCGGTTCCTGACGACCGCCCAGCCTTTCGCAAGGGACGGTTGTTTGGGGAGAGTTGACCGGAACCTGCCGACGAAATGGGGAAAACCCGCGATGGGTTTGGGTGGGGGTTGTGGGGGTTGGGGTGATTGTTCGGCTGGGGGTGGGCGGGCGGGGGCCGACCGCGCGGTTCCTCCCCTGGAGAGGCACCCCCAGGGACGCGGAGGACCGGGGTCGTACCGACCTGTGTTCGATCTTGCCGTGCGGGGCACCGATGCGCGCGGTTCCTCCCGCCAGAGGGGGTACCCCCGGCGCCCCCACCACCCCGCCGACACGGCTGGGTGCGTGCCCCCCTCGGCTCCCCGCCGGACCCCGCCCCGAAGACGGCCGAAAGTCACTCAACCACCACAGGGCGAGCAACCTCCCCACGAGCCCCCAGGTCTTCGCCCTCGACCGAACCATGGCCCGGCGTGCGACGGCGCGCGGGCGAGAAGGGGGAACGACATGACCGTACGTGCACGGGCGACCCTGGTGGCTGCCACCGCGGCGACGATGTCGCTGGCCCTGGCCGTGCCCGCGTTCGCGGCACCGTCCGGCAAGGACCACGGCCACGGCGCGACCCGCGACGCGATGCGCGCCAACGTCCAGCTCGGGGTGCCCGGCGTGACGGCCACCGCCCGCGACGCCAAGGGCACCTGGCGGGCCACCGAGGGGGTCGGCAATGTGAGGACGGGCGCCCCGCGCTCCGCCGACGACCGCTACCGCATCGGCAGCATCACCAAGACCTTCGTGGCGACCGTCCTGCTGCAACTGGAGGCCGAGGGCCGGCTCTCCCTGGACGACAAGGTCGAGAAGTGGCTCCCGGGCGTGGTCCGGGGCAACGGCCACGACGGACGGAAGATCACCCTCCGCCAGCTCCTCAACCACACCAGCGGCATCTTCAACTACACCGGGGACGAGCCCTTCGCCCGCGAGATCTTCCTCAAGGAGGGCTTCGACCGCAACCGCTACCGCACCTTCAGCCCCGGGGAACTGGTGGCGGTCGCCATGCGGCACGAGCCCACCTTCGCGCCGGGCACGTCCTGGAGCTACTCCAACACCAACTACATCCTGGCCGGGATGGTCATCGAGAAGATCACCGGCCGCCCCTACGGCGACGCCGTCGAGGACCGCGTCATCGAGCCCCTCGGCCTGGACGACACCTTCGTCCCGGCGGGCCGACCCACCCTCGGCACCCCGCACAGCCGTGCCTACTCCAAGCTCGCCGAGACCGCCGAGGGCCCCTCCTACGACGTCACCGTCTTCAACCCGTCCGCGGCCGGCGCCGCCGGTGAGATGGTCTCCGACAACGACGACCTCAACCGGTTCATGAGCGCCCTGCTGCGCGGCAGGCTGCTCCCGCCGAAGCAGCTCAAGGAGATGAAGACCACGGTCGTCGCGCCCGGCGTGCCCAACGCCACCTACGGGCTGGGTCTGATGAAGGAGACCCTGTCCTGCGGCACCACCGTCTGGGGCCACGGCGGCGGTATCCACGGCTCCGGCTCGGAGTCCCGCACCACCACCGACGGCAGGCACAGCATCGCCCTCAACCTGAACGCCGACTGGACCGGCGACAGCCAGGCGATCCTCGACGCCGAGTACTGCGGCGACTGACCCCAGGAACGCCGGATGCCGGGGCGGACGACCACCCCGGCACCCGGCACCCGGCACCTCATCTCGGCAGGACCACCACATACGCGGCCGGCTCCCGCTCCCCGGCGGTCATCAGCGCCGTACGCACCACCGTCGCCTGCTGCTCCACCGCGTCGCGCAGCTTGCGCGGGGTGATGTGCACGACGGTGATCCCGAGCCGCTCCAGATGCTCGCGCTTACGGGCGTACTCCGACCACAGCGCGTCCTCGTCCGCCGGATCGCCCTGCCGGGGCGCCCGGGTGTCCAGCTCGACCGCGACCGACTGGTCCGGCCAGAACGCGTCGATGCCGCCGAGGTGCGGCCCGCCCGGCAGCCGCAGATCGACGTTCCACAGCGGGTCCGGCAGCCCCGCCTCCCGCACCATCCGGTACAGCCGCTCCTCCGCGACCGCCCGCCCCTCCGCGAGCAGCGAGTCCACCGCGTCCACGACATGCGGCCGGTCCAGCAGCTTGGCCTGGTTCAGCTCCCGCACCACCGCGCCCGGCTCGCAGTACCCGCCGCGCACCGCCTCGGTCAGCAGCCGCCGCACCAGCGCCGCGTCCGACGCCTGCGCCACCGCGTCCGCCAGCGCCCTCGGCACGGGCGCGACCGGCAGCCCGGTGCGCTGCTGGGGCGTCGGCAGCGCGGCGGCCCGTACGATCCGGGCGCTGCCCGTGGAGCGCAGCCGCCGCGTCCGGGAGACCAGCACATCGAGGTGCTCCAGCGACAGCAGCGGCGGCGCGGAGCCGAACCCGTGCAGATTGAGTGCCGCCAGCCCGGTGATCATCACCTCGGAGTAGACCGCGGCGGGCTGCGCCCCCTGTCCGGCCCCCGGCTGCGCGGGCACCGCCGGTACGGGCTCGCGCGAGGCGTACATCAGCACCGCGTGCAGCCGCTCCTCGCTGGTCGGCGGCCCCGGGTGCAGCAGATAGACCCCGGGCAGCAGCTGGCGCCAGGCGCCCCCGCCCCGGCACTGCTCATTGACCTCGGCGGTGGAGACCCCGTGCGCCCGCAACTGCCCCGCCGTCAGCACCCGGCGCCGGGTGGCGTCCAACTGGCCCAGCGGGCGGGGAGCGAGGGGAGAGGCGGGGGAGACCTGGGAAGGGGTGCGGGGGGTGTCGTGGTTCATGCCCGGAAAATTCCCACCGCCGCTCCCCTTCTTAACCTGTGTTACACACCCGTCGGCAAACCAGGACAACCCAGCCCTAAAGGACGAGTGTTCGGATGCCGAAAACCCCTGGTCGCCGGAGAAGCCACCAGGGGTTACGGCTCGTATGACAGGGTTTCAGTAACAACACCGGGGCGGGCGGACGCCTTTAGGGGCGCGGGGAACTGCGCGACAAGCCCCCACCCACCCGCACCCGACAACGACCCACGTCACACTCCCGTTCGGCATTAACGCAGGGGCGGACCGAGGCTTTTAGGGGCGCGGGGAACTGCGCGACCAGCCCCCACCCACCCGCACCCGGCACCGAACCGCATCACCCCTCCACGCCCCCGTCACACGCCTGCCCCCGAAGCCCCCGAGCCAGATCATCCCGAGCCTCAAGCACCAGCCGCCGCAACGCAGGAGCCGCAGACGCCCGCTCCTCCAGCCACCGATCGGCAAGCGCCAGCGTCTCCGCAGAATCCACCAGCCCCGGGAACAACCCCGCCACCACATCCACCCCGATCTGAATGGACCGCTCCGCCCACACCCGCTCGATCGCACCGAAGTACTTCACGGCATACGGCGCGAGCAACGCCCGCTGAGCCGGCTGCCCGAACCCCGCGATCGTCGCCTCCACATGCGCGTTGGACAGCGCGTCGGACTCCACGACCCGCGCCCACGCCTGCGCCTTCACCGCCTCCGACGGCCGAGCCGCGAGGCACCGCACCTGATGCCGCTTCCCGGACGCCGTGTCGTCACGGGCCAGCTCCGCGGCCAGCTCCCGCTCCCCGACCACCCCATGCACGGTGAGCGGCTCCAGGAACGCCCACCGCAGCTCCTGGTCGACCTCAAGACCGTCGACCTTCTCGCCCCCGTCGAGCAGCCCGCGCAGGAACCGCAGCTCCCCCTCGCCGGAGGCCACCGCGGCGAAGCAGCGCGCCCAGGCGAGCTGGTGCTCACTGCCCGGCTCGGCCTCCCGCAGCTCCCGCAGCGCGCCCTTGGCGAACAGCGCCGTACCCTCGGCCCGCCAACCCGGCGCCGCGTAGTGGACCAGCGCCGACTGCGCCCAGGCGTGCAGCATCTGGAGCACGCCGATGTCGCTCTCCCGCCCCGCGAACCGCAGCACCAGGGCGACGAACTCCCGGGCGGGCAGCAGCGCGTCCCGGGTCATGTTCCACAGCGCGGTCCAGCACAGCGCCCGTGCCAGCGGGTCGGTCATGGCGCCCAGCGAGTCCCGCAGGGTGGCCAGCGAGGTGTCGTCGAAGCGGATCTTGCAGTAGGTCAGATCGTCGTCGTTGACCAGCACCAGCGCGGGCGCCTCCGCACCGGCCAGCTCGGTGACGACCGTACGCGGACCGTCCACGTCGGTCTCGGCGCGGGCGTACCGCTCCAGCGTGCCGTCCGGTCCGGTCCGGTACAGCCCGATCGCCACCCGGTGCGGACGCAGCCGCGGATGCGACTCGGGCGCCTCCTGCACCACCGCCAGTTCCTCGATCCGCCCGTCGGCGGCGAGCAGGGTCTGCGGGGTGAGGGAGTTGACCCCGGCGGTCTGGAGCCAGGCCGCGGACCAGGCGCCCATGTCCCGTCCGCTGGTCTCCTCCAGTACCGACAGCAGATCACCGAGGCGGGTGTTGCCGTAGGCGTGCCGCTTGAAGTAGCGGCGGGCGCCCTCCAGGAAGGCGTCCTGGCCGACGTACGCCACCAGTTGCTTGAGCACCGAGGCGCCCTTGGCGTAGGTGATGCCGTCGAAGTTGAGCTTGGCGTCCTGGAGGTCGCGGATGTCGGCGGTGACCGGGTGGGTGGACGGGAGCTGGTCGGCGCGGTACGCCCACGCCTTGCGCCGGTTGGCGAAGGTGATCCAGCCGTCGGTGAACCGGGTGGCGCCGACCAGCGAGAACGCGCCCATGAAGTCCGCGAAGGACTCCTTCAGCCACAGGTCGTCCCACCACTCCATGGTGACCAGGTCGCCGAACCACATGTGCGCCATCTCATGCAGGATGACGTTGGCCCGGCCCTCGTACGACGCCCGGGTGACCTTCCCGCGGAAGATGTACTCCTCGCGGAACGTCACCATCCCCGGGTTCTCCATCGCCCCGAGGTTGTACTCGGGCACGAACGCCTGGTCGTACTTGCCGAACGGGTACGGGTAGTCGAAGTGGTCGTGGAAGAAGTCGAGACCCTGCTTGGTGATCAGGAAGACGTCGTCCGCGTCGAAGTAGGGCGCGAGCCCCTTGCGGCACATCGCGCCGAGCGGGATCTCCAGCTTCGTCCCGTCGTCGAGGACCCGCTCGTAGGAGTCGGTCACATAGTGATAGGGGCCGGCCACGACACAGGTGATGTACGTCGAGATGGGCCGGGTCTCCGCGAACCGCCACACCCCGTCGGTGAGCGTCCCGGCGCCGTTGCTCCACACCGTCCAGCCCTCGGGCGCCCGCACCTCGAACCGGAACGGACCCTTCAGGTCGGGCTGCTCGAAGTTGGCGAAGACCCGGCGGGAGTCGGCGGGCTCGTACTGGGTGTACAGATACACCTCGCCGTCCTCGGGATCGACGAACCGGTGCAGCCCCTCGCCGGTACGGGAGTAGGCGCACCGGGCGTCCACCACCAGCTCGTTGTCGGCGGCGAGGTCCTCCAGCACGATCCGGGTCCCGTCGAAGACCTCGGCCGGGTCCAGGTCACGCCCGTTGAGGGAGACGGCGGTGACCGCCGGGGCGAGCAGATCGGCGAAGCTGGCCGCGCCCGGCTCGGCACAGCGGAAGCGGATCGTGGTCACCGAGCGGAAGGTACGCGGCCCCTCCCCGGTGTGCTCACCCAGCGCGGAACGCAGGTCGAGCGCCACCTCATACCCGTCGACGGACAGCAGGGCGGCCCGCTCCCGGGCCTCGTCACGGGTCAGGTTCTCACCGGGCACGGGCGGCACTCCTCGGCTGGTGTTCGTTATTCGGTCAGGACCGATCCTGCCATGCGCCCCTGACCGGGGGTACCCGGGAATGCGGCGGTGGAAGCTGGTGTTGCGGCCGGTGTAGACCGTCCTTCCTAGGGAGAGCCATGTCCGAGACCACGTCCCAGGCCACGTCCCCCACCACCAGGACCCCCGTCGACTTCTGGTTCGACCCGGTGTGCCCCTGGGCCTGGATGACCTCCCGCTGGGTCCTGGAGGTGGAGAAGGTACGTGACATCGAGGTCCGCTGGCATGTGATGAGCCTGGCGGTCCTCAACGAGGACCGCCTCGACGAACTGCCCGCGTCGTACGCGGAGCACATGCGCCCCGGCGGCATCACCTGGGCCCCGGTCCGCGTGGTGATCGCCGCCCAGCAGCTCCACGGCGACGAGGCCGTCGGCAAGCTCTACACCGCCCTCGGCACCCGCTTCCACAACCAGGGCCTCGGCCCGAGCCGCGACAGCATCGCCGCCGCCCTCGCCGACGCCGGTCTGCCCGCCGACCTGATCGACCACATGGACCAGGACACGTACGACACGGAGCTGCGCGCCTCCCACAAGGAGGGCATCGAGAAGGTCGGCCAGGAGGTCGGCACCCCGGTGATCGCGGTCCCCGGCCCCGACGGCACCGAGGTCGCCTTCTTCGGCCCGGTCGTCACCCCCACCCCCCAGGGCGACCAGGCGGCCCGCCTCTGGGACGGCACCCTCGCCGTGGCCTCGGTCCCCGGCTTCTACGAACTGAAGCGCACCCGCACGAAGGGCCCGGACTTCAGCAACCTGTGACCCCGGCCGCCGCACGATGAGCCGCACTCTTCGGGGCGCCGCCCTGGCCGTCGTCCTCGCGCTGACCGGATGTGGTGAGGGGGACCCGGCCGGGGACGCCGGGCGGCAGCAGGTGCCCTACTGGGCGGACGGGGTCCGCTTCGACGAGGTGGCCCGGGTGCTGGGCGTCACCGTGCCCGCCGGGGCGACCGCGCGGGCGGCGGCCCGGCAGCGGGGGTTCCAGGGGGACGGGCTGCTGCTGGCGTTCGTGGTGCCCCGGGCGGTCGCGGACCGGTTCGTCGCCGGGCTGGAGCCCGAGGAGCCGCTCGTGGAGCGGGCGGTGGCGGCCCATCCCTCCGGGGAGTACCGGCCGGTGACGCCGTTCGCGCGGCTGGGGCTGCCCGAGCCCGAGACGCTCGACGGGGTCACCGCCGGGCCGGTGTGCGCGCCCTGCGCCGGGGAGCTGGACTCCCTGGAGGTCACCGTCGCCCCGCTGGACGGGCACCGGGCGAGAATCTATCTGCGCGGTGTCGACTGACCGTGCCACAGGGAAGGCCCCCGCGAGTCACGTCCTCGCGGGGGCCTTCTCTCATCCGCCTGCCCGGTGAAAGGTGAGAAGACGATCACGAGGCAGGGCGTTCACAGAGGGCTCAGGGAGCCAGCAGCAGCACGTTCGCCCGGGACTTCGCGGCCTCGTAGCGCTTGGCGACGTCCTGCCAGTTGACGACGGCCCACATGGCGTCGATGAAGTCGACCTTCTGGTTCTTGTACTGGAGGTAGAAGGCGTGC
>NZ_JBEZLM010000028.1:0-131080 GCF_040652095.1 Streptomyces sp. NPDC048290
GACGGCGTCGGCGACCTCAAGGGCCTCACCGCCAAACTCGACTACCTGCAATGGCTCGGCGTCGACTGCCTCTGGCTGCCCCCCTTCTTCAAGTCCCCCCTGCGCGACGGCGGCTACGACGTCTCCGACTACACCGCCGTCCTCCCCGAGTTCGGCGACCTCGCCGACTTCGTGGAGTTCGTCGACGCCGCCCACCAGCGCGGGATGCGGGTCATCATCGACTTCGTCATGAACCACACCAGCGACCAGCACCCGTGGTTCCAGGAATCCCGCAAGGACCCCACCGGCCCCTACGGCGACTACTACATGTGGGCCGACGACGACAAGCAGTACGGCGACGCCCGCATCATCTTCGTGGACACCGAGGTCTCCAACTGGACCTTCGACCCGGTCCGCAAGCAGTACTTCTTCCACCGCTTCTTCGCCCACCAACCCGACCTCAACTACGAGAACCCGGCCGTGCGGGAGGAGATCCTCGCCGCGCTGAAGTTCTGGCTGGATCTCGGCATCGACGGCTTCCGGCTGGACGCCGTGCCCTACCTCTACGCCGAGGAGGGCACCAACTGCGAGAACCTCCCCGCCTCGCACGCATTCCTCAAGCGGGTCCGCAAGGAGATCGACGCGCACTACCCGGACACCGTGCTGCTGGCCGAGGCCAACCAGTGGCCCGAGGACGTGGTCGACTACTTCGGCGACTACGCGACCGGCGGCGACGAATGCCATATGGCGTTCCACTTCCCCGTCATGCCCCGCATCTTCATGGCCGTCCGCCGCGAGTCCCGCTACCCCGTGTCGGAGATCCTGGCGAAGACCCCGGCGATCCCGTCGAACTGTCAGTGGGGCATCTTCCTGCGCAACCACGACGAGCTGACCCTCGAAATGGTCACCGACGAAGAGCGCGACTACATGTACGCGGAGTACGCGAAGGACCCACGGATGCGCGCCAACATCGGCATCCGCCGCCGCCTCGCCCCCCTCCTCGACAACGACCGCAACCAGATCGAACTCTTCACCGCACTCCTGCTGTCCCTCCCCGGCTCGCCGATCCTCTACTACGGCGACGAGATCGGCATGGGCGACAACATCTGGCTCGGCGACCGCGACGCCGTCCGCACGCCCATGCAGTGGACGCCGGACCGCAACGCCGGGTTCTCGCCCTCCGACCCGGGGCGGCTGTTCCTGCCGGCCATCATGGACCCGGTCTACGGCTACCAGGTCACCAACGTCGAGGCGTCCATGTCGTCGCCCTCCTCGCTGCTGCACTGGACCCGCCGCATGATCGAGATCCGCAAGCAGAACCCCGCCTTCGGCCTCGGGACGTACACCGAACTGCCGTCCTCGAACCCGGCCGTGCTGGCGTTCCTGCGGGAGTACGAGGACGACCTGGTGCTGTGCGTCGGCAACTTCTCCCGCTTCGCCCAGCCCACCGAGCTGGACCTGCGGTCCTTCGCGGGACGCCATCCGGTGGAACTCTTCGGCGGGGTGCGGTTCCCGGCCATCGGTGAGCTGCCGTATCTGCTCACCCTGGGGGGTCACGGCTTCTACTGGTTCCGGCTCACCCGGGCGGCACCGAGCATCGGCCGTCGAGTGTGAGCGTGCGCCGGCGAAAGGACGCGTCACCATGGCGAAGACCGCTTTTCCGCACACCGGCACGAGCGGGCTCGCCGGGCCCATGGCCGCCCTGGACGGGCTGCTGCGCGACTGGCTGCCACGCCAGCGCTGGTTCGCGGGGAAGGACCGGCCCGTCACCGAGCTGCGCCTGCTGTCGATGACCGAGCTGTTCCCGGGCTGTCTGCATCTGCTGGTGCACGCCGGACACGCGGGCGGGCACGGCGGCGGCCACGGCGGAGTGCCCTCCCCCGGCGGCACCCCGCCGCCCGGGGACTGCTACCAGCTGCTGCTGGGCGTCCAGGAGCATCCGTCGCCCCGGCTCGGCCGCGCGCTCATCGGCCGGACCCAGCCGACCGGACCACTCGGCGGACTGGTGGTCTACGACGCCCTTCAGGACCCGCGCGCGGCACGGTTGCTGCTGGAGCGGCTGCGCCGTCCGGGCAGCGCGGGACCCCTGCGGTTCGAGGCGGACCCGGCGGTGCGGCTGCCGCCCTCGCTGCCGCCCCGGCTGCTGGACGCCGAGCAGTCCAACACCTCCCTGGTGTACGGGGACGCGTTCATCCTCAAGGTGTTCCGGCGCATCCAGCCGGGCGTCAACCCCGATCTGGAGGTCACCGACGCGCTGGCCCGGCAGGGCTGCCGCCGGGTGCCCGCCCCGGCGGCCTGGTTCCGTACCGTGCAGCCCTTCGGGGCCACGCTCGGCGTGGTGCAGCCGTATCTGCCCGACGCCTCGGACGGCTGGACCCTCGCGCTGGAAGCGCTGACCGGCGGGCAGGACTTCACGGTGCGGGCCGGGGAGCTGGGCCGGGCGATGGCGGAGGTGCATCTCGCGCTGGCGGCGGCGTTCCCGGTGGCCGAGGGGCCGGGCGGGCTGGGCGAGAGCGGCCGTACGGCGGCGGCGATGGCCGAGCGGCTGGACGCCGCCGCGCGCAGTGTGCCCGCGCTGCGGCCGTTCGTCCCCGGGCTGCGGTCCGCGTTCGGTTCACTGGTGAGCCGGGCCGCGGGACCGCCCGCGCAGCGCATCCACGGGGATCTGCATCTGGGGCAGGTGCTGCGGACGGGCCGGGAGTGGTTCGTCATCGACTTCGAGGGCGAGCCGTCCCGTCCACTGGCCGAACGGCGCAGTGCGCACTCACCCGTCCGGGACATCGCGGGAATGCTGCGTTCGTTCGACTACGCGGCCCGGCAGCGCCGTCCCTGGCGCCCGGAGTGGGCGGGCCGCTGCCGGGACGCGTTCTGCGCGGGGTACGCGAGCGGGTCCGGTTGGGACCCACGGGCGGAACACGCGCTGCTGCGCGCGTACGAGACCGACCGTGCTGTGTATGAAGTGCTGTACGAGGCCAGGCACCGCCCGGACTGGCTGGCCGTACCGATGGCGGCCATCGAGCGGCTGGCCGTGAGAGGAGACTGAGAGCGGTGGCATTGCGCGACACGTCGTTGCCGGAACCGTCCGGACCGACCGGGACGGCTGGGAAGACCGGGAAGACCGGGACGTCGGGGAAGCCGGGGGCTGCCCGGAAGCCGGGGGTGACTGGGGCGTCGGACGGGGCGCCGACCGGGGCGAACCCGGCGGTGAAGCCCGCCGAGCCGGCCAAGGCGGCGAAGGAGCCGAAGTCGGCGAAGGAGACCAAGGAGCCCAGGGCGGCCAAGACCCCCCGGGTGTCCAAAGTGGCCAAGGCGGCGAAGGCGTTGCGGGGGTCGAGGACGTCCAAGACGGCGGAGCCGGCGGTGGCCGACACCGCTGAGACGTCCAAGACAGCGGAGGCTGCTGAGGCTGCTGAGACGGCGACGGCGGTCGCCGACACCGCTGAGACATCCGGGGCCCGTGGGACGACGGCCCACGCGGTCGCGCCGCCCGAGGTCCCCCGCCCCGCCCGCCCCGCCGACCCGGCCCTCCCGGTGACCTCAGCCGCCCCCGCGCTCCCCCCGGAGGACCGGACCCGGCTCCTGACCGGCGCGCACCACGATCCGCACGCCCTGCTGGGCGCGCACCCGGCGCCGGACGGACTGCTCGTCCGGACCCTGCGCCCGTTCGCCCAGGCGGTGAGCGTCCGGGTCGGGGAGCGGCGGTACCCGCTGGCGTCCGAGGGCGAGGGGCTGTTCTCCGGGGTGCTGCCGCTGCCCGGGACCCCGGCGTACACCCTGGTGGTGGCGTACGACGGCGGTGAGCGGGAGGTCGACGACCCGTACCGCTTCCTGCCCGCGCTCGGTGAGCTGGATCTGCATCTGATCCGCGAGGGGCGTCACGAGCAGCTCTGGAAGGCGCTGGGCGCCGAGCCGATGACCCACCAAGGCGTCGGCGGCACCCGCTTCACCGTGTGGGCGCCCAACGCCCAGGGCGTCCGGGTGGCGGGAGACTTCAGCTTCTGGGACGGCACCGCCCAGCCGATGCGCTCGCTGGGCGCGGCCGGGGTGTGGGAGCTGTTCCTGCCCGGCGTCGGGGAGGGCGCGCGCTACAAGTTCGAGATCACCGCGCGTTCCGGGGACCGTTTCCTCAAGGCCGACCCGATGGCCCGCCGCTGCGAGGTGCCGCCGGACACGGCGTCGATCGTGCACACCTCGCACTACGAGTGGGGCGACGAGCAGTGGCTCGCCCACCGGGACGCCCTGCCGGTGCACGAGGCGCCGTTCTCGGTGTACGAACTCCACCTCCCGTCCTGGCGGCCGGGGCTGACCTACCGTGAGCTGGCGGACCAACTACCCACGTATGTAAGGGACTTGGGCTTCACGCATGTGGAGCTGATGCCGGTCGCCGAGCATCCCTTCGGCGGGTCGTGGGGCTATCAGGTCACCGGCTTCTACGCGCCGACCTCACGCCTCGGCACACCCGACGACTTCAAGTTCCTCATCGACGCGCTGCACCGGGCCGGGATCGGGGTGATCCTGGACTGGGTTCCGGCGCACTTCCCGAAGGACGACTGGGCGCTGGCCCGCTTCGACGGGCAGCCCCTGTACGAGCCGGGGGACGCCCGGCGCGCGGAGCATCCCGACTGGGGGACGCTGGAGTTCGACTACGGCCGGGTCGAGGTGCGCAACTTCCTGGTCGCGAACGCGGTGTACTGGTGCGAGGAGTTCCATGTCGACGGACTGCGGGTGGACGCGGTCGCCTCGATGCTCTACCTGGACTACTCGCGGGACTCGGGCCAGTGGACACCGAACGTGTTCGGTGGCCGGGAGGACCTGGACGCGGTGGCGTTCCTCCAGGAGATGAACGCGACGGTGTACCGGCGGGTGCCGGGGGTCGTGACCATCGCCGAGGAGTCCACGGCCTGGGACGGGGTCACGCGCCCCACGGACGGCGGCGGCCTCGGCTTCGGGCTGAAGTGGAACATGGGCTGGATGCACGACTCGCTCCAGTACATGGCCCATGAGCCGGTGCACCGCAAGTACCACCACCATGAGATGACCTTCTCGATGGTGTACGCGTACAGCGAGAACTATGTGCTGCCGATCTCCCATGACGAGGTGGTGCACGGCAAGCGGGCGCTGGTGTCGAAGATGCCCGGCGACTGGTGGCAGCGGCGGGCTGACCACCGGGCGTACCTGGCCTTCATGTGGGCGCATCCGGGCAAGCAGTTGCTGTTCATGGGGCAGGAGTTCGCGCAGGGCGCCGAGTGGTCCGAGCAGGAGGGGCCGCACTGGGGGCTGCTGGACCCGGAGTACGGGGCGGAGCCGGACCACCGGGGCGTACGGGACCTGGTGCGCGACCTGAACACCGGTTACCGGGCCACGCCCGCGCTGTGGGAGCGGGACACCGATCCGGCGGGCTTCGAGTGGCTGCTCGGGGACGCGGCGGAGGACAACGTCTTCGCGTTCGTGCGGCGGGCGGCCGACGGCTCCCCGCTGATCTCCGTCAGCAACTTCTCCCCGGTGGTCCGGCACGGCTACCGGCTCCCGGTGCGCGACGGCCAGGTGCCCGCGTGGCGGGAGGCGCTGAACACCGACGCGGCCGGGTACGGCGGTGGCGCGGTGGGCAACGCGGGGCCGCTGACAGCGGAGGGGGGCGTGCTCACCGTGACGCTCCCGCCGTTGGCGACGGTATGGCTGGTACCCGTCTGACCCGGCCGGGGCCGCTTCCGCAGTACAGCCAGATCACAACCCACTCTCAGTTGCGTCATCCCCTGACGCTCGGCGCGGGAACCGGCTAGATTCCGACCACCGGTGATAACCGAGCCCGTCGGCGCTGTCACCCCCCGTACACCTCTGGAGCAGCGCATGCGCGATATGGCCCTCGCTCCGTCGGCCGGACCGCCCCTCACCGCCGGCCTCGCCGACAGCGTCTTCCTCTCCGCCGACGAGAACCCCACCCTCCCGGTCCTCGCCCGCCGTCCCGACCCGGCGGCACAGGTCTGGGAGGAGGTGACGGCGGTGGAGTTGCGCGATCAGGTGCTCGCGCTGGCGAAGGGGCTGGTGGCCTGCGGGATCTCACCCGGACTGCGGGTGGCCGTGATGTCCCGCAACCGCTACGAGTGGACGGTGTTCTGCTACGCCCTGTGGTCGGTGGGCGCCGAGATCGTGCCGATCCATCCGGCGTCCTCGCGGGACCAGATCGAGTGGATACTGCGGGACGCGCAGTGCTCGGCCGTGCTGGTGGAGGACGAGCACGGGGTGATGACGGTGGGCTCGGTGTGCGCCGGGCTGCCGACGCTGCGGCATGTGTGGCAGTTGGACACGGGTGCGATGGACCAGATCGTGGAGCGCGGCGCGCTGATGCCGGCCACCACGGTGGACTCGCTGCGCCGGATCGTGCACCCGGACTCGACCGCAGTCATCGCGTACACCTCGGGCACCAGTGGGCGTCCGCTGGGGTGCGCGGTGAGCCACCGGGGGCTGGCGCACCCCTGCGACATGCTGCTCGACGGCTGGGGCCACAGCGGCGCGCTGCCCGGCGAGCAGGCCAGGGTCCTGGCGTTCCTGCCGTTCTCCCACGCCTACGGCCTGATGGTGCAGTGTCTGTGCATCCGGGGCGGGGTGCTGATGGGGCATGAGCCGGAACTCACCCAGGCGGCGCTGTCGGCGGCGCTGCGGTCGTTCCAGCCGACGTATCTGTATCTGGTGCCGTCGGTGCTGGAGAAGATCTACAAGGGGTTTCTGCGGGTGGCCCAGGAGGCGGGGCGGGGTGCGCTGTTCGAGCGGGCCGCGGAGACCGCGCGGTCGTTCGCGGCGGCCACCGAACGGCACCGGCTGGGCCGGGGTTCGGGTCCGGGCCTTGATCTGCGGCTCCAGCACGCCCTGTACGAGCGGACGGTGTACCGGCGGCTGCGGGCGGCGCTCGGCGGCCGGGTGCTGCGCGGCGGCTCGGGCGGCACCCCGCTCAACCGTGATCTCGCGCTGTTCTACGAGGGCATCGGCATCTACATGGCGGACGCCTACGGTCTGAGCGAGACCAGCGGCGGGATCACCATGCAGCCACTGGGCCGGGAGAAGTCGGGCACGGTGGGGCAGGCGCTGCCGGGCATGGAGATCGCGGTGGCCCGGGACGGGGAGATCGTGGTGCGCGGCCCGTCGGTGTTCCACGGCTATGTCAATGACGAGATGGCGACCCGGTCGGTGCTCCAGGGCGGTTGGCTGGCGACCGGGGACCTGGGGCAGTTGGACAGCGACGGCTATCTGACGATCACCGGCCGCAAGAAGGACGTCATCATCACGAGCGGCGGGACGAGTGTGTCGCCGTCGGCGCTGGAGCACCGGATGCGGGTGCATCCGCTGATCCATCAGGCGGTGGTGGTCGGGGACGGGCGGCCGTGCGTGGGCGCGCTGATCACGCTGGACCCGGAGTTCCTGGCGCACTGGCGGTCGGCGCTGCTGTGGCAGAGCGGTACGCCGGGGCATGAGGACCGGGAGGAGAACGCGCTGCGCGAGGAGGTGGGCCGGGCGGTGGCGGCGGCCAACAGCGCGGTGTCGCGGGCGGAGTCGATCCGGGTGTTCCGGGTGCTGTCCCGGCCGTTCGCGGTGGAGGACGGGCTGCTGACGCCGTCGATGAAGCTGCGCCGGGACGCGATCGTGCGACACTACGCGGCGGAGATCGAGACGATGTACCAGGCGCGTTCGCGTCCGCCGCGGACGGTGACCCGGGAGGACCCGCTGGCCTGGGACGACACGGACAACGTGTTCCGCTGAGCCCCGCCCGGTGACCCGTCACTCCCCTGTCGTCAGCCGTACGGTGTCCGACTTCTCGCCGAACACGAAGGCACGGACGCGGTAGTCGGCGTGTTCCTCGCCGGGCAGGGTGACGAGTCCGGTGGCGTCGGTGTCCGGGTCCATCACCATGACCGGGTCGAAGGCGGCGCCCGGGGCGCGGCGGATCTCCAGCAGGAAGCCGTCCTCGTCGCGGGAGTTGTCGGTCCAGGTGAAGGCGATGCCACCGGCGTCCCGGGGCTCGGCGGTGAACCCGGTGGGGGCCGTGCCGGGCTCGGCTCCCCGCAGCGAGCGCCGCTGTCCCGCCCCGGCGCCGGGCCGGTCGCGGGGTGTCAGCCACTTCTGCCCGGCGAGGTCGGGCGCCCGATCCGCGGCGGGCACCTCGACGGTGACCGGTGGGGACGCCGGGCCCCGGTAGCTGACCAGCCGGTAGTGGAAGGTGGTGCGGGGCATGAGGTCGGGGTGGCGGTAGGTCGTGGTCCGGGTGGGGAGATAGCGCAGGGCGGTGTAGGGACCGCCGGGTGCGGTGGCGAACTCCAGTACGTGTCCGGCGACTTGGGGCCGGTCGTCGCGCCAGCTGAGGTCGATGTCGGTGGGGGTGGTGAGGGTGGCCCGCAGCGGCCCCCGGGCGTCGGTGGCGGGTCCGGGGGACGCCGTGCAGGCCGGCAGCGCGAGGAGCAGCGCCACCGGCCCGGCGGCGATCGTCGTACGGCGCATGGGGCGGGGTTGCTTCCGGGGTGTCGGGGACGGTGTCCGGGTTACTTCCGCCAGAAGCGGAGGTCGCTCCACTCCACGGTGGCGGGGCCGTTGCCGCTGTTGGTGCGGTAGGCGCCGAGCTTGTCGTAGAAGCTGCCGCTCGGGCTGGCGTAGGTGTGCTGGAGGGAGCCGTTGATGTAGGTGCGGTGCTGGCTGCCGACGGCGTGCACGGTGTTGACCCGGACGCGGGCGCCGACCGTGCCCGCGTTGGAGAGGGTGGTGCCGCCGTGCACGGCGTAGAGGCGTCCGCCCCGTTCGGCGGCGAGCATGAAGTAGGGGCCGGAGCCGGACTCGTGGAAGGTCTGCTTGAGGCTGATGCGGGTGCCGCTGAGGCTGGTGATGCGGAAGTAGCCCTCGAACTGGCGGGTGCCGCCGGTGTAGGTGGCGTAGCGGCGTTCAGCCCGCTGGTCGCCGCTGGCGGTGGAGCAGGTGAGCCGGAAGGTGAGTCCGTCGATCTGGCCGCAGCCGCGTTCCTGTTCGGTGAAGGTCGGGGAGACCGAGGTCCAGCCACCGGGTTCGACCTCCGCCAGCGCGGGGGGCGCCACCAGCAGGGACGAGCCGCCGATCGCGGCGAGGGCGGCGGCCGTGGCGAGGGTCCGGGTACGTGCGGGCATCCTGCCTCCTCGAAGGCGTGGGGGGTGAGTCACCGTTCATACCCGTGACGTCGTTCATGTCACTGAACAGTGACCCCAAGGGTGAACACGTGCCCCGGACCCTAGGACTGGACCAAGTCGCCGTCAAGGGTGCGTGCGCAGCCCCCCGGTCGCCCCCGGTCGCCCCACGCCCCGGCGCGCGCCGCCCCGGGTGCGTGCATGCTGGTCGGTGAGGCAGTCCCCCTGGACCCGCGGAAGGGAAGGACACCGTGACACGACCCAGGATTCTGGTGGTCGGCGCAGGCTTCGCAGGGGTCGGCTGTGTACGCCGGCTGGAACGCAGACTGCGGCCGGACGAGGCCGACCTCACCCTGGTCACCCCGTTCTCCTACCAGCTCTATCTGCCGCTGCTGCCCCAGGTCGCCTCCGGCGTGCTCACCCCGCAGTCGATCGCGGTGTCACTGCGGCGCAGCGGCAAGTACCGCACGCGGATCATCCCGGGCGGGGCCATCGGGGTCGATCTGCGCTCCAAGGTGTGTGTGATCCGCACGATCACCGACCGCATCGTGGACGAGTCGTACGACTACATCGTGCTGGCCCCCGGCAGTGTCACCCGCACCTTCGACATCCCGGGTCTGGTGGATCACGCCTTCGGGATGAAGACGCTCGCCGAGGCGGCCTACATCCGTGACCATGTGATCGCCCAGCTCGATCTGGCCGACGCCAGCCAGGACCCGGACGAGCGCGCCTCGCGGCTCCAGTTCGTGGTGGTGGGCGGCGGCTACGCGGGCACCGAGACGGCGGCCTGTCTCCAGTTGCTGACCAGCAACGCGGTCCAGCGCTATCCCCGGCTCGACCCGAAGCTGATCAAGTGGCATCTGATCGACATCGCGCCCAAGCTGATGCCGGAGCTGGGCGACAAGCTGGGCGGCAGCGCGCAGCGGATGCTGCGGGAGCGCGGGGTGGAGATCTCGCTCGGGGTCTCCATCGCGAAGGCGGGCGCCCGGGAGGTGACCTTCACCAACGGCCGGGTGGTCCCCACCCGCACCCTGATCTGGACCGCCGGAGTGGTGGCCAGCCCGCTGATCGCGACACTGGACGCGGAGACCGTACGCGGGCGGCTGGCGGTCAACGCGGAGCTGGACCTTCCCGGGTACGACGGGGTCTTCGCGCTCGGTGACGCGGCGGCGGTGCCGGACCTGGCCAAGGGCGAGGAGGGCGCGGTGTGCCCGCCGAGCGCCCAGCACGCCATGCGGCAGGGCCGCACGGTCGCCGACAATGTCATCGCCACGCTGCGTGGTGAGCCGCTCACCGCGTACCGTCACAAGGATCTGGGGCTGGTGGTCGATCTCGGCGGGCGGGACGCGGTGTCCAAGCCGCTCGGGGTGGAGCTGCACGGGATGGCCGCCCAGGCGGTGGCCCGGGGTTACCACTGGTCGGCGCTGCGCACCAATGTGGCCAAGACACGGGTGCTGACCAACTGGGTACTCAACGCGGTCGCGGGCGACGATTTCGTGCGGACCGGGTTCCAGAGCCGCCGACCGGCCAAGCTGAGCGACTTCGAGTATGTGCACTCCTATCTCACCCCGGAGCAGGTGCGGGAGCGGGTGGAGGAGGCGGTGGACCTGGGGGAGGTCGAGTAGCCGGATGGCCGGTCCGGGTGGCGGTGAGGTGAGTCCGGTCACCCCGGGCCGCTGCCGTTATGTGAAGTTCTGGCACATGGTTTATCGTTCATTCATACGTGGTCATGGGGTCGACCCGAGCCGTCCCCCGTGCGCCGCGCTTGACCGCCCTGGCTGGCTTCCCCCGTCCAGCCAGGGCTTTCTCATGCCCGCACCCCGCTGTCGAGGTGCCCCGGGCGCCGGGAGCGGCTGAAATGGGCATAGGGAAAGCACCGGAAAGCACTGGAAAGCACCGGAACCGATCGCCCCGGCGAGGAGCCCCGCGCCATGACCAAAGCGACGAAGCTGCTGACCGCCCTCCCCCAGCCGCAGCGCAGCCGGCTGATGGACCTCGCGCACGAGGTGTCCTTCGCCGAGGACACCCGGATCTTCGAGGCGGGAGGCAACGCCGACCGTTTCTGGGTGATCCGCTCGGGCGCCGTCTCGCTCACCCAGCAGGTGACCGCCCACCAGCGGGTGACCGTCGCCAGCCTCGGCGCCGGAGATCTGCTCGGCTGGTCCTGGCTGTTCCCGCCGTACCAGTGGGATTTCGGCGCGGAGGCGTTCAGCCCGGTACGGGCGTACGAGTTCGAGGCCGGGGCGGTGCTGGTGCTGTGCGAGGAGGACCCGGTGCTCGGGATGTCCCTGATCCGGGTCGTCGCCGAGATCCTCGCCCACCGCCTGGAACTGACCCGGGGACGCCTGACGGAGGCGTACGCGCTGCACCGCCGCACCCGCTGACCCGGCAACCCGCCCTTCACATCCTTGGCATGCACACACTTTGACACCGACGGCGGCCCACCCGTTACGGTACGCAGGTCCGTGACGGCCATCACCGGACGAGACGGCCGGTGGACGAAGGGGGATTCATGTCGTTCGAGCAGGAATGGGCCGAACTCCGCGCGGCGGCCGAACAGCGCGGAGCGATGCGGCTCAACAGTCTCCCGGCGGAGGGCGGCGGGAGCGGCGCCCCCAATCTGGTGGTGAACCGCGACGACCTCGGCCGCATCGGCGGCGACGCCTACGAACTGTACGGACGGCTGGCCAAGGACGGCGACCACGCCCGCACCGCCACCTTCGACGCGGCGATCGCGCTCACCAACGGCGAGTTCGTCAGCGGGTCCGGGCTGCTCAAGGTGCACGACCGCTGGAACACCCATCTGCGGACCCTGCTCGACGCCTGCGCGCAGATCTCGAACCACCTGGACTACACGAAAGCCCAGCATTCGAAGGACGATGTGAAGATCCAGGGCGATCTCGCCTCGGTCTCCAAACTCACGGAATACTTGAAGTAGCGCACATCGCGGCGCCCTTCGGGCGTGGGCACGGAGCAGTCGGGGGACTGACAGCATGTTGAAGTACGAGGACATCATCGACGCGCCGCTGGCCAAGCTACAGGCCGCCGTCGAGGACTGGGCCGAGATGACGGCCAAGCTGGAGACGCTGGCGCGGGACGCTATGGACGGGATGAACACCCGGGCGGGCCAGGCAGGCTGGGAGGGCGTCAACGCGGGCGTCACCAAGGAGTTCATCGCCAAGACGGCCAAGGAGTTCTCCGACGCCCACGCCGAGGCCAAGGGCGTGCACCAGATCCTGACGGAGGGCCACACATTCATCAAGAAGGCCCACGACGACCTGGTGAACATCCGCGACCACGAGGGCCCCGCGGCCAACATCAAGGTGGACGGCCGGGGCACGGCCAGCGCCCGCGACTCGGTCAATGACATCCCCGCCAGACAGCGCGCCCACGACCCGGACTACCCCGACATGCTGCGGCGGGAGAACGAGCGGGTCGCCGCCTGGCAGCGCAGGATCGACCAGATCGTCGACAACTGCGCCGACTCCGACTTGGCCTTCAAGAACTCCCTGGAAGCCAATGTCACCGACCGCAAGGACTTCAACGCGCCCACGTACACCAAGCTGGACCAGGAGGAGGCTGCACGGGCGGCGGCGCTGGCCGGGAAGGGCAGCGAACTCACCCACACCGAACTCCAGGCCCTGAACGAACTCCTCAAGGACAACAGCGGTTCGGTGGAGTTCGCGAAGAACTTCTACGAACGGCTCGGACCGGAGAAGTCCCTCGTCTTCTTCGGCCAACTGGCCGGGGACACCTACAACTACACGGAGGTCGACGCCGAACGCCTCAAGGACGTCCAGGAACTCCAGCGCAACCTCGGCCTCAATCTGGCCACCGCCTCCCACGACAAGGCGTTCACCGCCGAGTGGGGCCCCGAACTGCGCAAGCTGGGCACGGAACGGATTCCGCTCGTCAAGTACGACCACAATCCGCCCTTCGGGTACCAGTTGCTCGGCGGCATCATGCGGTACGGGAACTATGACGCGAAGTTCCTGAACCCGATGGCCGAGCATGTGGCACAGCTCCGGCAGAAGGACCCGGACCTGTTCGCCGAGAACAAGGGCAGGTCCAGTGCGTCCCACGACCCGTTCAATCCCTCCGGCGTGAACGGGGCGGGCTATGACCCGATGACCTCCATGCTGGAGGCCCTGGGCAACAGCCCGGAGGCGGCCAAGCGCTTCTTCACCGATCCCCCGACCGCGTACAACGAGGACGGCACGGTCAATCACGGTGCGACGGCCGACCTCGGGAAGTCCGACGGCACCCCGATCGACAACTACCTCGACTTCTTCACCAGGGACAAATGGCAGTCCGAGGGCTTCGCGGACACCAATACCCATGATCCGGGCCTGGGCGAGGAAGCCCTCAACCACATGCCGGACGCCTTGGGCAAAGCCCTGGAGGCGGCGACCCTCGGCTACCCCGCCGGCAACCCCGACCCGAACGTACTCCGCGACGCGGACAACGCCGGGGTCATGCAGAAGGTCATGGAGAAGTACGGGGCGGACCCGGACCTGCTGAGGGAACACCAGGCGCTGTCGGACAGCCTGGGGACGATGGGGGCCGGGTATGTGGACGACATCAACTGGGCGCTGGAGAAGAACGACCCCGACAGCCCCTTCGCGCCGGGCAGGAACCCGGACGGACGCATCGATTTCGCGGAGACCGAGGACGGAGACGGCCGCAGCGTGGTCCGTGGCTTCCTGAGCGCGCTCGGCCAGTATCCGGACGCGTACGCCACGCTTTCGACCGCTGAGCAGGTCTATACGCGCAGTGTGCTGGAACAGCAGGTGAACCCGGACGGCACGGTCAACGTGGGTGCGGCCAGGGCTGCGGTCAACATCGGCGCGGAGGTACAGGGCATGCTGGATCAGTCACGCGCCGACCAGGTCCAAGCCACCAATCTCAAAACTCATGAGGACTATGAGAAGGCGGTCCAGAAGCGCTCTGGCTGGATCGAGTTCGGGGCGACCGTGGGAGTGGCGGCAGGCGTCGCCTTCCTGCCCGTGACCGCGGCCGTTGGTACGGCAGCGGTCTTGGTACCGCTCGCCACGGACACTGCCAGCGGTGCACTGGAGCAAGGCATCGGCCAGATCATCGGTGATATTTCCGGCAACTCGATCGACCAGCACAAGGAGAAGGTCGAGGATCTCAACGCAACGCAGAGAATCGCGATCTATTCTGCGGGCGAGAGGCTGGCCGAGGCCCCGATGGAAGCATTCCTTCGACAACACCGCGAAGCCATCCTTCCTGTGGACAGGCAGGACTTCAGGGAATCCATGAAGGCTGGCTACTCGGCGGGCAACGACCGAGAGAACCAGCAGGGGCACGACCCGGTGACGGATTGAGACCGGCCGTGATCGACGATACAGAGGACGCTCATGGTGATCACCCGTAGGACGACGCGCGGGCTGTTGTGTGCGGCCGTCGCCGCTTCCCTGGCATTCACGGTCACAGGATGCAGCAGTGACGAAGGAACGGAGGAGGAGCCGCTGGTGAAGGCCCAGCAGCTCTGCGGCGGAACGGCCATCTCCCCAGCAGCGGCCGAGGCCCTTCACGTCATCATGGGCGTGGATCAGTTCGAAGCATCCGACGATGACTACACCATCCCACTCGCTGCCGAGAACCTCAGGTTGACGGGCCGGACGGAGGGCACTGGAACTGAGGACATCTGCCGGATCTTCACCCCCCTCAAAGCACTCACCACGCCACTGCGCGTGAGGTATTGGCTGACGGAAACCACGGCGAACAAGGACGAGAATCTGTACCCGCAGTTCACGAAGTTGTCGATGGGTGATCTCTCCGGTACCTCACCCGACACGGCCTTCATCTCCTTCGACTGCCACGACAACAACAGCCCACTGACATCTGTCCCTTACCACATAGAGGTCTTTGTCGAGACCACGGGTGCTCCCGTCGAGCCTGAAGGGGATCTCAAGGAGATCGAAGACGCCTTTGCAACCCTCACGCACTCCTTCGCCCTCGCCATGGCCAAGGAACTGCGCTGCACCGACAACGGTGGACTCGACGCGCAGCCCTCCCTCAACCCGGTCTGAGGGACACTGAACGTGGTCCCCACACGCAGGCTCCGGTGCAGTGCCGTAGCCGTTTCCCTGGCGCTCGCGGTCGCCGGGTGCAGCGACGACGGGGTCGAGCCAGAGCCACTCGTCAGAGCCCAGCAGCTCTGCGGCGGAACGGCCATCTCCCCGGCCGTCGCCAAGTCCCTCCAAGCCATCATGGGCGTCGACCAGTTCGAAGCGTCCGACGACGACTACACCATCCCGCGCGCCGTCGAGGATCTCCGGCTCACCGGCAGGACGGACGGCGCCGGGAACGAGGACATCTGCCGGATCTACACGCCTCTGCAAGCCAAGACCGAGCCACTGCGGATCAGGTGGTGGCTGATGGATCGCACGGCGAACAAGGATGAGAACGTGGCTCCCCAGTTCACCAAGCTGTCCATGGGTGACCTGTCCGGCACCTCACCCGACGCGGCGTTCATCTCCTTCGACTGCCACGACAACAACAGCCCGCTCACCTCGGTCCCGTACCACATGCGGGTCTTCGTTCAGACCACGGGCGCACCCGTCGAGCCTGAGGGTGACCCCAAGGCACTCGAAGACGCCTACGCCGCCCTCGCCCACTCCTTCGCCCTCGCCATGGCGAAGGAGTTGCGCTGCACCGACGACGGGGGGCTCGAAGCGCAGCCCTCCCTGACCCCCGTGTAGCCCCGCCCTCACTCCGCCAGTAGTTTCACCACCGTCTCCGCCACGCCCCGTGCCGACGACGGGTTCTGGCCCGTCACCACCCGGGCGTCCTGGACCACATGGGGGGCGTAGACGTCGGCGCTGGTGTGGTGGGCGCCTCGGGCGGTCAGGGCGGTTTCCAGGAAGAACGGGATGATGTCGGCCATCTCGGAGGCGTGTTCCTCCGCGTTGGTGAAGCAGGTGACCGCGCGGTCCGCGAGGAGCGGGGTGCCGTCGGCGGTGGTGAGGTCGAGGAGGCCGACCGGACCGTGGCAGACCGCGGCGATCACCCCGCCCGCCGCGTGCACGGCGTCGCCGATCCGTACGACGTCCGGGTTCCCGGGGAAGTCCCACATGGTGCCGTGGCCGCCGACGTAGAGCACAGCGTCGTAGTCGGACGGGTCGACGTCGGCCAGCCGTACCGCGGCGGTGAGGTCGACCTCGGTGAGGAAGGCCCGCTGGGCCGGGTCGGAAAGGTCCGCGCCGTCGATGGGTGAGCGTCCGCCGCGCGGGGAGGCCAGCTCGACACGGTGTCCGGCGGCGGTGAACACCTCCCAGGGATGGGCGGCCTCGGCCAGCCAGAATCCGGTGGCCCGGCCGGTGTCGCCGAGTTCACCATGGCTGGTGAGCACGAACAGGACCGTCTTGCCGGTGGGCGTCATCGCGGGGATCTCCTCGTTTGCGGGGGTACGTGGGTGGCGTCGCGGATCAGGTCGGCCGCGCGTTCGGCCAGCGCGATCACCGGGGCGTTGGTGTTGCCGCGCGGCACGGTCGGGAAGACGGAGGCGTCGGCCACCCGCAGCCCGGTGACACCGCGTACCCGCAGCAGCGGGTCGCACACCGTGTCCTCGCCGCCGCCCATGGCGCAGCTGCTGGTGGGGTGGTGCATGGTGACCAGGTCCCGGCGTATCCAGTCCCGGATCGCCGGTTCACCGGTGGTGTCGGGGCCCGGGGTCAGCTCGCCGTCGGTGACGTCGGCGAAGGGGCGGTGGGCGGCGATCTCCCGGGCGATCCGCACCCCGGCGGCCAGCACCTCCAGATCGCCCTCGTGGCTGAGGTAGCCGGGGTCCAGGGCGGGCGCGTCGGCGGGGTCGGCGGAGCGCAGTCCCACCCGGCCCCGGCTGCGTACCTCGACGGCGGTGACCAGGACCGCGATCGAGGGCGCCGCGTCGGCGTCCGGGTCCGGGAGTCCTGGGGGGACCACGTGGTACTGGAGGTCGGGGCCGGGCAGCCCCTCCCGGGTGTGCAGGAAGGCGCCGCTCTCGCCGCCGTTGGAGGCCAGGGGGCCGCGGCCGAGGAGCCGCCACAGGAGTTCGGCGCGGGCCGGGGCCAGTGCGTCGCCCCGGGTGGGGCGGGCCCGCCAGACCATGGTGCAGCGGGGATGGTCCTGGAGCCCGGCGCCGACCGCCGGGGACTCGACCAGGACCGGGATGCCGTGGGCGCGCAGCGCGTCCGGGTCGCCGATGCCGGAGAGCATGAGGAGGTGCGGGGAGCGGATGGCCCCGGCGCACAGGATCACCTCGGCCGTGGCGTGCGCCTGGTGTTCCGTGCCGCCGGAGCGGTAGGCCACGCCGGTCGCCCGGCCCGCGTCGAGGAGGACCCGGGTGACCAGGGCACCGGTGCGCACGGTGAGGTTGGGCCGGTTCAGCGCGGGGCGCAGATAGGCGTCGGCGGTGGACCAGCGGCGGCCCCGGCGCTGGGTGAGCTGGTAGAAGCCCGCGCCGTCGGGGCGTCCGCCGTTGAATCCGGCGCCGGGGGCGAGGCCGTGGGCGCGGGCTGCGGCGACCCAGGCACGGGTGGTGCGGTGGCGCCGGCGCGGGTCCTCGACGGCGAGCGGGCCGCTGGTGCCGAGGTCGCCGGGCAGGCGCCGGCCGCGGTAGCCCTCGGCGCGGCGGAAGTACGGGAGCAGATCGTCGTAGCCCCAGCCGTCACAGCCGTGGTCGTCGCGCCAGGTGTCGAAGTCGGCGTGGCTGCCGCGGACGTAGATCATGGCGTTGGTGGAGGAGGTGCCGCCGAGGACCCGGCCGCTGGGCCAGGCGACCGAGCGGCCGTCCGCGTGCGGCTGTGGCTCGGTGGCGTAGTCCCAGTCGTACGGGCCCTTCAGGAGGCGGGGCATGGCGGCCGGGATGTGCAGGTCACGTGCGGTGTCGGGCGGGCCCGCCTCCAGCAGGAGCACCCGGGCGGCCGGGTCCTCGCTGAGCCGGGCGGCGAGGACGCTCCCGGCGCTGCCCGCGCCGACGACCACATGGGTGAACTCGGTGGACTCGCCTGGCGGCATGGCGTGGCGCTCGCCGGGGGGTGCGGACTGGGGGGTCATGTCGGCCTCCTTCTGAGAGCCACGAGAACGGACGGCGGGGTGGAGCACAGGTGTGGTCAGCCGCGGATCGCTCCCGCCATGATCCCGCCCACGATCTGCCGCCCCAGCAGGGCGAAGACCAGCAGGACGGGCAGGGTGGCGAGGGCGGTTCCGGCGAGGATCAGCGAGTAGTCCTGGAAGTATCCGGCCGAGAGGCTGGACAGGGCGACCTGGACCGTCGGGTCGTCGGGGTTGAGGACGACCAGGGGCCAGAAGAAGTCGTTCCACGCCTGCATGAAGGTGAAGACGCCGAGCACGGCGGCGGCCGGGCGGGTCGCGGGCACGATGACATGCCAGAAGACCCGGGTGGTGTGACAGCCGTCGAGGAGCGCCGCGTCGATGAGTTCGTCGGGTACGGCGTCCAGGATGAACTGGCGCATCCAGAAGACGCCGAACGCGGTGACCATGCCAGGCACGACGACCGCCTCCAGGCGCCCGGCCCAGCCCAGCTCGCCCATGAGGATGTACAGCGGGATGATGCCGAGCTGGGTCGGCACCATCATCGTGCCGATCACCACCAGCATCAGGGCCCGCCGTCCGCGGAAGCGGAGCTTGGCGAAGGCGAACCCGGCGAGCGAGCTGAACAGCAGCACGGACAGGGTGATGGAACCGGCCACGATCAGCGAGTTGAGCAGCGCCTTCTGGAACTCGACGGTGTCGAAGACGCGGCCGATGTTGTCGAAGAGATGGCCGCCGGGCACCAGCGGGGGCGGGGTCTGGGCGACGGCCTCGTTGTCGTGCGAGGCGACGACCAGCGTCCAGTACAGCGGGAACGCGGAGCCGAGGACGATGGCGCCGAGCAGGGCGTAGGTGAGGGGTCCGGCCCGATTGAGGTGGCGCAGTCCGCCGCCGCGGCGGCGCCGGGGGCGGGGCGGGGGGCCGGCGGGGGGCGGGGCACCCACGGTGCTGGAGGTCGTCCCGGTGCTGCTGGTCATCCCGGCCCTCCTTTCAGGGCGGCGCTGGTCACGCTGGTCACGGTGGTCACCGGTTCGACCTGATCCGCCGGGTCACCAGGTAGTTCACCGCGCAGGCGAGGACGATCACCAGGAACATCACCCAGGCGATCGTGGACGCGTAGCCGAAGTCGAACTGCCGGAAGCCCTGCTCGTAGAGGTAGACGGTGAGGGTCTGGAACTGGCGGTCGGAGCCGCCGGTGACCCCGCCGGGGGTGGGGTCGAACAGCAGGGGCTCGGCGAACAGCTGGAGTCCCTGGATGGTGGAGATGATCACCGTGAAGATGATCACCGGGCGGAGCGCGGGGACGGTGATGTGCCGGAAGAGCTGGAAGCCGTTCGCCCCGTCGGTGCGGGCGGCCTCGTACCGTTCGCGGGGGACGGTCTGCATGGCGGCCAGGTAGATCAGCGCGTTGTAGCCGGTCCAGCGCCAGATGACCATCGCGGAGACGGCGACATGGGAGCTGGCCCGGCCGCCCTGCCAGTCGACGGGGCCGATGCCGACCAGGTCGAGGGCCCAGTTGACCATCCCGAAGTCCCGGCCGAAGAGCTGGGTGAAGATGATCGCGACGGCGGCCACCGAGGCGACATTGGGCAGCAGGACGCCCATCCGGAAGGTGGTGCGGGCGCGCATCCGGATGTTGAGGGTGTGCGCCAGGGCGAGGGCGAGCAGCAGTTGCGGCACGGTGGACAGAAACCAGATGGACACCGTGTTGAACAGGGCGTTCCAGAAGTAGGAGTCGCCGAGGAGTTCGCGGTAGTTGGCGAGGCCGACCCATCGGTGGCCCTCGGCGCCCAGCAGGCTCCAGTCGTGCAGGGAGACGAAGAGGGTGTAGCCGAGGGGGAAGAGGCCGAAGCCGAGGAAGACCAGGAAGAAGGGGGCGATGTAGAGGTAGGGGGCGAGGGTCCGGTCGGCGCGGCGCAGCCGGGTGCGCAGCCCGCCGCGCCCGTCCGGGCGGGGCCGGCCACCAGAAGGGGTGGCCGGTCCTGCCGCGGACCGGGCGGCGGCGGGGCGCTCGGCGGGCATGGGCGCCGGCGGGCTACTGAGCGGCCTTTTCGGCATCGCTCAGTGCCTTGTCCCACGCCTCGCCGGGCTCTTCCCGGCCCTCCTCGACGCGCTTGATGCCGTTCTGGAGCGCCAGCCGTACGGCGGCTGCCTTGGGCCCCTGGTACTGGGGCTGGAGCCGGGTGGCGGCCTCGGTGAAGATCTGGCCGACCGGGGCGTTGTTGAAGAAGGGCTTCTTCAGGTCCGCCATGGCCGGGTCCTTGTACAGCTCGGGGATGGCGGGCAGGTTGCCGATGTTCTTGAAGACGGTGAGCGCCTGCTCGGGTGCGGTGAGCCAGGCGGCGAGCTTGTACGCCTCCTCGGGGTGGTCGGACTGTTTCGGTACGGTCAGCCAGGAGCCGCCCCAGTTCCCTCCGCCGCCGCCGGGTACGGCGGCCACGTCCCACTGGCCCTCGGTCTTGGGGGCCTGGCTCTGGATGAAGGCCATCATCCAGGCGGGGCAGGTGAGGGTGGCGAAGCTGCCGCGCTGGAAGCCGGTGTTCCACTGCGGGCTGAAGGCGGCGAGGTTGGCGGACAGCCCGGCCTCGACGGCTTCGGAGGTGAGGTCGAAGGACTGCTTGACCGCCGGGTTGCTCTCCAGGACCAGGCTGTTGTCGGGGGCGTAGAACGCCGCGTCGGCCTGGCCGAGGATCGCGTTGAACAGCAGCGGGCCGCTGTCCACGAACTTGGCGCCGGTCTTGGCGGCGGTGAACTCCTTGCCGACCTCGATATAGCTCTTCCAGTCCGGCCAGAGCCCCGCGACCTCAGCGCGGTCGGTGGGCAGTCCGGCCTTCTCGAAGAGGTCCCGGCGGTAGCAGATGGCGAGGCCGCCGACATCGGTGCCCATACCGATCTGCACCTTGTCCCCGGCCATGGACTGCTTCCACTTCCAGGGCAGCCAGCGGTCCTCCAGATCACCGGCGCCCAGTTCCAGCAGGTTGTGGAAGTTCTGCGGCTGGGCCGTGAACTGGCCCAGGAAGTCGCCCTCGATCGCCACCACGTCCGGCGCCCCGTTCCCGGCGGCGAGCCGGGTGGCGAGCTGGGTGTGATGGGTCTGGTACTCGGCGACATGCTCGACGATCTCGATGTTCGGGTTGTCCCGCATGTACTGCTTGTACAGCTCCTTGTAACCGAAGTCGTTGAACGTGCCGACCGTCAGACGGATCTTCTCGTCGCCTCCGTCCGCACCGCCGCCTCCGTCTCCGCCGCACGCGGCGGTCAGTGCGCCGGTCAGCAGGAGGGCGACGGACACGTACAAGCCTCGAACCCTACGCAGTCCACCCATCTGGACGCCTCCTTCGATGGCGCATGGATCTGGATGTGAGGCCCCCGATGTCGTCCCATGGGATGTGTGGGGACGTGTGCACCATTTCGAGCGGGTGTCCGGTCGCCTGTGCGGGGCGTCCGGAATGCTCCACCTTCGCCCGAGTCCGGTGAGTGCCCAGAATCTAGCGGCGGTTCCGGTCAAGCTCAATAGTTAGGAAGGGGTGCTTACAGATTCGTGTCCGGAGCGAGTCCTGGACGGGGCCCGCCAGAAACCGGGCAGGGTCCGCTCGTGCTCCCGCAGGAAGGCGTCCAGCAGGGCGACGGCGGGCTCGCGGTCGCGGACCAGCGGGTTGGCCATCAGGGCGAGGACGGCGCTGCGGTGGTCACCGGTGCGGGCGGCGGCGACGGCCAGCCGTTCGTACGACTTCACCTGCTGGACCAGGCCCAGCAGCTCCGGCGGCAGCGGACGGGCGGGCAGCGCGGCGGCGCCCGCGGAGGTGATCCGGGCGGGGATCTCCACGACGGCGTCGTCCGGCAGGTCCGGGACGGCCCCGTCGTTGCGGATGTTGACCACCTGGACATCGCCCCGGTCGTCGTACAAAGACGCGATGAGCTGGACGGCGGCCGTGCTGTAGTGGGTGCCGCCGCGCCGGGCGAGCGCGGCGGGCTTGGTGTCGAGGGCGGGGTCGCGGTAGAGGGCGAGCAGCTCCTCCTCGATGGCCTGCACCTCGCGGGCCCGGATACGGCCCGCCCGCTGCTCGTCGAGCATCCCCGCGGTGCGGTAGTAGAAGCGCAGATAGCGCGACGGCACGGCGGACAGGTCGCGCAGCAGCGAGCCGGGCAGCTCCAGGTGGGCGGAGAGCGCGTCGAGGTGCCCGTCCAGCAGGTCGGGCAGCACATCACGGCCGTCCACCGTGACCGCGCGCTCCCAGGTGAGGTGGTTGAGTCCGACGTGCTCCAGGGCCACCCGCCCGGGGTCGACCTGGAGCAGCCCGGCGAACTTGCGCTGGAGCCCGATCGCCACGTTGCACAGGCCGATGGCCCGGTGCCCGGCGTCCATCAGGGCCTGGGTGACGATCCCGACGGGGTTGGTGAAGTCGACCAGCCAGGCCCCGTCGGCGGCCCGCGCGGCGACCTGTTCGGCGAGGTCCAGCACCACCGGCACGGTCCGCAGCGCCTTGGCGAAGCCGCCCGCGCCGGTGGTCTCCTGCCCGACGCAGCCCACCTCCAGCGGCAGCGTCTCGTCCAGCAGCCGCGCCTGCTGCCCGCCCACCCTGAGCTGGACGACGACGAAGTCGGCGCCCTCGACGGCCTGTTCGAGGCTGCCGGTGGCGGTCAGCCGGCCGGTCCAGCCCTGCCGGGCCAGGATGCGCCCGGCGACCCCGGCGACCGGTTCCAGCCGGGCCGCGTCGATGTCGTGCAGCACCAGTTCCCCCACCGGCAGCCGGTCGGTGAACCGGGCGAACCCGTCCACCAGCTCGGGGGTGTAGGTGGAGCCGCCTCCGATTACTGCGATCTTGACGCTCATGACATGCCTTCCTGTTGTGCCGATCACTCCAAGAGGATGGATAAATAGTGAGGAGCCCTTACTATAGTGGAGCACTGGGCCAAGCGTGGACCAGTGCGGACCAGTTCCGGGAGCCCTGAGAGCGGGGACAGCGGTGACAGCGGTGACAGCAGAGACGAGCACGAGGGCCGCCGTCCTGGCGGTGGACGGCGGCAACTCCAAGACCGAACTGGCGCTGGTGGCCGCCGACGGCACGGTTCTCGCCGCGGTGCGCGGCCCCGGCTGCTCCCATCAGCGCCTCGGTCTTGAGGGCGCGACGGCCGCGCTGCGGGAGAGCGCCGACCGGCTGCGCGCCGCCGCCGGACTGCCGCCCGGTGAGCCGCTGGCCCGGCTCGGGGTGTTCTGTCTCGCCGGTATCGATCTGCCGGTCGACGAGCACCGGGTGGGCACGGCCCTGCGCGCCGCGCGGCTGACCGACTCCGTGCTGCTGCACAACGACACCTTCGCCGTGCTGTGGGCGGGCAGCCCCGCCCAGTGGGGGGTGGCGGTCGGCGCCGGGACCGGGCTGAACTGTGTGGGCATCGCCCCCGACGGACGCGATCTGCGGTTCGCCGCGCTCGGCCGGATCTCCGGGGACTGGGTGGCGGGCGGGCGCTGGCTCGGGGTGCGGGCGCTGGGCCAGGCGGTCCGGGCGACCGACGGCCGGGGCCGCCGTACGGCGCTGGAGACCGCCGTGCCCCGGTACTTCGGGCTGGCCGACCCGATGGCGGTGGCCGAGGCCGTCTACACCGGCCGGATCACCGAACGCCAGCTCCTGGTGCTGGCGCCGACCGTCTTCCGTACCGCCGCCGAGGGCGACGAGGTCGCCCGGGAACTCATCGACCAACTGGCGTCGGAGATCGTCACCTACGTCGCCACGGCCGTCCGCAGACTGGGCCTCGCCCACGCGGACGTCCCCGTGGTCCTCGGCGGCGGGCTGTTCGAGGCGGGCGACGGCCCACTCCTGGACACGGTCCGCCGGGGCGTCGCCGGTATCGCCCCCCGCGCGACGGTACGGGTCCTGACGTCCCCGCCGGTCGCGGGCGCGGCACTGCTGGGGCTGCACCGGCTGGGCGGGGGCGCGGACTCCCCGGAGGCCCGCAGAGTGGTCACCCAACTGACCCGCCAGCGCCTGAGGGAGGCGGGGGCGGAGGCAGAGACGGGGCCAGGGTCGGGGTCTGCTGCGGGGTCGGGATCGGCGGCGGGATCGGCGGCGGGGTCGGATTCGGGATCGGCGGCGGGATCGGCGGCCGGATCGGCCGGTCCGCCCGGGGAGACGGAGACGCGGGCGCCGGGGCTGCGGGAAGGGCTGCTGCCATGAGGGGGGAGGCGCGGGCGACCGGGGCGGGCTGGGCGGACGGGATCACCGGGGCGGCGGAAAGCGCTGCCGCCGTAAGAGGGGACGCGCGGACGACCGGAGCGGACCGGACGGACGAGACCACCAGGACGGCGGAAAGCGCGGCTCCCGTAAGAGGGGACGCGCGGACGACCGGGACGCAGGGGACCGCGCACGCGGCGCCGGACACGGCTCCCGTACCGGCCCGACACTCCCGCCCGGCACAGCCGACGGCTCCGACGACGCCGGTGACATCGACGGCACCGGCCCCCCGGACCCCTGCGGACACCCGGACACCCCCGGACGCCCCGGCACCCGCAGACGCGCGGAGATCCGCGCTCACCCGAACAGCCGCAGACGCCCCGACACCCCCGGACCCCCGGCGGCGGGCCGGTGCGCTCCCCGCCCTACTCCCCCACCGTGACCGGTGCCGGTGGGCCCGGGTCGGGTTCTGGCATCGGGGTGCCCAGGAGGCGGCCCCAGGCGTCGGAGACCGCGCTGCCCACCGCGCCGTGCAGCACGGCGTCCGTGCCGAGCACGGAGGTGACCACCTGGACGGAGAGCGGGGTCAGGGCACGCAGGGTCGTCTCGATGGTCGGGGTGAGCAGATCGCCGTTGTGGCCGATGCCGCCGCCCAGCACCACCACCTCCGGGTCGACCACGGCGGCGACCGTGGACACCGCGCGGGCCAGCAGCCGGGCCTCCAGTTCGACCACCTCGCGGGCGAGCGCGTCGCCGCGCCGGGCCATCGCGAAGACCCCGCGCATGGTGGGCGGGCGGTCCAGTGCGCGGTCGGCGGCCAGCCGCGCCACCGCCCGCTCCACGGTCTCGCTGGCGAACCAGCCGCGCCACGGCGGCCCCGACTCGTCGGCGCCCTCCAGACCGATCGGCAGATAGCCGATCTCCCCGGCCAGCCCGCGCGCCCCCCGGTGCAGCTTGCCGTCGATGACGAGACCGAGCCCGACGCCGGAACCGATCCACAGATAGGCGAAGTTGTCGTACTGCCGCCCGTAACCGCTCCACAGCTCGCCGAGCGCGGCCAGGTTGACGTCGTTCTCGATGGTGACGGCCGCGTCGAAGCGGGCGCGGATCGACTCGACCATGCCCTGCCGCTCCCAGCCGGGCAGGTTCGCGGCGAGCATCATCTGCCCGCGCGCCGGATCGACCACGCCGGGGCTGCCGACGGTGACCTGGCTGACCTGGTCCCAGCGGACCGACCGCTCGGCCATCACCGTCCGGGCCATGGCGCCGATCTGGTCCAGCAGGGTCTGGCTGCTGCGCAGCCGTACCCGCTCGTCGTGCCGGGCGACGATCCGGCCCGACAGATCGGCCAGCGCGGCCCTGATCCAGCGGCGGCCCACATCGATGCCGACCACCCACGCGGCCTCGCTGTTGATCTCGTACAGCAGGGCCTTGGGTCCCTGGCGGCCATGGGTGGCACCGGCCTCGCGGAGCAGTCCGGCGGCCAGCAGATCGGTGAAGACCTCGGAGACGGTCGGCTTGGACAGTCCCACCACCCGCGCCACCTGGGAGCGGGAGAGCACACCGTGGTGCTGGACGGCGTCGATGACCGAACGCCGGTTGATGGCCCGGACCATGGACGGGTCCGCCTTCACGAAGTTACGCGGCTCGACAAACGTGGCCCCTACCTCCTCCTGCGCTGGTGTGACCACTGGCGACCGCCACGGCGGTCCGGCCCGGCGCACACACGTACGGCGCCGACGAGCGCCGCAATCCTACCGGCCGATCCTGGGAGCGATCATGACCGAGGCTGAGGGGACCGGTCGTCCACCGGTCCCGCCCGAGCGGCTCGACCGGCCGCTGGAACTGTCCGCGGACGCCTGGCCGGTGCGGGACGTCTACCATCTGCTGACCGCGCTGGTGGTGCCCCGCCCGATCGCCTGGGTGTCCACCCTGAGCCCCGGCGGGGTGCGCAATGTGGCCCCGCACTCCTACTTCACCATCGCCTCGCACGCCCCCCCGCACATCGTGTTCAGCTCGACCGGCGTGCGTGACACGCTCACCAATATCCGCGCGACCGGCGAGTTCGTGGTCAATGTGGTCTCCGCCGAGCTGGTGACGGCGATGAACCTGACCTCCGCCGACTTCCCGCCGGGCGAGGACGAGTTCGTCTGGGCGCGGCTGGCGGAGGCACCGGCGGCGCGCGTGGCGGCACCCCGGGTGGCACGGGCCAAGGCGCATCTGGAGTGCCGGCTGGTGCGGGAGGTGCCGGTGGGCAGCAGTGTGCTGGTCATCGGCGAGGTGCTGCACCTTCATGTGGCGCCGGAGGTCTGGCGCGCCGGGCGCGTCGACCCCGCGCTGCTGGCTCCGGTTGCCCGGCTGTCGGGCTCGGCGTACGCCCCGCTCGGCGAGGTGTTCCGGCTGACCCGCCCGCACTGGGCGGGCCTGGCGGACGGGGGCGACGATCCCTGAGCCGCCGCCGGTACGGCGGACAGGGCCCCGGCGGTAGGCACGGCCCCAGCGGTATGTACGGCCCCGGCGGGACGCCCCCCGGTGGCCTCCCCACACATCACGCGCGACACAGCAGGAGGAACAGGGATGCTCGCCGGAATCGCGGGATCGGGCAAGGACTTCAGGTGTGCGGTCGCCACCGGTCCCGACGAGGTACGGGCCGAGGCGGTGTTTCCCACCACCACACCCGAGGAGACGCTGGGCCGGGTCACCGGTTTCCTCCGCGCACAGCAGGAGCGGTACGGCCCGGTGTCGGCGGTCGGTATCGGCTGCTTCGGCCCGCTGGATCTGCGGCTGGAGTCGGCGACGTACGGCAGGGTCGGGTCGGTGCTCAAGCCGGGGTGGCCGGGGTTCGACCTGGTCGGCGCGGTGTGGCGGGAGTTCCCGGTGCCGATCGCGCTGGACACGGATGTCAACGCGGGCGCGCTGGCCGAGCGGGAGTTCGGCGGCGGGGGCGACGACCTGGTGTTCGTGATCGTGACGGGCGGCATCGGGGCGGGGGTGCTGACCGGGGGCCGGGTGGTGCACGGGCGGGCGCATCCGGAGATGGGGCATCTGCCGGTCGCCCGGCATCCGTCGGACGAGGTGACCGGCCCCTGTCCCTATCACCCCGAGTGTCTGGAGTCGCTGGCGAGCAGGCGCGCCCTGCTGGCCCGCACCGGCGGCGGGAGCTGGCCGGAGGCGGTCACTCCGGAGCTGGTCGAGCTGGAGGCGTGGTATCTGGCGCAGCTGACGACCGCGCTGACATATGCGGTGTCGCCGCGCCGGATCGTGTTCGACGGCGATGTCAGCGCGCTGCCCGGACTGATCCCGGCGCTGCGCGCGGCGACCGTACGGCGGCTGGGGGACGATCCGGCGGTCGCGGAGGTGGTCGCGGGGCGGGACACGTATGTCACGCGCTCCGCCCTGGAGGGGAGGGCGGTGCTGCGCGGGGCGCTGCTGCTGGCGTCGCACCTGGCTCCTTCCCTCCGGTAAACTCGAATAAATAGTAAAGGCTGCTAACTATAGCGTGGGCCCCTCTTAAGGTCTACACCACCCTCACCTCCTCATAATCCGACCTATCACACCCCTTGAGCGCAGCCGAAGGGTGGTGAATAGTAAGGGTACCTTCACATTCATTGGACAGCTCAGTCACTCCGACCAGTGACTGCGACCCGTCACTCCGATCCCCTGCATCCGCAGACGGGAGGGCTTCACCCCATGACCGCTTCATCCCAGCCGTCGTCCGTGCCCACCATCCCCGCTTCCGCGCACGAGGTCCTCAATCTGGTCGACGGGACCTGGCAGCCCGCGCGTTCGGGACGCACCCTCGCCCGGGAGAATCCCGCGCGGGCCGACCGGATCATCGCGGTGTGCCCGGCGTCGGACGCCTCGGACGCCGGTGCCGCGGTGGCCGCCGCGCGGGCCGCCGCCGCGGACTGGGCCGCGACACCCGTCGAGGACCGGATCGCCGTCATCGGCCGGGCGCTGGAACTCCTGGAGAGCCGGTCGGAGGCGCTCGCGGTCGCCGACGTCCTGGAGTCCGGCAAGACCCTCGCCGACTGCGAGGGCGAGATCGCGCGGGCGCTGGCCGCCACCGCCTATCAGTTGAAGATCGCCCCGGATCTGCTCAGCCACGTCAGGGCCCTGGAGTCCGATCTCGATGTGGAGATGACCCGGGCGCCGGTCGGGGTGGCGGTCCTGGTCACCCCGTGGAACTACCCGTTCAGCGCGGTCCTGCGCAAGAGCGTCCCGGCGCTGGTCGCGGGCAACGCGGTGGTGGTCAAGCCGTCCGAACTCACCCCGGTCACCGCGGAGATGGTGGGCCGGGCGCTGATGGAGTCGGGTCTGCCCGCCGGGGTCTACAACCTGGTGTTCGGCACGGGCCAGGAGGCCGGGCAGCCGCTGCTTGACCACCCGGACGTGGACGCGATCTCGTTCACCGGCTCGACCCGGGTCGGGTTCCAGGTCGCGGAGCTGGCCGGGGCGCGCGATGTGAAGGTCCAGGTGGAGACGGGCGGCAAGAACCCGCTGGTGGTCATGGCCGACGCGGATCTGGACCGGGCCCTGGACGCGGCGGTCGCCGCCTCCTACACGGCGGCGGGGCAGTGGTGCATCGCGACCAGCCGCATCCTGGTGGAGACGCCGGTGTTCGAGGAGTTCCGCGACCGGTTCGTGGACCGCACCCGTGCGGTCCGGGTCGGCGACGGGCTCGACCCGGACACGGACATGGGGCCGGTCTCGTCCCGCGTCCAGTACGACAAGGTGCTCTCGTACCTCACCGACGAGGCGCTGTCCGGCACGGTCCTCATCGGCGGCGGCCCCGCCGAGGGCCCCGACCTCCCCGCCGGTTACTACATCGCCCCGACCGTCGTCGAACGGCCCGCCCTGGACTCCCCCATCGTGCAGGAGGAGATCTTCGGCCCGGTGGTGGCCCTGCTGAGCGTCTCCTCACTGGAGGAGGCCATCACCCTGGCCAACGGGACGCCGTACGGACTGTGCGCGGCGATCTTCACGGCCGACCGGGACCGCGGCAGGCGCTTCGCCCAGGCGGTGGACGCCGGACGGGTGGGCATCAACCTGCCCACGTCGGTGGGTGATCTGCGGGTACCTGGCGGAGGCCGGAAGAACAGCGGACGGGGCGAGTACGAGGGGGCGGGCGACGGGATCGCCTTCTTCACCCACCTGAAGCCGATCTTCTTCGCGGGGTAGGTGGGACGGGCGCCCGGGGGTGGGGCGATCGGTTGCCTGGGGGGCGGGGGTGAGCCGGCAGCCTGGAGGCGGGCGGTGGGACAGCCGGTCTGGACGGGGGGACCGGCCACCGGCCTGGCCGCGGGGAACCCCACCTCGACGGGGCTCCGGTCGGGTCGGGGGGAACCACTCCGGCGGGGCTCCGGTCGCGCGGAGCCACTCCGGCAGGGCTCGGGGCGGGGGGAACCACCCCCGCAGGCTCCGGTCGGGGAACCACCCCGGCAGGGCTCCGGTCGCGCGGAGCCACCCCCGCAGGGCTCCGGTCGCGGGGAACCACCCCCGCAGGCTCCGGTCGGGGAACCACCCCGGCAGGGCTCCGGTCGTGCGGAGCCATCCCGGCAGGGCTCGGGGGACCAGCCGCCGGGACCTGGAGGGCGGGCTCTCCGGGCGGAGTCCAGCGTCGAAGGCGAGGCCGATCCGGGCCCACGGGCCAGGCTCTGGACGCCGGTCCACACCCGCGCGGGCATCGGTCGGCGGCCCGGACGCGCGGGCGGCCACGCTCCCAGAGCCACAAGCCGGGGCGTGGGCATCGGCCCACGCCCGCGCGGGCATCGGCCGGCGGCCCGGACGCGCGGGCGGCCACACTCCCGCAGCCACAAGCCGGGGCGTGGGCGGCCCACGCCCGCGCCGAATCAGCCGTCACCCCGGACGCACCAGCCGGACCACCCACCCGCGGGCCCCCGGCCCGGAGGGTCGGACCCGCCCCCTCCCCGACGGTGGCGGCACCCGGAAAGCCGCTTCCCACCTGCTCGCTTCTCCGGGTACGGTCTCCCGCGTGGCCGTGCCACGGGGCCCCACGGTCCCGTCGCGGTGTCCGTACCGATCCCCGATGAGAGCAGGTCCGTTCCCCATGGCGTGTCGTATCAGTGAACTCGTCCTCGGCTGCCGTGAACCCGAGGTGCTGGCGCGGTTCTGGTGCGAGGTGCTGGACTTCGTGGTGCTGGACCGCGAGGGCGACCTGATGTTCGAGATCGGGCCCCGGGAGGGGTTCGGCGGGGCGCAGCCGACCATCATCCTCAGCTACCGGGAGGAGCCCGAGCCGGGCAAGACGCGGCTGCACATCGACGTCAACCCCACCGACCGCGACCAGGACGCCGAGTTGGAGCGCCTGCTCGCGCTGGGGGCCCGCCGCGCCGACATCGGGCAGACCGGCGAGGAGCAGTGGCATGTGCTCGCCGATCCCGAGGGCAATGAGTTCTGCCTGCTCAAGTCGCGGATCAAGGCCCTCTGAGCCGTCGGCCTGGTCAGACGCGGTAGCGGCGCAGCGCCGGTACCGCCGCCGCCAGGCCCAGCATCGCCGCGACCACCAGCAGTCCGCCGCCCACCACGGCGGCGCGTGGGCCGAACGCGGAGCCCGCGGTGCCGTGCAGGACGTCGGCGAGCCGCGGGCCGCCCGCCACGACCACGGTGAACACCCCCTGCATCCGGCCGCGCATCTCGTCGGTCGCGGCGGACAGCAGGATCGCGCCCCGGAACACCATGGACACCATGTCCGCGACCCCGGCGACCACCAGGAACGCCACCGCGACCCAGAGACTGGTGCTCAGCCCGAAGCCCGCGATGGCCAGCCCCCACGCCACCACCGCGCCGATCACCATCCAGCCGTGCCGCCGGGCCCGCGAGAACGTGCCCGAGAACAGTCCGCCCGCCACCGCGCCGACCGGGATCGCCGCGAACAGCAGCCCGAGGGCCAGCTCTTCGCCGTAGGGACCGTAGGTCTCGGCGGCGAGCTGCGGGAACAGGGCGCGGGGCATACCGAGGACCATCGCGATGACATCGGCGAGGAACGACAGCAGCAGCACCTTGTGCAGCGCGATGTACCGGAAGCCCGCGACGATCTCCCGTACCCCCGCCCGGCGTCGGGCGGCCGTCGTCAGCGGCGGCAGTGAGGGCAGGCGGGCGACGGCCCACACGGTCACGCACAGGGCGATGGCGTCGATGAGATACAGCTCCGCGAGCCCGATCACCGGGATCAGCGCCCCGGCCAGCAGCGGCCCGGCGACCAGTCCGATCTGCATCACGGTCGAGCCCAGCGCGTTCGCCGCGGCGAGTTCCTCCTCGGGGACCAGCCGGGCGATGGAGGCGTTGCGGGCGGGCGCGTTGAGCCCGAAGAACGCCTGCTGGGTGGCGAGCAGCACCATCAGTACGGCGACGGAGTCCAGCCCGGTGAGCGCCTGGAGCCAGAACAGCAGCGAGGTGACGGCTATGCCGATGTTGGTGACCAGCAGCAGGGTCCGGCGGTCGACCGCGTCGGCGACGGCGCCGCCCCACAGCGCGAACACCACCATGGGCAGCAGTCCGGCGATGCTGGCGTAGCCGACCCAGGCGGAGGACCCGGTGAGGTCGTAGACCTGCTTGGGTACGGCGACGGCGGTGAGCTGGCTGCCGACGGCGGTGACGATGGTGGACGACCAGAGCCTGCGGTAGGCGGGGCGGCGCAGCGGCCGGGTGTCCATCGCCCAGCGGCGCCGGGGGCGTGACGGCTCCTCACCCGGCGGGGGCGTGCCCCCCGTGGCCGCCGGATCCTCCGGCTCCTGCGTACCGCGTCCGCTGCTGTCCACGCACTTCCTGGTTGCTCGTTACATCTTTCGAACCAGGAGTCACTATCGCAGCAGCGGGCCGCGGACGGGGAGCCGTCTCGGACTATGGCGGCCCGGATCAGGCTCGGGCGATCAGCAGCACGCCCAGGGTGATCATCGTCAGGGCGACGAAGCCGTCCAGTACCCGCCAGGCGGCGGGCCGGGTGAGCCGGCGGCCGAGCAGCCGGGCGCCGAAGCCGAGCGCGGTGAACCAGACCAGGCTGGCGACGGCCGCGCCGAGGCCGAAGGTCCAGCGCAGTTCGCCGCGGTCGGCGGCGAGCGAGCCGACCAGGAAGACCGTGTCGAGATAGACATGGGGATTGAGCCAGGCGAGGGCGAGACCGGTGAGGACGGCCCGGCGGCGTGATCCAGCGGCCCCGGACCCGTCGGCGCCCAGGGTGTCCCCCGTGGGCCGGAGCACCCGGCGGGCGGCGAGCGCCCCGTAGCCCAGCAGGAAGGCGCCGCCGGTCCAGGCGACCACCGTCATGGCCTGCGGCCAGGCGACCACGATCGCGCCGACCCCGGCGACCCCGAGCGTGATCAGCAGGGCGTCGGACAGCGCGCTGATGGCGACCACCGCGAGGACGGCGTCCCGCCGGGCGCCCTGGCGCAGGACGAAGGCGTTCTGGGCGCCGATGGCGACGATCAGGGAGAGGCCGGTGCCGAAGCCGGCCGTGGCGGCGGACAGTGCGGGGGTCATGCCGTGGACGCTACGGACGCGATCACTGGACGTACAGCTAAAGATTCTTACCTATCATTAGCTTGACTGAAGTGGATGGACTGGACGGACTGGAGGTCGGGGCGGATGAGTGAGGGCGTCTCCGGTGCGGGCGGGCTGTCGGATCTGCCGCTGGACCAGGTGCGGACGCTGCTCGCGGTGGTGGACGAGGGCACGTTCGAGGCGGCGGCGCTCGCGCTGCATGTGACGCCGTCGGCGGTCAGCCAGCGGGTGAAGGCGCTGGAGCAGCGGACGGGCCGGGTGCTGCTGCTGCGCACCAAGCCGGTGCGCCCCACGGAGTCGGGGGCGGTGCTGGTACGGCTGGCCCGGCAGCTGGCGCGGCTGGAGCGGGACGCGTTCGCGGAGCTGGGGCTCACCCGGGACGGCGAACCGGCCCGGGTGTCGGTCGCGGTGAACGCGGATTCGCTGGCCACCTGGTTCCTGGACGCCCTGGTCCGGCTGCCGCCCGGCTCGGCGCCCGGTCTGGAACTGCGCCGCGAGGACGAGGACCGTACGGCGGTACTGCTGCGGGAGGGGCTGGTGATGGCGGCGGTCACCTCGTCGCCGGACCCGGTGCCGGGCTGTTCGGTCCGGCCGCTCGGGCGGATGCGGTATCTGCCGGTGGCCACCCCGGAGTTCACCGCCAGGTATCTGCGCGGGCGCCCGGCGCGGGACGCGCTGGCCGAGGCCCCGGTCATCACCTTCGACCGGCGCGACGACATGCAGGACGCCTTCGTGCGCGGGCTGGGCGGCGGACACGGCGGGGCGAGCGCGCTGCGCCACCGGGTGCCGACGAACGAGGGGTACACGGCGTGTGTCGTGGCCGGGCTGGGCTGGGGTCTGGTGACGGAGGCGCAGGCGGACCCGGCGCTGCGGTCCGGGCGGCTGGTGCCGCTCGGCGTGGGCGGTCCGGTGGACGTGCCGCTGTACTGGCAGCAGTGGAAGCTGGACTCCCCCGCGCTGGCCGTCGTCGCCGAGGCGGTGCTCACCACGGCGGCCGAAAGTCTGCGCTCCTGACGCGGAATCACCGATGCCGTGACAGTGCCGTTTCCGCGAGATCTGTTTCAGCGGGCGCCGACCGGTGAGCCGAGTCGAGGAGGGCCCTTCAGGAGGGCGCGTACGACTCGACACGAGGCGACCGCGACAGCTACAGCGGTGGAGGCGGCGATGGACGACCACTGGCGGGAGCTGGCCGAGTGCCGCTTCCACGACCCCGATCTGTTCTTCCCGGTCGGCACGTCCGGACCGGCCGCGTTCCAGACGGAGCGGGCCAAGGCGGTGTGCCGGACCTGCCCGGTCCGCGAGCCCTGTCTGCGGTACGCGCTGGACGAGGGCGAGGACTCCGGGGTGTGGGGCGGCGCCAGCGAGACGGAACGCCGGACCCGGCGGGCGGCCACCGGGCGCCCGGCACGGCGTTGAGACCGTCGTACCGGACCGGCCCCGAGTCGCCCGTCCGTCCCTACGATCCGAACAATCCCCGCCATATCGCCATGACTCCGACAGCCGGGATACGCTCCGGGAAAACCACCCCCGGCGAAGGGTCCCCCGTGAGCGTCCGCGTCCGCCGTATCTACGAGGCCGTCGAACCCGGCGACGGTCTGCGCGTCCTGGTCGACCGGCTGTGGCCGCGCGGGCTGTCCAAGGAGGCGGCACGGGTCGACGAGTGGCCCAAGGCGCTCACTCCGTCGACCGAACTGCGCCGCTGGTACCACGCCGGGGAGGGTCCGTACGAGGAGTTCGCGCGGCGGTACGAGGCCGAGTTGGCCGAGCCTGAGGCGGCCGGGCTGCTCGCCGGGCTGCGGGCGTCGGTGGCGGCGGGCCCGGTGACGCTGCTGACGGGGTCCAAGGAGCCGGAGCACAGCCATGCGGCCGTACTGCTCCGGCTCCTGCGGGAGTGACGCCCGCCGCGCTGATCGGGTAACGGGTAGGGGTAACGGGGACCTGGGACCGGGGATTCGTACCGCTCCCCCTCAGGCCAGGTGGGCTGAGGGGATTCGTACCGCTCCCCCTCAGCCCACCTGGCCCGCTCCCGCCCAGCGCTCAGCCCACCTGGCCCGCCGCCCACCCCGACCTTGCCGCTCAGCCCACCTGACCCGCGCCACCCTGACCGGGCCGCTCAGCCCACCTGGCCCGCCGCCGCCCGGCCCGCCGCGCGGCCCGAGAACAGACAGCCGCCGAGGAACGTGCCCTCCAGCGCGTTGTACCCATGGACGCCGCCGCCGCCGAACCCGGCGACCTCGCCCGCCGCGTACAGCCCCTCGATCGGCCTGCCGTCGGCGCCGAGGGCGCGGGAGTCCAGGTCGGTCTGGATGCCGCCGAGGGTCTTGCGGGTGAGGATGTGCAGCTTGACGCCGATCAGGGGACCGGCCTCGGGGTCCAGCAGCCGGTGCGGGGTGGCGACCCGGCCGAGCCGGTCCCCGATGTAGCGGCGGGCGTTGCGGATGCCCTGCACCTGGGCGTCCTTGCTGTAGGTGTTGGCGAGTTGCCGGTCCCGGGCCTCGATCTGGCGGCGCAGGACACCGGCGTCCAGGAGGGGTGCGTCGGTGAGGCCGTTCATCCGCTCGACCAACCGCTCCAGGGTGGGCGCGGTGACGAAGTCGGCGCCGCTGCGCAGGAACGCCTGGACCGGGCCGGGGGCGCCCTTGCCGAGGAGCCGGTCGCGCAGCACCGCCTTGCGGTCCTTGGCGGTGATGTCGGGGTTCTGCTCGGAGCCGGAGAGCGCGAACTCCTTCTCGATGATCTTCCGGGTGAGGACGAACCAGGAGTGGTCGTGTCCGGCGAGGTCCTCGGTGGTGCGCAGATGGCGCAGGGTGGAGAGGGTGTCGTAGCCGGGCAGACAGGGGTCCGGCAGGCGGCGGCCCAGGGCGTCGAACCACATCGAGGACGGGCCGGGCAGGATGCGGATGCCGTGGCCGGGCCAGACCGGGTCCCAGTTCTGGACGCCCTCGGTGTAGTGCCACATCCGGTCGCGGTTGACGAGGCGGACCCCGGCCTCGGCGCTGATGTCGAGCATCCGGCCGTCGACGTAGGCGGGCACGCCGGTGATCATCCGGGCGGGCGGGGTGCCGAGCCGGGCGGGCCAGTGGCGGCGGACGATGTCGTGGTCGGCGCCGATGCCGCCGGAGGTGACGATCACCGCCTGGGCGGTGAGGGTGAACTCACCGGCCGCCTCCCGGCTGGAGGAGACACCGCGCGGGGCGTCGTCCGGGGCGAGCAGCGTGCCCCGTACCCCGCGCGCCGCGCCGTCCTCGACGATCAGGGCGTCGACGCGGTGGCGGTGGTGGAAGGTGAGCAGTCCGTCGGCGGCGGCCTGCCGGGCGTACGCGACGAAGGGTTCGACCACTCCGGTGCCGGTGCCCCAGGCGATGTGGAAGCGGGGTACGGAGTTGCCGTGGCCGTCGGCGCGCAGATCGCCGCGTTCGGCCCAGCCGACGGTGGGCAGCAGCTTGATGCCGTGGCCGTCGAGCCAGGACCGCTTCTCGCCCGCCGCGAACTCGACATAGGCGCGGGCCCAGCGCACGGCCCAGGCGTCCTCGTCGTCCCGCCGGTCGAAGGCGGCGCTGCCCTGCCAGTCGGTCCAGGCCAGGTCGAAGGAGTCCTTGATCTTCAGCCGGCGCTGTTCCGGGGAGTCGACCAGGAACAGTCCGCCGAACGACCAGTACGCCTGGCCGCCGAGGTTGGCCGCGTTCTCCTGGTCGACCAGGGCGACCCGGCGGCCCCTGCTGGTGAGTTCGTGCGCGGCGACCAGGCCGGCGAGGCCCGCTCCGACGACGATGACGTCAGCGTCCATGGTGACGTTCCCTTCCTGGGGGCGGGGGGTCGGGTGACCCGGCGGCGCCGCCGTCCGTCAGCAGCGCCGTGAGCAGTTGTTTCAGCCAGGCGCGGGCGCCGGACAGATCCTGGTCGAGCAGGAGTTGCACGGTGACGCCGTCGTAGGCGGCGACGACCGCGCGGGCGGCTCCGTCGGTGCCGCCGAGGACGGCGGGGAGCGCGGTGTGGCCCCGGGCGCGGCGCAGCCGTTCGGCGATGGCGGCGCGCAGCCGGGCCCGGTGGTCGAGGAGGGTGGCGGAGACGGCGGGGTCGCGGGCGGCACGCACCAGGAAGTCGGTCTTGACCAGCAGCCAGTCGCGGTCGAGGAGCAGTACGCCGGTGACGCGGTCGACGGCGGCGGGGACGTCGAGTCCGGGGCCGTCCTGGGCGAGCGCCCCGGCGACCTGTTCGGCGATCAGTTCGGCCCGCTCCTGGTAGAGGGCGAAGAACAGTTCGTCCAGGCTGGCGAAGTTGGAGTAGAAGGCGCCCCGGCTGTATCCGGCCGCCTCGCAGACCTCCTCGATGGAGACCCGTCCGAACCCTTTGGCGGCGAACACGGTGAACGCGGCGGCGAGCAGGTTCGCCCGGGTCCGCGCCCGGCGCCGGGTCACGCGCCCGCCCGGCGGCTCCGCCCCGGTCCCGTCGTCCACCATGCCGGCCGCCTCCGTTCGATACGCGAATGTATCCGATACAGGAATGTATCCCTAGGGCCGTGCGGCACCGATCCACCACCCGGACCCCACTCGGAGGCGTCATGGGAACAGATTTTCGAATGAGGCGTACGCTGGGGTCATGACCACGCACCTCCAGGGCTCCCTCTTCGACCAGAGCGACCAGGTGCGGCTGGGCCCGCTGGACGGCGTCCGCCGGACCGTGCTGGGCTCCGGCGCCTGGATCGACGTCCTCCCCGGCTGGCTGACCGGCGCCGACACCCTGTTCGAACGGCTGCTGCACGACGTCCCCTGGCGGGCGGAGCGGCGCACCATGTACGACCAGGTGGTCGACGTGCCCCGGCTGCTCGCCTTCTACGGCCAGGGCGAGGAGCTGCCCGACCCGGCGCTGACCGAGGCCCGCGACGCGCTGTCCGCGCACTACGCCGGGGAGCTGCGGGAGCCGTTCACCACGGCCGGGCTGTGTCTGTACCGGGACGGCCGGGACAGCGTGGCCTGGCACGGCGACCGGATCGGACGCGGCGCCCGGGAGGACACCATGGTCGCCATCCTGTCCGTGGGCGCCCCGCGCGATCTGCTGCTGCGTCCGCTGCGCGGCGGCGACTCGGTGCGCCGCCCGCTGGGACACGGCGATCTGATCGTGATGGGCGGTTCCTGCCAGCGGACCTGGGAGCACTGCGTACCGAAGAGCACTCGCGCGGGCGGGCCCCGGATCAGCGTGCAGTTCCGGCCACACGGCGTGCGCTAGATCCCATCCTCTTCGCCGGTCGCGGAAGCCTGTCGTCCGTGCCGCGCCTCCCCCACACTGGGCGCACCTCAGGAGGGGGCGCCGATGGGCACGGAGGCGGGACGAGCACCGGTGGCCGCCCGGCGCCGGGAACTGGACACCCTGCGGGTGCTGGTCGTGCTCGGGCTGGTCTTCTTCCACGCCGCCCTGGTGTTCTCCCCCGACGACGACTTCTACGTCAAGAACGCGGACACCTCGGAGGCCGTGACCGTGCTGTCCGGGCTCGGCGTGGTCTGGGCGATGCCGGTGCTGTTCCTGGCCGCCGGGCTGGGCACCCGGCACTCCCTGGGCCGCCGGGGACCGGGCGGGTTCGCCCGGGAGCGGCTGCTGCGGCTCGGGGTGCCGCTGGTGGCCACCACCCTGGTGCTGCTGCCGCTCCCGCAGTGGCTGCGGCTGCGCGCGGTGGGCGAGCATGTGCCGTACCCCGACTTCTGGGGGCGGTTCCTGAGCGTGCGGCTGGACCTGGCCGACTTCCCGTTCGTCCTGGACGGCCGGTACTTCGAGACCGGGCATCTGTGGTTCGTGGTGCTGCTGCTGGCGTTCGGTCTGCTGCTCGCGCCGGTCGCGGCCCCGCTGGCGCGGGGCGCCGAGCCGCTCGCGCGGGCCGCCGGGCGCCACCCCGCGCTGCTGCTCCTGCCCGCCCTTCCGCTGGCCGCGCTGAACGCCGTCCTGCTGATGGAGGAGGGCCTCGCGGGCTGGAACCGGTGGGCCTACCTGGTGTTCTTCCTGTACGGCTACGCCCTCGCCGACGACGGACGGGTCCGGGCGGCGACCCGGCGGCTGGCGCGACCGGCCGGGGTGCTCGGGCTGGTGCTGTTCGCGGCGACGGCACCGGGGTTCATGACGCTGGACGAACCGTTCACCGGGCGGACCGCGTTCGCGGTACTGACCCGGGCGCTGTTCGGGGCGGCCGGATGGTGCTGGGTGCTGGCGATCACCGGCCTGCTGGACCGGCCCGGCACGCGCACCCCGGGCCCCCGCTCCGCCCGGGTCAGGGCCTACCTCGCCGGAGCCGCGCTCCCCGTCTACCTCCTCCACCAGCCCGTCGTGGTGGCCTTCGCGTACGGCGTGGTGGGCTGGCCCGCGCCGGTGCCGGTGAAGTACACGGCGATCGTGGCCGGTTCGCTGGCGGTGGTGTTCGCGGTGTACGAGTGCGCGGTGCGGCGGCTGCGGGTGACACGGTTCCTCCTCGGGATGCGCGCCGGGTCCGCGCCGGAGCCCGCCCGCTGATCTGCTTCCCTGGTCCCCTACCGGCACGAAGCTGGTCCCCTACCGGCACGAAGAGGGACGAGGAACGGTCATGCGGGCGGACGTACAGCAGGTCACGGACGGGGTGTTCCTGGTTCACGGCGGCCAGACGAACTGGGTGATCCTCGCCGACGGCGACGACCTCACCCTGGTGGACACCGGCTACCCGGCGGACCGGGAGCGGCTGCTCGCCTCCCTCACCGAGGTGGGCGGCGCCCCGGAGGCGGTCACGGCCGTCCTGCTCACCCATGCCCACAACGACCATCTCGGGTCCGCCGCGTTCCTGCACGCCCGGTACGGCACACCGGTGCTGTGCCACGCGGCGGAGGTGCCGCACGCGCGCCGGGAGTTCCTGCACCAGGTGGACGTGGGGGACGTGCTGCGCAACGCCTGGCGGCCCGGGGTGCTGCCGTGGTCGGTGCACGCGCTGCGCGCCGGGGGCAAGGCGCACGTCCCGGTCGCCGAGGCGCGGGCGTTCGCGCCGGACGGGCCGCTGGACCTGCCGGGCGCCCCGGTGCCGGTGCCGACCCCCGGGCACACCCTGGGGCACTGCGCGTTCCATCTGCCGGACGCCGGGGTGGTGGTCTCCGGGGACGCGCTGGTCACCGGGCACGCCACGTCCCGGCTGCGCGGGCCGCAACTGCTGCCGGGGATGTTCCACCACGAGCGGGCGGCGGCCCGCGCCTCGCTTCAGCGCCTCGGCGCGCTGGACGCCGGGCTGCTGCTGCCGGGGCACGGTCCGGCGCACCGGGGTCCGATCGCCGATACGGTTCGACAGGCGGACGCGTACGCGTTCTAGTGTTCGGGTCATGGCTTTGCAGATCAGCGCCACCAACCCGGAGCATCCGGCCCTGCTGCTCGCGCTCCCCTGGCAACTGCCGCTGGAGGAGTGGCCCGAGGAGCACCTCGTGCCGCTGCCGCGCGGCATCTCCCGGCACGTGGTGCGCTACGCGCGTGCCGGGGACGAGGTGATCGCCGTCAAGGAGCTGGCGGAGCGGCCCGCGCTGCGCGAGTACGGGCTGCTGCGCGACCTGGACCGGCTGCGCATCCCGGCGGTGGACGCGCTCGCCGTGGTCACCGGGCGGGCCGACGCGTCCGGTCAGCCACTGGAGCCGGTGCTGGTGACCCGGCACCTCGGGGGCTCGCTGCCGTACCGGTCGATGTTCGAGACGACGATGCGGCCGGAGACCATGCACCGGCTGATGGACGCGCTGGCGGTGCTGCTGGTGCGGCTGCATCTGGCCGGGTTCGCGTGGGGCGACTGCTCGCTGTCGAACACCCTGTTCCGGCGGGACGCGGGCGCGTACGCCGCGTATCTGGTGGACGCGGAGACCGGCGAGCTGCACGCCCGGCTGAGCGACGGCCAGCGCGACTACGACCTCGATCTCGCGCGGGTCAACATCAGCGGGGAGCTGCTCGACCTGGAGGCGTCCGGGGCACTGCATCCGTCGGTGGACCCGATCGAGTTCGGGAGGGAGATCTGCGGACGGTACGGGGAGCTGTGGCGGGAGCTGACCCGGGTGTCGGTGTATCCGGCGGGCAAGCACCACTACATGGAGCGCCGGATACGCAGGCTCAACGACCTCGGGTTCGATGTCGCCGAGATGCAGATCGAGCGCTCCGGCAACGGCGACACGGTGACCTTCGTGCCGAAGGTGGTGGACGCGGGGCACCATCAGCGCCAGTTGCTGCGGCTGACCGGTCTGGACACCGAGGAGAACCAGGCGCGGCGGCTGCTGACCGATCTGGAGTCCTGGATGGCCACCCAGGACGACTACGCGCCGGGCGATCCGCTGGCCGCCCGCCCGGAGGTGCTGGCCCACCGCTGGGTGCGTGATGTGTTCCGGCCGACGGTCCGCGCGGTCCCGGCGGAGCTGCGCGGCACGATGGACCCGGCGGAGCTGTACCACCAGCTCCTGGAGCACCGCTGGTACCTGTCCGAGCGCGCCCAGCACGACATCGCGCTGGACACGGTCGTGAAGGACTACATCGCCCACATCCTCCCGAGGGCACACCAGTCGGTGGCCCTGCCATGTGACGTGGACTGATGACGCGGGGGCCCGGGACGTTCCGTACGGATGCCGCCGGGCCCCCGGTCATCACGCCGGGGGGACCACCGCCACCGGGCACTGGGCGTGGTGGAGCACTCCATGGGCGACCGAGCCGATGCGCGCGCCCACGGCGGTACGGCGGGCGCGGCGGCCGACGACCATCAGCTGGGCGCCGCCCGCGACGGACAGCAGGACCTGGCCCGCGCTGCCCATCTCGACATGCTCCAGGACATGCACCCCGGGGTAGCGCTCGCGCCAGGGCCGCAGGGCGTCGGCGAGGGCCCGCTTCTCGTAGGGCTCGGGGCCGCCCGCCTCGTCGAGGACCTTCATCGCGGCGGGGCTGTAGGAGAACACCGGCGGCAGGGTCCAGGCGCGGACCGCCCGGATCGCGGCGCCGCGCGCGGCGGCCGTGCGGAAGGCGAACTCCAGCACGGCGGCGCTGTCCTCGGGCTCGCCCTCCTGGCCGACGACGATCTCGTGCCCGGCGACCTCGGTGGACGCCTTGTCGCCCGCGCGGACCAGGACGACGGGCCGCCCGGCCTCGGCGATCACCTGCTGGCCGACGGAGCCGACCAGGAAGCCGACCACCTGGCCGTGTCCACGCGAGCCCAGCACCAGCAGCTCGGCGTCCGCGCCGGCCGCGGTGAGCGTGTCGGCCGGGACGCCCTCGGTGACCGCGGTCGTGACCGTGAGCGTCGGGTGACGCTCGGCGAGCGCGCGGACGGCGCCGTCGACGGCCTCCCGGGCCCACCGCTCCTGGGCGTCGTGGTCGCCGTCGACGGCCGGGTGCTCCTCCGGCCGCCAGGCGTGCACCACCCGCAGCGCGAGATCGCGCCGGACGGCCTCCCGCGCGGCCCAGGCCAGCGCCGCCAGGCTCTCGTCCGATCCGTCCACCCCTGCCGTGACCGGGCGCGTCATCCCGTCGCCTCCTTCTGTCGTGATCATGTGTGCGCCTCCCAGTCTTCACTACGCGGTGTCTTCACTACGCTGCCGGTATGACCCTGCGGTGGGAGCAAGTGGTGATCGACTGCGCGGACCCGGCGGCGCTCGGACGCTGGTGGGCCGAGGCGCTCGGCTGGGTCACGGTCCTGGACGATCCCGGGGCCGGGGAGTACGAGATCCGTCCGGCGCCCGAGGTGCTGCCGGGCCTGCTGTTCGGCGCGTCCCCGGACGGCAAGGCGGGCAAGAACCGGCTGCATCTCGACTTCCGCCCGGCCGACCAGCGCACCGAGGTGGACCGGCTGCTCGCCCTGGGCGCCCGGCACGCGGACGTGGGGCAGAGCGGCGAGGAGAGCTGGGTGGTGCTCCAGGATCCAGAAGGGAACGAGTTCTGCGTGCTCAGCGCGCGTACGGACTGACGCCGGAGGCGTGGACAGCCGTCCCCGGGCGGCATCCGCGCATCGCCGGGCGTATCCGAGCGAAGTATGGCGATCGAACATACGATGGGCGGAAGCGGCGCGGCCGGACCCGGTTCGCCGGGCCGCGGAACCTGATCCGCTCGGGGTGGGAGACGTATGGCACAGGCCGCCGACACGGCGCGGACCGTCATCATGACCGTCGACGACGATCCGGGGGTGTCGCGTGCCGTGGCGCGCGACCTCCGGCGGCGCTACGGCGGGTCGTACCGGATCGTCCGCGCGGAGTCCGGCGAGTCGGCCCTCGGGGCACTGCGTGAGCTGAAGCTCCGCGGTGACCTGGTGGCCGTGATCCTCGCGGACTACCGGATGCCGCAGATGAACGGCATCGAGTTCCTGGAACAGGCCCTGGACGTGTATCCGGGCGCCCGCCGTGTGCTGCTGACCGCGTACGCGGACACCAACGCGGCCATCGACGCGATCAACGTCGTCGATCTGGACCACTATCTGCTCAAGCCCTGGGACCCGCCGGAGGAGAAGCTCTATCCGGTGCTGGACGATCTGCTGTCGGCGTGGCGCACCAGCGACTACCGGCCGGTGCCCAGCACCAAGGTCGTCGGCCACCGCTTCTCGGCGCCCTCCTCGGACGTCCGGGAGTTCCTGGCCCGCAACCAGGTGCCCTACCGCTGGTACTCGGCGGACGAACCCGAGGGGCAGCGGCTGCTGGCCGCGGCGGGCGCGGACGGCCAGCGGCTGCCGCTGGTGGTCACGCCCGAGGGCGAGACGATGATCGAGCCCGAGGCGCCGGAGCTGGCCGCCAAGGTGGGGCTCGCCACCACTCCCGCGTCCGACTTCTACGACCTGGTGGTGATCGGCGGCGGCCCGGCGGGGCTGGGCGCGGCCGTGTACGGGGCGTCGGAGGGGCTGCGGACGGTGCTGGTGGAGCGGGAGGCGACCGGCGGACAGGCCGGGCAGTCGTCCCGGATCGAGAACTACCTCGGCTTCCCCGACGGTGTGTCCGGCGCGCAGCTCACCGACCGGGCCCGGCGTCAGGCCGCGAAGTTCGGCGCGGAGATCCTCACCGCGCGGGAGGTCACCGGGCTCGAGGTGAACGGCGGGTCCCGCACGGTCCGGTTCGCCGACGGTACGGCGATCGCCGCGCACGCGGTGATCCTGGCGACCGGCGTGTCGTACCGGCAGCTCGCCGCGCCGGGGCTGCCCGCGCTCACCGGGTGCGGGGTGTTCTACGGGTCGGCGCTGACCGAGGCGGCGGCCTGCCAGGGCCACGACGTGTACATCGTGGGCGGCGCCAACTCGGCCGGACAGGCGGCGATGTATCTGGCGCGGGGCGCGAAGTCGGTGACGCTGCTGGTGCGCGGCCCGGATCTGTCGGCGTCGATGTCGCACTATCTGATCCAGCAGGTCGACGAGGCGCCGAACATCGCGGTGCGCTGCAACACGGTGGTGGAGTCGGCGCACGGCGACGGGGAGCTGGAGCAGCTGACACTGCGCGATGTGGCGACCGGGGGCAGTGAGCTGGTCGACGCGAAGTGGCTGTTCGTGTTCATCGGGGCGGCGCCGCTGACGGACTGGCTGGACGGGGCGGTGGAGCGGGACCGGCGCGGGTTCATCCTGGCCGGGCCCGACCTCACGCCCGACGGGCGGCCCCCGGCGGGCTGGGAGCTGGACCGGCCGCCGTACCACCTGGAGACCAATATCCCGGGGGTGTTCGTGGCGGGCGACGCGCGCGCGGAGTCCGCGAAGCGGGTCGCGTCGGCGGTCGGTGAGGGCGCGATGGCCGTGATGCTCGTCCACCGGTATCTGGAGCAGTCATGAGCGGAATCCCGCAGCCGTGCAGCCCGGAGGAGATCAGCACGCTGTTCCTGTTCGAGAAGCTCGACCCCGAGCAGTTGGCGCGACTGTGCGCCGAGGGGCGGGTGGAACTGTTCGAACCCGGTGCGGTGTACACCGAGGGCGACCCGGCGACCTGCTTCTATGTGATGCTCGACGGCACGGTCGTGCTGTCCCGCAAGGTCGGCGGCGACGACGTGGAGGTCGTACGGACCTCGCAGCGCGGGGTGTACGCGGGCGCGATGCAGGCGTACATCGGGGACGAGCGGGTGCGGCAGATCTACAACAACACGATGCGGGTGACCGAGCCGACCCGGTTCTTCGTACTGCCCGGGGAGACGTTCGCCGCGGTGATGCGGGAGTGGTTCCCGATGGCCGTACATCTGCTGGAGGGGCTGTTCTTCGGGTCGAAGAACAGTCAGCGGGTGATCGGGCAGCGGGAGCGGCTGCTGGCGTTGGGCTCGCTGTCCGCGGGGCTCACCCATGAGCTGAACAACCCGGCCGCGGCGGCGGTGCGGGCCACCGCCACCCTGCGGGAGCGGGTCGCGAAGATGCGGCACAAGCTCACGGTGATCGCGGCCGGGGCGTACACGCCGGAGGCGCTGACCGGGCTGATGGAGATCCAGGAGCGCACGGCGGAGCGGGTGGCCAAGGCGCCGGTGCTCAGTCCGCTGGAGGCGGCGGACCGGGAGGACGAGGTCACCGACTGGCTCGACGACCACGGGATCGTGGACGGCTGGCGGCTGGCGCCGACGTTCGTGCAGGCCGGGATCGACCCGGACTGGCTCGACCAGGTGCAGGCCGCGGTGGACCCGGAGATCCTCCCCGGTGCGGTCGGCTGGCTGAACTACACGGTCGAGACCGAGCTGCTGATGTCCGAGATCGAGGACTCCACGAACCGCATCTCGCATCTGGTGGACGCGGCGAAGCAGTACTCCCAGCTGGACCGGGCGCCGTACCGGATGGCGGACGTCCATGAGCTGCTGGACAGCACGCTGGTGATGCTCAGTGGCAAGATCGGGCAGCGGATCAAGGTCGTGAAGGAGTACGACCGTACGCTGCCGGAGATCCCGGCGTATCCGGCGGAGCTTAACCAGGTGTGGACCAACCTCATCGACAACGCGGTCGCCGCGATCGGCTCCGCCGGTGGGGAGGGGACGCTGACGGTGCGCACCGCGCGGGACGGGGACCTGCTGCTGGTGGAGTTCCAGGACAGCGGGCCGGGGGTGGCGCCGGAGATCAAGGACCGGATCTTCGACCCGTTCTTCACGACCAAGCCGGTGGGTGAGGGGACGGGGCTGGGGCTCGACATCTCATGGCGGATCGTGGTCAACAAGCATCACGGGAGTCTGCTGGTCGAGTCGGTGCCGGGGGATACGCGGTTCAGGGTGTTGTTGCCGTTGACGGCGGATGCCGAGGTTGCGGCCGAGGCCGAGGCTGCGACTGATACCGAGACTGATACTGAGACTGACGATATGTCGGAGGTTCGGGATGAGTGAGAGTGCTGTGCGGGGTGTCGATCCGAGTGTGCCGCCCAGTGGGGACGGGTGTGTGGAGTGCGACGAGGCCGGTGGGTGGTGGTTCCATCTGCGGCGGTGTGCGCAGTGCGGGCATGTGGGGTGTTGTGACTCGTCGCCCGCGCAACATGCCACGGCGCACTTCAAGGCGACCGGGCATCCTGTGGTGCGGAGCTTTGAGCCGGGGGAGGCGTGGTTCTGGAGTTATGAGACGAGTGAGATGTATGAGTCGGGGCCGGAGTTGGCTGGGGCGGTGAGTCATCCGGTGGGGCAGGCCGTGCCGGGGCCCTCCGGGCGGGTGCCGGAGGATTGGGTGAAGGGGCTTCATCGGTAGGGGGTTGTCGCGCGACTGGGGGTGGGGGGCGTTGTTTCGTGGCGGGTGCGGGTTGTGGGGGGCTTGTCGCGCAGTTCCCCGCGCCCCTGGAGGGGGGGGGTTGGGGGCGCCCCCTCTGAGCAGGATCGGTCCGTGCCGTCCAGGGGGCAGGTGCGGGTTGAGTGTGGCTCGTCGCGCAGTTCCCCGCGCCCCTGGGGGGGTGGGGTGAGCGCCCGCTCGATGGGGCGGGTCCCTTGCCGTCCAGGGCCGCGGGTGCGGGTATCCCCAGCGCCCCTTAGAACTCCTAACTAAATGGCACTCGACCCCTTGGAATGTGTGAGTCTGACGGCTTGTTAGCCTGGGCATGAAGAGGGGTGAGCAGCGTCCGTGGGTTGTGTCGGACGAGTTGTGGGCGCGGATCGAGCCGTTGCTTCCGGTGGTGCCGCGCCGTGCGGATCACCCGGGGCGCAGGAGGCTGGACGACCGGAAGGTGCTGTCGGGCATCCTGTTCGTGCTGTACACGGGCATTCCGTGGGAGTTCCTGCCCCAGGAGCTCGGTTTCGGTTCGGGTATGACGTGCTGGCGGCGGCTGCGGGACTGGAACGACGCGGGTGTGTGGCAGCGTCTGCATGAATCGCTGCTGGCCGAGCTGCATGCCGCCGGTGCGCTGGACTGGTCGAGGGCGGTGATCGACGGTTCTCATGTGCGGGCCATGAAGGGTGGCCCAAAAGCGGTCCGAGCCCGGTCGACCGTGCCCGGACCGGCTCGAAGCACCATCTGATCACCGAAGCGAACGGCATCCCCCTGGCGGTGTCACTGACCGGCGGCAACCGCAACGACGTCACCCAGCTCATGCCGCTGATCGAGGCCGTCCCGCCGGTGCGGGGCCGGCGCGGACGTCCCCGCCGACGGCCGGACAGCATCTACGCCGACCGCGGATACGACCACGACAAGTACCGCAAGCGGGTCCGGACTGCCGGAATCACCCCGGTCATCGCGCGGCGCGGAACCGAACACGGATCGGGGCTGGGCGTGCACCGGTGGGTGGTCGAGCAGAGCTTCGCGCTGCTGCACTGGTTCCGCCGGTTACGCATCCGCTGGGAGATCCGCGACGACATCCACGAAGCCTTCCTCAGCCTCGCCTGCGGAATCATCTGCTGGCGCAGACTGAAGAACTTGTCACTCTGTTAGGAGTTCTTAGGGGCGTTCCGGTGGACCTCTGCTGGTCAGTGGGAGGATGGGGGGTATGGGTCAGTGTGGGTTTGTGGGGCGGGGGGACGAGGTCTCCTGGCTTTCCGGGGTGGTGCGGCGGGTCCGGGGTGGGGAAGGGCGGGCCGTGCTCGTCGCCGGGGACGCCGGCGTGGGCAAGACACGGCTGCTGGAGGAGATCGCGGGGCGGGCCGCCGAGGACGGGATGACCGTGCTGACCGGGCACTGTGTGGACCTCGGCGATGTCGGGCTGCCCTATCTGCCGTTCACGGAGATGCTGGGCGCGCTGGCCGCCGATGAGCGGTTCGCGGGGGTGCTGGCCGCGCATCCGGCGGCCGAGCGGCTGCTGGGGGCGCCCGGGGTGGACGAACCGGACGAGCGGGAGCGGTCCGGCGGTGCGCGGCTGAGGCTGTTCGAGGGGATGGCCTCACTGCTCGCCGAGGTCGCCGGGCGGGCGCCGCTGCTGCTGGTGCTGGAGGATCTGCACTGGGCCGACCAGTCATCGCGGGACCTGCTGCGGTTCCTGCTCAGCCGGGGCGTGCTCCAGCGGTCGGCGGGCGGCACGCCGACCCATCGGATCGCGCTGCTGGCGTCGTACCGGGCGGACGATCTGCACCGCCGTCATCCGCTGCGCCCGCTGCTCGCCGAGCTGGTGCGGCTGCCGTCGGTGGAGCGCCTTGAGCTGCGGCCCATGCCCGACGCGGAGGTGGCGGTCCTGGTGCGGGGGTTGCGGGAGAGCCCGCTGCCGGAGGCGACCGTGCGCCGGATCGTGGAGCGCGCCGAGGGCAACGCCTTCTACGCGGAGGAGCTGCTCGCGGCCACCGGCACCGGGGACGTCGGCGTGCCGAGCGGGCTCGCGGACGTGCTGCTGATCCGGTTCGAGCAGCTCTCCGACACCGCGCAGCAGGTGCTGCGCACGGCGGCGGTGGCCGGTCGCCGGGTGGCGCACGAGACGCTGCGGGGGGCGGCCGGACTGCCCGACGACGCCTTGGAGGAGGCGCTGCGCGAGGCCGTGGAGCGGCAGTTGCTGCTGCCCGGCGACGATGGCACATACCGCTTCCGGCACGCGCTGGCCCGGGAGGCGGTGTACGCCGATCTGCTGCCGGGCGAGCGGTCGCGGCTGCACGGCGGGTTGGCCCGGCTGCTGGCCGCGCGCGGCCGGACCGCGGAGACAGCGGCCGAGCGGGCGCACCACTACCGGGAGAGCCATGATCTGGTCGAGGCGCTCACCGCCTCGCTGGAGGCGGCCGACCATGCCCGCCGGGTCGGCGGACCCGCCGAGGAGCTGCGACATCTGGAGGCCGCGCTGGAGCTGTGGGCGGTGGTGGACGCGGACGCGCGGCCCGGGGGCGTCGAGCGGATCGCGCTCACCCTGCGGGCCGCGGCGGCTGCGGCGCACGCCGGTCAGGGGCACCGGGCGGTGGCGCTGAACCGCGCCGCGCTGGCCGAGGTCGGCGCGGACACGGACTCGGAGCTGGCCGCGCGGGTGCGGTACACGCTCGCGGGGAGTCTGCTGCGGGTCGACAGTCTGAAGGCCGCGTTCGCGCACAGCAGTGAGGCGCTGGAGCTGATCCCGGCCGATCCGCCGACGCCGACCTGGGTGTGGGCGGCGGCCACGCACGCGCTGGCGGCCCGGATGGTGGGCGACAGCCGTACGGCGGTGGAGTTCGCGCGCCGGGCGCTGCCGGTCGCCGAGCGGTTGGGTGTCCTGGACGCCCAGGCCGATCTGATGATCTCGCTGGTGGCCTTCGACAAGGGCTGGCGGCGCACCCCGGAGGGCCGGGAGCGGCTGAAGGAGGCCCGGGAGCTGGCCCGCGCCGCGGGCAACTCCCCGGTGGAGATGCGGGCCCTGTTCAATCTGGCGGTCGGCTGTTTCGAGGCCGGTGAGCCGGAGGAGAGTCTGCCGTGGGTGGAGGAGGGGCTGGACCGGGCGCGCCGGGCGGGCCTGCTGTCGTCGTCGTATCCGCTGGAGCTGCGCTATCTGCGGCTGCTGGTGCTGTACACGCTGGGCCGGTGGGACGCGTGTGTGGAGGCGGCCCGCGAGGACACCGAGCGGCTGCCCCCGGCGGGCGGGTTCACGGTGGGTCCGGCGCTGTATGTGCGTCTCGCGCGCGGGGAGGCGGCGGCGGTGGAGGAGACGGCGGGCACGCTGCTCGCCGGGCCGTTCGACTGGATGGGCCATCTGGTGGCGGCGATCGTGCTGATCGACGCGGCGGCGCAGCGCGGTGACGCGGAGACGGCGGTCGCCCGGACGCGGACCATGGTGGACACGCTGACCGACGAGGCGGGCGTCCGGTCGGACGCCACGGTGCGGCTGGCGGCGCTGGCGCTGGCGGCGGTCGCCGACCGGGCCGTCGCGCTGCGGCTGACCGGGGACACGGCCGGGGTGGCGCGCTGGACGGAGACGGCCGGGGAGCTGGTCGGGCTGGCCCGGGAGTCCGCCGCGCGGGGCGAGGACGGCATTCCGCAGGGCCCGGAGGGCATGGCCTGGCTGGCGCGCGCGGAGGCGGACTGGACCCGGGCCGCGTCCGGTCCCGAACCGGCGGTGTGGGAGCGGGCGGTGGCGGCCTTCGGCTTCGGCGACCGGTACGAGCAGGCCCGCTGCCGGTTGCGGCTGGCCGAGGCGCTGCTGGTCGCGGAGCGGCGCCCGGAGGCGGCGGAGGAGGCCCGCGCGGTGCGGGAGACGGCGGTGGAGCTGGGTGCGACGGTGCTGCGGGAGCGGGTGGAGGAGCTGATCCGGCGCGGGCGGCTGGCGGACGGTCCGGCCCAGGGCGTGCCCGCGGCTTCGCCGCTGACCGCCCGTGAGCGGGATGTGCTGCGGCTGCTGACGCTGGGGCGCAGCAACCGGCAGATCGGCGAGGAACTGTTCATCTCGGGGAAGACGGCGAGTGTGCATGTGTCCAACATCCTCGCCAAGCTGGGCGCGGCGAGCCGTACGGAGGCGGTGGCCATCGCCTACCGCCGGGAGCTGATCGCCCCCGACGGCACCACCGCCTCCGGGTAGGTCACCGGCTCAGCGGCAGTCCAGGCTGGCCAGGTCGACCGTGTCCGCCATCACCTGCATCCCCTTGTCGTTGGGGTGCAGATGGTCGCCGTTGTCCAGGAACGGAAGGATCCGCTGCCGGTCGTACGGGCTGCGCAGGGCCCGGTCGAAGTCGGCGACGGCGTCGAAGTCACCGCTGGTGCGCAGGAACGCGTTGACCTCCTGCCGTACGGCCTCACCCGCCTCGTCCCACTCGTACCAGCCCTTGTAGGGGCCGACGGTGGCGACGACGACGCACTTGCCCGCTGCGTGCGCCCGGTCGGCGATCTCGCGGTATCCGGCGATGAGGTCGGCGGCGGTGACGCCGCTGTGGGCCTTGATGTCGTTGATGCCCTCGAACAGGAACACGGTCCGCACGCCGGGGTGGGAGAGGACATCGCGGTCGAGCCGGTTCAGGGCGCTGACCCCGGCGCCGTCGGTGAGCACCTTGTTGCCGGAGATGCCCTGGTTGGCGACGCCTTCGACGGTCGTGGCGGTGGAGGTGCGCAGTCTGCGGGCGAGGTAGTCGGGCCAGCGGCGGTTGAGGTCGGTGGAGGACTCCCAGCCGTCGGTGATGGAGTCGCCGAGGGTGACGACGGCTCCGGTCGAGGAGTCGGTGCGGACGGTGACGGCGTCGAGGTAGAACCAGGAGCCGGTCCGGGCGGCCCAGTGGGTGGCGCTCTCCTCGGCGGTGTGGTCGCCCTGGGTGTAGTAGGACGTCTGCATCGCCATGCCGTGGCCGGTCAGGCGTCCGGCGGCGTCGGGGGTGTGGATGCTGACGACGAGGTTGGTGCCCGCGGGCAGCCGTCCCGGGAGGGGGTCGCTGAGGACGGACCCGCCGGGTGGGACGGTGACGGTGCGGGAGCCGCCGAAGGTGAGCGGGCTGTTGCTGCCGCGGACGAGTTCGGCGCCGGATTTCTGGCGTCCGGCGTGGACGTTGTCGAAGGTCACCGGGCGGTCGCCGAAGGCGTTGGAGAGCCGGACGCGCAGATTGTCGCCGCCGACGCTGGTGTGCACGACGAGCCGGAAGGCGCGGTCGGCGACGGCGGTGCCGACGTCCTGGGCGCTGGCGCCCCAGGTGACGACCTCGTGCCGGGCGGGCGCGGCCCCCGCAGCCCCCGCCGGTCCGGCTGGGACCAGCAGGGCGACCAGGGCGACCAGGGCGACCAGGACCGCGAGGACCCCGGCGGGCGGGGCGGTCCGGGGCCTCACCGGCGGAAGTCCCGCAGGGTGACGGACCGGCCGGGGGCCAGGGTGACCGTGCGGGTGCGGCCCGCGAACTCGACGGTGGTGGTGCGTCCGCCCACGCTGCGGATCGTCACGCTGGTCGGTGTGTCGTTCTTCCAGGCCAGGTCGACGGTGAAACCACCGCGCGCGGCGACCCCGGTGAGGTGGCCGGAGGCGGCCCAGGCGGCGGGCAGGGCGGGCAGGAGTTCGAGGTGTCCGGGGCGGGAGTAGAGCAGCATCTCGGTCATCGCGGCGGGCGTGCCGAAGTTGGCGTCGATCTGGAAGATGCCGCGCCCGGATTCCACCTCGTAGATGTCGAAGAGGTTGAAGGCGGTGCCGTTGCTGCCGCCGACGGACGGGCGGAGGTTGTTGACGACGAGTTGGTATGCCTTCTCGGCGTCCTTGAGGCGGGCCCAGCACAGGGAGCGCCAGGCGTTGGCCCAGCCGAAGCTGTTCATGCCGCGGGCGGTGAGCTGGGCGGTGGCGCCGTCGACGATGGCCTTCGGGGTGGAGCCGTCGGGGCGGATGCGGTCGCCGGGGAAGAGTCCGACCAGGCCGGAGAGGTGGCGGTGGGTGGTCTCACCGAGGTTGTCGGGGGACATCCACTCCTGGAGCCAGCCGGTCTTCGGGCTGACCTCGGGGAGGTGGAGGCGTCGGCGCAGTCCGGCGATGGTTCCGGCGTAGGCGGTGTCCTTCTTGAGGACGGCGGACGCCTCGGCGTACTGGCCGAACAGCGCCCACACCAGTTCCTGGGCGTAGGTGATGCCCTTGGCGTCGAGGGGGCCGTGCTCGGGAGACCAGTCGCTGTCGGCGATCAGCACCTCCTTGCCGGTGCCGGGCAGGGTGTGGGTGAGCAGCCGGGACTCCCAGAACTCGCAGGCGCCCTTGAGGAGGGGGTAGATCTTGGCGAGGTAGGTGCGGGACTGGGTGTACTCGTAGTGCTCGTAGAGGCTGTGGCAGAGCCAGGCGTTGCCCGCGGGGTGCCACCACCAGCCGCCTCCGCCGTAGGGGTTGGTGGAGATGGCGACGGTCCAGCCGGCGATCTTTCCGCTGGAGTTGCGGTAGCGGTTGCGGGGGTCGTTGAAGAGCCGCTTGGTGAGGTCGGTCCAGGAGGGGAGCTGGGCGAGGCAGTAGTCGGTGAGGGCGTCGAAGCAGTCGGAGAGTCCGGTGCGGTCGGCCATCCAGTAGTTCATCTGGATGTTGATGTCGGTGTGGTAGTCGCCCATCCAGTCCGGGTCGTTGCCGTCCAGCCAGAGCCCCTGGAGGTTGAGGGGGAGGCTGTCGCGGGAGCCGGTGATCATCAAGTAGCGGCCGAAATGGAAGTAGGCGGTCTCCAGTTCCGGGTCGGGGTCGAGGCCGGTGTGGCGGGCGTGCAGCCGCTCCCAGGTGTCCAGGGCGCGCTGGTCGGCGCTGGAGGTGCCGAGGGAGAGGCTGAGCCGGTCGAAGAGGGCGCGGTAGTCGGCGATATGGGTGCGGCGCAGGGCGTCGTACGACTCGCGGATGGCGGCGGTGGCCTTGGTGTGGGCGAGGCGCCGGGGGTCGAGCCGGGGGTCGCGGAATCCGGCGGTGGCGTCGGGCGCGTAGTTGGTGCCCGCGCTGATCACGACGGTGAGGTCGGTGCAGCCGGTGAAGTCGATACGGGTGCCGGTGACGGTGACCTTGCCGCCGCTGCCCTTCGCCTTGACGGCGGCGCCGTAGCGCAGTCCGTTGGGGAGGGCGGCGCCGAAGGACTCGGCGGCGGTGGGCCGCTCGCCGTGGGTGCCGGTGAGGGTGATGCTGCCGGTGTAGCGTCCGCCGCCGCTCTGGGTGAAGCGCAGCACGATCGCGTCGTCGGGGTGGCTGGCGAACATCTCGCGCCGGTAGGTGACTCCGGAGCGGATGTAGCTGGCGCCGACCAGGCCCTGGGCGAGGTCGAGGGTGCGGCGGTAGGTGTGGACGGAGCCGAGGTCGTGGTCGGGGAGGTCGACGGTGAGCCGGGCGAGCAGGGTGAAGGAGCCGAAGTCGGCGCGGCCGTACGGGAACTGGCCGTCATTGTCGAGGGTGTCGTTGAGGCCGCCGGTCCACAGGGTGGCGTCGGTGAGGAGGAGGAGTTCCTTGCCGGGGTCGTTGCTCGCGAGGGCGCCGATACGGCCGTTGCCCAGCGGCAGGCCCTGTTCGATGAGGGAGCCCTCGTCGCCGGGTGACTGCCACCACAGCGTCTCGCGGGGTGAGCCGCTGGTGGCGGGGGTCTTGGCGGGGCGGTCGGGGGCGGCGGAGGCGGTGAAGACGGGCAGGGTGGCGAGTGCGGCGGTCAGGCCCGCGGTGGAGGCGGCGGACAGCACGGTTCTTCTGCTGGGTTGGTTCGGGCTGGTGTGCATGGCGGCTCCGGGTACGTCGGGGCCGGGGGCCCGGCGTGCTGCCGGGCCCCCAGGGGGTCGTGCGGGGGTCGTGTGGGGGGCTACTTCTGGACCTCGATGCGGTCGACGTCGGGCGCGTAGCCGTTGCTGCCGCTGTCGAAGGTGATGGTGTTGGCTCCGCCCTTCAGCCTGACCGGGATGTGGACCGTGTTGACGGTCCCCCAGTTCGCGGTGGCGCCGAAGCGGTGCGAGGTGGCGCCGCCGCCGTTGGCGGAGACCAGGGCGGAGCGGGCGTCACCGCTGATGTAGGACACCTTGATCTGGTAGGTGCCGGCCTTGGGGACGGTGATGTCGTTGAAGGTGAGCTTGCCGCCGCCGTAGAGGTTGCCGACCTTCTTGCCGCCGGAGCAGGCGGAGCAGTCGGCCGGGGAGGCGTTGCCCGCGAGGGTGTTGCCGGGCGCCTCGGCCTCGGTGGCGGTGTAGGTGAGGGCGGTGCCGCGCGGGGTGACGGTGAACAGGCGGGAGCCGTGGGCGGGCAGCGCCTGGGTGATCTTGTCGGTGTAGGTGCCGAGGTTGTCCTTGTTCCACACGTCCCGCACGGACGCCTTGCCGGTGAAGCCGAGGGTGGACCAGTCGGCGGTGACCTGGGCGGGGCCGTCGGCGAGGTTGAACAGGGCGACGGTGTAGCTGCCGTCGGGGTTCTTCGCGGCCCACACCTGCTGCGGGTTCGAGGCGGTGACCGGCTCGGCGGGCCGGGCGGCGGCCTGGTTGATCGCGATGACCTCGCGGTTGGTCAGCAGGGAGAGGCCGTAGGAGTCGAGCTTGGTGAGGTCGTCGCCGAGGTAGAGGGGGGACTTGGCGATGGCCCACAGAGTGGCGTAGCTCTGCCGTTCGGCCTTGGTGATGCCGTCCATCGCGCCGTTGCCGACGTTCAGGGAGTCGAGGTCGTTCCAGCCGCCGGGGCCCGCCCAGTCGGTCCACTTGGGGGTGTCGTCGAAGCGGTCGTCGACCGAGTTCTCCCAGGTGACCAGCGTGTTGCAGTAGCACTCGACATCGGTGTCGATGCGCCAGCCGTTGGTGTACTTCTTCCAGTCGGCGGCGTAGGCGATGTCCAGCGACCAGGAGATCTCCAGGTGCAGGGGGCGGCCCGCGGTGGCGATGGCCTTGTTCCAGGCGGCCACGTCGGCGACGTTGTTGTACTGGTCGCCGGACTTGAAGGAGCCGGGGCCGACGCCGTCGAGCTTGAGGTAGTCGTAGCCCCAGTCGGCGAACATCTGGGCCAGTGAGTCGATGTACTTCTGCGCGCAGGGCTGGGCGAAGTCCATCTTGTAGGAGCTGTCCCAGCCGTTGGTGGTGCGCAGATCGTCGTAGACGATGTCGGCGGTGGTGCAGCCGGGGGCGTTGTGGATGGGGGTCGTGCCGTTGCGGTACGCCTCTTTCTGGAGGCCGACGGGGAGGTAGATCCCGGCCTTGAGGCCCTTGGCGTGGATACGGTCGGCGACCGCCTTCATGCCGCTGGGGAAGCGCACGGGGTCGGCCTTCTGGCGTCCGTAGGCGTCGAACTGGGGGGTCCAGGCCCAGTCCATCCACCAGCCGGCGTCGATGTTGATGTACTCGTAGCCGTACTTCTTGAGCTTGCTCGCCATGGCGTCGGTCTGCTGGGTGATGTTCTGCTCGGTGAGGTAGCTGTAGTCGCCCTTGGGGTTGAGTCCCGGGTACTTGGACGACTGCATACTCCAGCTGGTCCAGCCCATGAAGGGCTTGGCGGCGAGGCCGGTGGCCGTGGCGGTGGCGGGGGCCGTCTCGGGGACGGTGGTCTCCGCCTGGGCGGCGGGGACGGCGGTGGTCAGTCCGGCGGCGAGGGCCAGCACGACGACGGCTCTGAGCCGGCGTCCGGGGCGGGTGCCGGCTCTGAGCCGGCGTCCGGGGCGGGTGAGGGACGAGGAAGACCGCATGGGTCGTGCCTCCAGGGTTCGGGGCGGCGAGGGAAACGGGGCGGCTCAGCCCTTGCTGGAACCGATGGTGAGCCCGCTGATGAACTGGCGCTGGAGCGCGAAGTAGATCAGCAGGGTGGGGATCGCGGTCATCAGGGCTCCGGCCGCGATCAGATTGGGGTTGGTGAAGTACGCGCCCTGGAGATTGGCGAGCGCGGAGGTGATGGGCCGCTTGTCGCCGGTGTCGACGAGGGTGAGCGGCCAGAAGAAGTCGTTGTAGATCCAGATGGACTCCAGTGTGGCCAGCGCGGCGAACGCGGGGCGGCACAGCGGCAGCACGATCTGGAAGAACTGGCGCCAGACGGGCGCCCCGTCGACCTGGGCGGCCTCGGTGATCTCCTTGGGGATCGTCTTCATGTAGTTGCTGAGGACGAAGGTGCAGAAGCCGCACTGGTAGGCGATGTGGATGACGATGATGCCCCAGAGCGAGTCGTAGAACAGCATCGAGTCGCTCATCCACCACGGCAGCGGGAGGTTGAGGTAGAGCCGGTACAGGGGGGTGATGAGCACCTGGGCGGGCAGCAGGTTGCCCGCGGTGAACAGCATCAGCAGGGCGAGGTTGAAGCGGAAGGAGAACCGGGAGACGAAGAAGGCGACCGCGGCGGAGAACAGCAGGGTGCCCAGGACCGCGGGGACGGTGATGAGGACCGAGTTCCAGAAGAAGTGCGGCATCCCGGACTGGGTCCAGGCGTCGGTGAAGTTCCCGAGGCTCAGTCCGCTGGGCCAGGAGAAGTAGCCGTTGCTGGCGGTGTCCTCGTAGGACCTGAGGGAGGTGTAGACGGCCCACAGCAGCGGGACCAGCCACAGCACGGCGACGGAGCCGAGCAGCAGGTGGCGGCCGAGGTCGCGCGGGGGTCTGCGGGGTCCGGTGCGCGGGGTCGGCCGGTCGCCGGAGCGGGGCCGGGAGGCGGGCCGGTTCACCGTGGTGGTCACTGGTCCTCCTTCCGGAAGGTCTGGACGAGGAAGGTCCCGATCGCGGCGAGCGAGACCAGCAGCAGGATCACGGCGAGCGCGGAGCCGTAGCCGATGTGTCCGGCCTCGCCGACGATGTTGTCGGTGATGAGCAGGGAGAGGAGTTCCATGCCGGGTTTGCTGCCGGTGCCGCCGCCGAGGACATAGACGATGTCGAAGGCGCGCAGTGACTCCATGACCGTCACCACCAGGATGATGATGTTGACGGGTTTGAGGGCCGGGAAGATCACGCGGAAGAAGGTCTGGCGGCCGTTGGCGCCGTCGAGGGCGGCGGCTTCGCGCAGCGCCGGGTCGACGCTCTTCAGTCCGGCCAGGTAGAGGATCATGATGTAGCCGGTGTGGCGCCAGCCGGAGGCGACCAGCACGGACCACAGATTGAGGTCGGGGTCGCCGAGCCAGTCGATGTGGCCACTGGTGCCGACCGCGCCGAGCAGGCTGTTGAGGAGTCCGGTGTCGGGGTTGTAGATGATCTCCCAGATGAACCCGACGACCGCCAGCGACAGCACCATCGGGAGGAAGATCGCGGTCTGGTAGAACGCCGTGAACCGGATCTTCCGGTCCAGTTGCACGGCGAGGAACATGCCGAACGGGGTGGGCAGCAGCGCCGTGAACAGCAGCCAGATCACGTTGTGCTGGACGGCGGGCCAGAACGGCGGGTAGTTGGTGAAGATCTGCTGGTAGTTCTCGACGCCCGTCCAGGCGATGTCGGCCAGGTCGATGCCGTCCCAGGTGGTGAAGGACAGGGCGACCGAGGCGAGGGCGGGCAGCCAGACGAAGACCAGCAGGGCGAGCAGCGGCAGGCCGATGACGAGCGCCAGGAAGAGACGGTCGCCCCGGCTCAGCCGCCCGGGGGAGGTCGCGGAGGACACGGCGGAGCCTTTCGGGTCCCGGGGGGGTGCGGGCGCTCAGGAGGTGAAGAAGCGGGAGCGCTGGGACTCGATCTTCTTCAGGGTGGCGGTGCCGTCGTCGGGGTGCCCGAGCCATTCGACGAGTCCGGGCAGCACGACGGTGGAGATGAACCCGGGGTCGCTGTCCCGGTCGGCGAACTGGCTGATGTGCTGGGCGGCGCCGATGAGTTCGGCGGACTTGGTCTGGAGCGGGTGGTACGCGGACGTCTTGGCCTGGCTGTTGACGGCGAGGTTGCTGGGGTCGACGCCCATGTACAGCTCCTCGGCGCGGGCGCCGCCGAGGAACTCCAGGAACTTCTTGGCGCCGTCGGCGTTCTTGGGCTTGCGGCTGAGCATGAAGCCGTCGGTGGGGGCTTCGACGGCGGTCAGGCCATGGGCGCTGTCGATCTCGGGGAAGGCGAAGAAGTCGAGGTCGTCGCGGACCGCCTCGTCGGTGATCTGCTGGCCGATGAACAGCCCGATGACGGCCATCCCGGACTTCTTGTCGATGAGGGACTGGGCGGCGTCCTGCCAGGACCGGCCGCCGCCGCCCGTCTGGTAGTAGGCGGCCAGCTCACGCCAGAGGTCGAGGACGCGCACGGCCCGCCGGTCGGTCCAGGAGACCTCGCCGCGCATCAGCTGCATGTGGAAGTCGTAGCCGTTGGCGCGCAGGTCGAGGTAGTCGAAGGCGCCGAGGATGGACCAGCTGTCGCCGCCGCCGTACCCGGCGGTGACCGGGGCGAGGCCGTCCTGCTTCATCTTCTTGGCGAGGGCGATGAACTCGTCCCACTGGGTGGGCACGGTGTAGCCGCGCTCCGCGAAGACCGACTTCCGGTAGAACACCGCCCAGGGGTAGTTGTAGAGCGGTACGAAGTAGTACTTGCCGTCCTCGCCCCGGCTGAGCTGCTTGGCGGCGTCGCTGAAGCCGCCGCCGATGGTCTCCCACACATCGTCGATGGGACTGGCCAGGCCCTTCTTGGCGAAGTACTGCATCCGGTACCCGGCGAACCAGGTGAAGACGTCGTCCGGGGTGCCCTGGAGGTAGCTGGTGATGGAGGACTGGAAGGTGTCGTGGTCGACCGTGTTGGTCTTCACGGTGAGCCCGGAGTCGGTGGCGAACGCCTTGGTGACCGCCTCGTACGCCTTCTTCGGGGTGGCGTCGGCGCCGTTGGAGCCGAAGGTGACCGTGCCGGGGTCGGCGCCCGGTCCCCCGCCGCAGGCGGTGAGGACCGGGGCGGCCAGGGCGGCGGCGGACAGTCCGAACAGTCCGCCGACCACCGATCGCCGGCCGGGCCCCTGCGCGGCCGGGGATATACGGCTCTGCTGCGTCATGGGTCGCTCCTCGTGCTAGTGCGCGTGCTGGGCGCGCGGGGCGGCGCCGTTGAGGCGCTGCCGGTGGGTGTCTGAGCCGGTCTCGGACCGGATGAAGCTCTGGATGGCGGTGGCGGCGGCGCCGCGCGCCCACTCCTCGAAGGGCAGCGGGCGGGTCTGGACGTCGCAGCGGGCGGCGGAGCCGAAGGCGTAGGCGGCGAAGGTGTCCCGGATCTGCTCGGCGAACAGGTCGTAGGCGGCGAGCCCCTCGCCGGAGATGATGACCCGCTGGGGTCCGAGGAGGTTGGCGACGGTGGCGATGCCCCGGCCGATGGCGGTCCCGGCGGCGGCGTACACCTCGCGCACCCCGGGGTGGCCGCGGTGGGCGAGGGCGACGGCCTCGGCGGTGTCGGTGACGGCGGCGCCGGTGGTCTCCCGGACGCGGGCGAGGATGGCGGCGTCGGCGGCGATGGCCTCGACACAGCCGCGGTTGCCGCAGTGGCAGAGCGGTCCGGCGGGGTCGATGGCGACATGGCCGATCTCCCCGGCCACTCCGTGCGCCCCGGCGACGACCTGGCCGTGCACCACGAGTCCGCAGCCGATCCCGGCGCCGACGGTGACCACCGCGAAGTCGTCCAGGCCGACCCCGGCACCGAACCACTGCTCGGCGACGGTGAGCGCGCGGACGTCGTTCTCGACGGTGACCGGCAGTCCGGTGGTCATGGTGGCCAGTTCGGCGAGCGCCACGTCCCGCCACTCCAGGAACGGCGAGTAGCGCACGACGCCCTCGGCGCGGTCGACATCGCCGGACACGGCGAGGCCGAGGCCGAGCACGGGGACGCCGAACCCCTCGGCCTCGGTGAGCAGTTCCCGGACGAGTCCGGCAAGGGCGGCGAGGACGGCGCCGGGCGCCGGGTCGGTGAGCGGCAGATGACGGGCGACCCGGATACGGCAGCACAGGTCGGTGAGCACGCCGATGAGTTCGTCGCCGGTGGCCTTGACCCCGATGAACAGCGCGCGTCCGGCGTCGACCCGGACCGGGTTGGCGGGGCGGCCGAGCGCGCGGCGGGCGTCGTCGGTGTCCTCCACGAGATACCCGGCCTCGATCAGCGGCCGGACCGCCTTGGTGACCGCGGCGGCCGACAGCCCGGTGCGGTCGGCGACCCCGGAACGGGTGAGGGGGCCGTGCGAGAGCACCGTGGTGAAGATCTGGGCGGCGGCCGGGGTCTGTGCCGGGAAGGCGGCCTCGACAGGCCGTCCAGGAGGGGTCGACTGCATGGCCGGGAACCTAGGTCCCTTATTTTCCGCTGTCAATGAAAGAAACAGAATCAGTTGAAACTGTGACTGCTCCCTGCATCAACCATGCAATGTGCCTATGTCACCGACCCGTTGACAGCTGATCGAAGGTCGCGTTCTCTAGGGGTCAGCATCTGCCCAGCCTGGAACGTGAGGCCCCATGCCGCTGATCTCCCACGCACCCGACACCGGGGTGTGGCTGCTGACCACCCCGCGCACGTCGTACGCCCTGCGCATCGACGAGACCGGCGCGCCCGGCCATGTCGCGTGGGGGCCCCGGCTGACCCCGGCCGAGGCGGCGGATCTCACCGTGCCCGTCGGGGAGCCGCACAGCAGCTTCGAGGGCCGTCGCGCGGTGGGCGAGGAACTGCCCGCGGACGACGGCGTGCACTACGGGCCGCCCGCGCTCCAGGTCCGCTACGCCGACGGCACCCGGGGCTTCACCTGGCAGCACACCGGCCATGAGGTCCGCACCCCGGCCCCCGGCACGGAAGAGCTGGTGCTGCGCTTCCACGACCTCCGCTACCCGCTCCAGGTCGCCCTGCACTACCGGGTGCGCGAGGACAGCGATGTGATCGAGCGGCACACGGTGCTGCGCAACGCCGGGGACGAGCGCGTCGAGGTGCTGCGCGCCGACTCCGCCACGTGGACGCTGCCACCGCTGCCCGGCTACCGGCTCAGCCATGTCACCGGCCAGTGGTCGGCGGAGACCCAACTGCGCCGCGAGCCGCTGCCGTACGGCGAGACGACCTTCACCAGCCGGCGCGGGGTGACCGGTCACCACGCCAACCCCTGGCTGATGGTGGACGCGGGCGACACCACCGAGGAGCACGGCCGGGTGTGGAGCGCGGCCCTCGCCTGGAGCGGCAGTTGGCGGCTCACCGCCCAGCGCACCCCCGACGGCCGGGCCGCCTTCGCCGGCGGCGGCGGCCACGAGGGGGTACGGGTACCGCTCGCCCCGGGCGAGGAGCACACCACCCCGGTGTTCGCGGGCCTGTTCAGCGAGGGCGGCTTCGGCGCGACGAGCCGTGCCTGGCACACGTACGTCCGCGACCATGTCGTCCCGCATCCGGACGAGACCGCCCCGGTGCTCTACAACTCCTGGGAGGCGACCGGCTGGGACGTCGACGAGACCAGCCAGAAGGCGCTCGCCGAACGGGCCGCCGAACTGGGCGTGGAGCTGTATGTGGTGGACGACGGCTGGTTCGGCGCCCGCCGTGACGACCGGGCCGGACTGGGCGACTGGACACCGTCGGCGGACGGCTTCCCGGCCGGGCTCGGCCCGCTCGCCGAGACCGTGCACGGGCTCGGGATGAAGTTCGGGATCTGGGTCGAGCCGGAGAACGTGAACCCGGACAGCGACCTGTACCGCGCCCACCCCGACTGGGTCCTGCACGTCCCCGGCCGCGACCGCACCTTGATGCGCCATGAACTCGTCCTGAACCTGGCCCGCGACGACGTGGCCGACTGGGCGTACGGCTGGCTGACCCGGCTGGTCGGCGACCATGCCGTGGACTTCCTGAAGTGGGACATGAACCGCGCGTTCGGCGAGGCGTCCTGGCCGGGCGAACCGGACGGCGCGGACCGTCTGTGGACCCGCTATGTGACCAATCTGTACGGCGTCCTGGACCGGCTGCGCGCCGACCATCCGGCGCTGCGGATCGAGGCGTGCGCGGGCGGCGGCGGCCGGGTCGACCTGGGCGTCCTGTCCCGTACGGACCAGGCGTGGACCTCCGACAACACCGACGCCGAGGACCGCATCGCGATCCAGCACGGCTTCGGCCAGGTGTATCCGCCGCGGGTCATGTCGGCATGGGTGACGGACGCGCCCAACCAGCTCACCGGGCGGTCGGTGCCGCTGTCGTTCCGGTTCCATGTGGCGATGGCGGGGCTGCTCGGCCTCGGCGGGGACCTGTCGACCTGGTCGGAGGCCGAGCTGTCGGAGGCGGCGGACCTGGTCGCCTTCTACAAGCAGGTCAGGCACCTGGTCCAGCACGGGCACCTGTACCGCCCGGCCGGACCGGACCAGGAGGGTCCCACGGTGGTGCAGTACGTCGCCGGGGACGGCGGCGAGACGCTGGTGCTGGCATGGCAGCGGGGGGCGCGGCACGGGGCCGCGCGGTGGCCGGTGCGGTTGCGGGGGCTCACGGCGGGAGCGCTGTACCGGGACACCGCGAGCGGGACCGTGCATCACGGGACGGTCCTGATGGAGTACGGGCTGGAGCTGGAGATCGTCCGGGGGGACTGGGGGAGCTGGGCGGTGCGGTTGGAACGGGTGGGGTGAGCGGGTGGGGTGAGCGTGCGCGGGGATGGGCGGGGCTGAGGGGTTCGCCGGGAGTTCCGCCGGGGTTCGCCGGGGGCCGCCGGGGAGCGTGTGGCCTGGGGCTTTCTCGGGGGTCTGCGTAAGGGTCTCCTTGGGGGTCTGCACACGGGTTCCCGGGGTCTGCACACAGGTCTCCGCGCACGGGTCTCCGTGCGGTCCGCGCACAGGTCTCCGCGCAAGGGTCTCCGTGCGGTCCGCGCACAGGTCTCCGTGGGGGTCGGCGTAAAGGTCTCCGTGGGGTCTCCGTGGGGGTTTCCTCAGGGTTCCCGTGGGAACCACGGCTTTGCGCGGGGCGTTGTCCGGGAAAGATCCGCTTCGTGAGCGTGAGCGGGTCGGGCGATCGGGTGAGGGCGGCGGCATGAGCGAATTGGTGCCCGGGGGGAATGTGGCCCTGCCCACCGGGCCGCTGGTCCTCCGGGTCGCGGGCCCGTTCGATGTGTCCGCGCTGGTCACGGGCGACGACGGCAAGGTCCGCGGGGACGCCGACTTCGTGTTCTTCAACCAGCCCGCCGCCCCCGGCGCCCGCCTCGGCGGGGACGCCCTGACCGTCGACCCGGCCGCGCTGCGCCCCGGCGCCACCCGGGTCACGATCGTGGTGAGCGCCGCCGAGCCCGGTACGCCCCTGGGGCGACTGCCCGCCCCCGCCCTCCAGGTCACCGGTCCGGGCGGACGCCCGGTGGCCCGGTTCGTCCCCCCGCCGCCCCGGCAGGAGACGGTCCTGCTGCTGGCCGAGATCTACCGCCGAGGCGACCTCTGGAAGCTCCGCGCCCTCGGCCAGGGGTACGGCGACGGGCTGGCGGGGCTCGCCCGGGACTTCGGCGTGCAGGTGACCGAGGACCCGGCGCCCGCGCCACAGCCGTTCATACCGGCCCAGCGTGTCCCGGGATCCGCTCCTCCCCCGACGTCCCGTCCCCCGGCGTCCGCCGATCCGGACGGCTACCTCGGGCTGGTCAACGCGGCCCGCGCCCAGGCCGGCGCACCGCCCGTCGTGCTGGACGCCCGGCTCTCGTCGGCCGCGCGGGCGCACGCCGCCGCGATGGCGTCGGCCGGGCGGCTCGGCGTGGAGGGCGGTGACGGGGTCGCGGTGTACCAGCGGGTCGTCGGCGCCGGGTTCGCGTATCTGACCATAGGCGAGCATCTGGTGTCGGGGCCGCGGACGCCGGGCGAGTTCGTGACCTACCTCCAGCGCGGCAAGCAGCCCCGGCGCACGCTGTACGACACGGTCTTCACCCACGCCGGGCTGGGGTACGCGACGGAGCGCCGCAGCGGCGACCTGTTCTGGACGGCGCTGTGGGCCCGCCCCGCCACCCCGGCCGACCTGGCGCGTACGGCGGCGGAGGTGACCGAGCTGACCAACCGGGAGCGGGTCCGCGCGGGCCTGCGTCCGCTGACGCCGGACACCCTGCTCGCGGCGGCGGCGCAGGCGCACAGCGCCGACATGGTGGCCCGGGACTTCTACGCGCACACCGCGCCGGACGGCGGCAAGCCCTGGGACCGGGCCGCCGCGGCGGGCTCACGGCACCGCTCCATCGGGGAGAACATCGCCTGCGGCCAGCGCTCCGCCCCCGAGGTGGTCACGGGCTGGATGAACAGCCCCGGCCACCGCGCCAACATCCTCAAGCCGGACTTCACCCATATCGGCATCGGCTTCGCGGGCGGCGGCCGGTCGGGCACGTACTGGACCCAGCTGTTCGGCGGGTAGAGAGCCACAGGTGGGCGGGGCTTTGCCGGAAGGACCACATCCGGGACACGATGCCCCTATGAAGGGCGACCTCTTTTCCAGTGAGTACATGGTCCAGCCGGCCACCGCGCCGGGCATGACGATCGAGAACACGAAGTGCATCAGGTACACCGTCAACGGCGAGATGCTGGCCCGGCAGGGCGCGATGGTCGCCTACCGGGGCGGCCTCCAGTTCGAGCGGAAGGGACAGGGCGGCGTCGGCGGCATGTTGAAGCGAGCCGTCACCGGTGAAGGGCTGCCCCTGATGTCGGTGCGCGGCCAGGGCGAGGCATGGTTCGCCCAGGAGGCCCAGAACTGCTTCATCGTGGAGCTGGAGCAGGGCGACGAGTTCACCGTGAACGGGCGGAACGTGCTGTGTTTCGACCCCACGCTGGCCTACCGGATCGCGACCGTGAAGGGCGCGGGCATCACCGGCGGCGGCCTGTTCAACAGCGTCTTCACCGGATACGGCCGCCTGGGGCTGGTGTGCGAGGGCAGTCCGCTGGTCATCCCGGTCGCCCCGCAGTCGCCGGTGTACGTGGACACGGACGCGGTGGTCGGCTGGACGGCGGGGCTCCAGACGTCCCTGCACCGCTCCCAGTCGGTCGGCTCGATGCTGCGCGGCGGGTCCGGTGAGGCGGTGCAGCTGATGCTCCAGGGCCAGGGCCATGTCGTCGTCCGCCCCAGCGAGGCGACCGCGGCCAAGCCGCAGCAGCACTGACCGCGTCAGACCCCATACGAGCGGAAGAGGACCGAGGGACCGTGAGCGACGAGGTGGCAGAAGTGATCGGTGTGTCCGAGATCGAGGCGGCGGCCGGGCGGATCGCCGGGCATGTGGTGCGCACGCCCACCGTGCCGAGCCCGGGGCTGTCCGCCCTGCTGGGCGTCCCGGTGACCGCCAAGCTGGAGCTGTTGCAGCGCACCGGGTCGTTCAAGGCGCGCGGTGCCACGGCCCGGCTGCTGGCGCTGACCGAGGCCGAGCGGGCGGCCGGGGTGGTCGCGGTCAGCGGCGGCAACCATGGCATCGCGCTGGCGGTGATGGCCGCCGCGCTGGATGTGAAGGCCACCGTGGTCATGCCGCGCACCGCGCCCGCGCGGTCGGTGGAGCTGGCGCGCGACGCGGGCGCCTCGGTGCGGCTGACCGACTCGATGGCGTCGGCGTTCGAGCTGGTCGGGCGGTTGCGGGACGAGGGGCTGACCCTGGTCCACCCGTTCGACGACCCGGTGGTGATCGCGGCCCAGGGCACGGTCGGGCTGGAGTTCGACACGGATGCCGGGGAGCTGACCGACGTGGTGGTGAGCATCGGGGGCGGCGGGCTGATCGCCGGGGTCGCGGCGGCGCTGCGGGCCCGGCGGCCGGGGCTGCGGATCTGGGGCGTGGAGACGGAGGGCGCGGCGGCGATGTCCGAGGCGCTGCGCGCGGGCGGCCCGGTCCCCATCACCCCGTCGTCGATCGTGACGACCCTCTCCGCCCCGGCGGTCTCCCAGCTCACCTACGACCATGTGGCGGCGCTGGTCACCGAGGTCCTGGTGGTGCCGGACCGGGAGGCCGTACGGGGCTGTCTGGAGTTCGCCGAGCACGCCAAGCTGTGGGTGGAGCCCGCGGCGGGCTGTCTGCTGCCCGCGTCCCGGCGAATTCTGGAGCGGGTCGGCGACGACGCCCGGCTGGGTCTGGTGGTGTGCGGCGGGAACACCGCACCGGCCGAGATGGCCCGCTGGACGGCGGATTTCGGCCTGCTCTGACCTGCGGAAGGCCCGAACCGCCCGCCCGCGCCGGGAAACCCGGAACATCTGCGCCCAGTTGCCGTTCTCGTTGAACACCGGCCGTCACCGGCTGCGTACCAGTGGGAAAGGTGGGAGCGGGGTGCAGTGAGGGATGAGCATGGCCGAGGCGCATGTCGTCGCGCACGAGTTGGTCGCCGGGCGGTACCGGCTGCTGGACGCGGTGCAACAGGAGACGAACCGCGTCAGCTGGTACGGCGAGGACGTCGACGCGGGCCGCCCGTGTCTGCTGACCCGGGTCGGTCTGCCGCCCGGCAGCGGCGACGGCACCGCCCGGCGCGCGACCGGGCGGATACTGCGCACGGCGGAGGCGATGGGCGCGCTGGCCCCAGGCCGGGTGCCGGGGGTGATCGAGACCTTCGCGGACGGGGACAGCCTGTGGACGGCCACCGAGTGGCCGGGCGGCACACCGTTGTCCGGACTCCTCGCGGAGGAGGGGTCGTTCAACTATGTCCGGGCGGCTCGGCTCGGTCTTGAGCTGCTCGACGTCCTGGACGCGGCGCACGGCGAGGGCATCACCCACGGGGAGCTGAGCCCCGGCCAGGTGTTCGTGCCGGACCGGGGTCCGCTCCTGGTGCTCGGCTTCGGTCTCGCGGGCGCGACCCTCGCGCCCCGGCTGACGGCACCGTCGTACGCCTCGCCCGAGCAGGCGCGGGACGAGCGGGTGGGTCCGGCCGCTGATCTGTGGGCGCTGGGCGCGCTGCTCTACACGATGGTCGAGGGGCGTCCGCCGTTCCGGGACCGGGACCGGCCCGAGGCCACGCTCCGGGGCGTGGACCGGCTGCCGTTGCGGGCGCCGCTGCGGGCGGGTCCGCTCGCCCAGGTGATCACGGGCCTGCTCCGCAAGAACTCCCGGGAACGGCTGAGCCGCCCGGTGACACGTGACGCGCTGGTCAGAGTGCTCAGCGCCGACCCGGAGGCGGTCCCGCCGGCCGGCCCCCGACCCCGGCTGAGCCACGCGTACGCCTCCGCCGTGCACGCCGGGTCCCGGTGGAACCGGCGGTGGCTGGTGGCCGGTACGGCACTGGCGCTGGCCGGGGTGACGGTCGCCGTGGCGGCGGCGGTACGGCAGCCGTCCGGCGACGGGGGCTCCGCCGCCGCGCCCGAGCCCCCGCCCCGCCCGTCGGCATCGGCCCCGCCCACCACACCGCCCACTCCTCCCCCGTCCCAGCCCCCGTCCCCCTCCCCCACTCCCTCCCGTTCCGGACTCCCCGCAGGGTTCCGGACGTTCACCTCACCGCTCGGGTTCTCGGTCGCGCTGCCCGAAGGGTGGACGGCCCTGGCCACCGACAAGGTCTCCGACCTCGCCTACCGGGTGGTGCTCGGCGCCGAGGGCGATCCGCGCACCCTGACGGTCACCTACAGCGAGCGGGTCGGCCCCGATCCCGTCGCCGTCTGGCGGGACGACGTGGAACCCGGTCTGGAGCAGACCGACGGCTACGAACGGATCGGCGAGATCGAGCCGACGACGTATCAGGGGCGCAAGGCGGCGGACATCGACTGGCTGGCCGACGTGGACGGCACCCGGGTACGGACGTTCGGGCGGGGCGTCTCGGCGGGCGGCGGGATCGGGTACTCGGTGCGCTGGACGACACCGGCGGCGGACTGGACGGACCGGGCCAACCGGGAGGCACTGGCGACGGTGTTGCGGACGTTCCGCCCACCGGTGGACTGAACGCCGGGTACTGTCCGCCTCCGGGGGCACGTGCGGTGCGGGGTGCGCAAACCACGGTCAATGGGTGCATATAGGCTGCCTGTCTGTATGTCCGCAGCACTGTTCCCCGCCCCACAGGAGTGTTCTTCGTGACCCTGACGACCGAGGCGACCAAGGCGACCGAGGCGATCGATCCGTCCGAGGCGACGGAAGCGGCCGAGGCTACGGAAGCGGCCGGTCCGTCGACCGCCCCGCCCGCCGACCCGGCCCCCTCCGCCGTACCCGCCATGGCCGCCGTACCCGCCCCCGTGCCGCCCCTCGACGGGGTCTCCGAGGTCGCCGCTGCCAGCGACCTGGTCGCTCGTGATGCCCGCACGTTCGGCGTCTACGCCCGTACCGGCGGCTGGGCGTTCGCGCTGCTGGTGGCGCGGAACGTGCGGCCCGGCGGACAGGGCGTGGACGAGGCCCCGGCGGGCTCGGTGAAGGTGTCGGCGAAGGAGTTCGCGGCGCTGGCGGACTGCTCCCCGGAGCGGGTCATGCGGTACTACCGGGCGTGGGACCGGGCCGCCGACGACGGCATGGTGCCGCAGTTCGAGGCGCTGGAGCCGGGCCAGGACGTGGAGTTGCCGGACGCCGATGTCTGGCTGGGCTACTACAGCTCGCGCAACAGCGCCGGTTCCGAGCGGGGCACCGCCATCGCCGAGGCCGCCGAGGCGGAGGGCATCCGGCCGACCAAGGCGCTGGAGGTGGCCGAGAACCCGACCGCGCTGCGGGCCGCGATCCTGGCCGACCCGTCCACCGCGCAGGCCGCCCGCCGGGCCCTGCTGGACCGGGTGCGCGAGGACCCGGAACTCCAGGCGGAACTGGCCCGGGACGTGGTGCGCACGGACGATCTGAAGAAGGCGGTGGCGACCGAGAGCCGGTCCGCCGACCGGATCGGCTATGTCCGCCAGATCGCCGAGTCGGGGCAGATCAAGACACCCGCCGGACAGACCGTGGACGCGCCCGCCGACGTACGGCACGAGGCGGAGCGGCATCTGTCGCTGATCGACGAGCTGGCGGAGGACGAGGACTCCGGCGAGTGGGCGTCCGACGCGTACGACACGATGAAGAACATGGTCGCGGAGACCGTGCAGGCCGATCCCGAGCTGCGGGTGAGCGAGCGCCGGACGAAGTTCTACAGCAGTCTCCAGAAGGCGACCAAGGCATTCGAGGAGCTGACCTTCGACGACGCGCAGGACTTCTACGAGGACGACATGCTGGCCCGTCTTGAGGATCTCCAGCAGGCCATCGCCTCCTGTCTGACCGCGCTGCGCGGCGCCCGTGGGAAGGGGCGTCCGCAGGGCTCAGGTCCGGCTGAGTAGCCGTACTCATGCCGGGGCGGCCGGGCGGCGCCACGATGGGGCTCGCCGATCGAGGTCCAGCCGAGGAGTCCTGTGATGTCCGCCGCCCCCGTTCTGCCCGTCACCCGTCCCGGCCCGCGCCGCACCCGGCTGCCCGCCGTGCTGGCCGGGGTGGTGGTGGCCGGTGTCGCCGTGTCCGCCTGGGGCCCGGCGGACCGGGCGACCTGGCTCCTGGAGACGTTCTGGATCTTCCTGGGGCTGCCGCTGATCGTGCTGATGTGGCGGCGGTTCCCGCTGACCGGGCTGCTGTGCGTACTGCTCACCGCGCACGCCCTGGTGCTGGCACTCGGCGGGCACTACACCTACGCCGAGGTCCCGGCGGGCGACTGGGTGCGCGACACGTTCGCCCTGGAGCGCAATCCGTACGACCGGTTCGGTCATCTGATGCAGGGCTTCGTCCCGGCGATCCTGGTCCGTGAACTCCTGGTGCGTACCTCGCCGTTGCGGGGCAGCCGGTGGCTGGCGCCGCTGGCGGTGTGCGCGTGTCTGGCGTTCAGCGCGGTGTTCGAGATGCTGGAGTGGGCGGCGGCGGTGATCGGCGGGGAGGCGGCGGACGCGTTCCTCGCCACCCAGGGGGACGTCTGGGACACCCAGTGGGACATGTTCTGCGCGCTGATCGGCGCGGTGGTGTCGCTGACGCTGCTGAGCCGGGTGCACGACCGGCAGCTGACCGCGCTGGCGGACGGCCGGCCGTAGACACCGTCCGCGCTCAGTCCCCTTGCCTGCTCAAGTCCCCTTGCGCGCTCAGTCCCCTTGCGTGCGGCCCGCCGTCGCCCGGCCCTGTACCGCCCGCGCGACCCTCGGTCCCAGCCAGCGCTTGAGGCGCCGCAGCGGCTCCAGCCGTCCCGCCGCCCGGTCCAGCCGGTAGTACAGCTGCGGCGGGACGTATGGCAGCAGTGGGGAGTGGCGCTGGCCGAGCAGGGCGAACATCTGGTCGGGGGGAAGTCCGATGTACCGGGGCAGGTTCTCGTACCACTGGGCGCTGTAGCGGGCGGCGCTCTGGACCGGCAGCAGGGCCTGCTTGCGCTCCTGTTCGTAGGCGGCGAGGGCGCGGGGCAGGTCCCGCCGGTCGCGCAGGGCACCGGCCAGGGACATGGCGTCCTCCAGGGCGAGGGTGGTCCCGGCGCCGATGGAGTAGTGGGTGGTGTGGGCGGCGTCGCCGAGCAGGACCAGGTTGCCGTGGTGCCAGGTGCGGTTGGTCAGGGTGCGGAAGTTGAGCCACTGGGCGGCGCCGTCGGTCGAGGAGCGGCCGATCAGGCGGTGGCCGTCGAGGACGTCGGCGAAGAGCTTCTCCAGCAGTGCGAGCCCGTCCTCCTCGCCCGCGCGGTCCAGGCCGAGGCCGGTCCAGGTCTCGGGCGCGCACTCCACGACACAGGTGGAGCGGTCGGCGCCGAAGCCGTAGCCGTAGCACCAGATCCAGCCGTGGCCGGTCTCCACGAAGGCGAAGGTGAAGGCGTCGAAGACCTTGGTGGTGCCGAGCCAGATGTAGTGGTTGCGGCCGGAGCGGACCTCGGTGCCGAAGGCGTCGGCGTGCCGGGTGCGCAGGGCGCTGCGGACGCCGTCGGCGGCCACCACCAGATCGGCGTCGGGCAGCCGGTCGGCGGTGATCTCGCGCTGGTGGTCGACCTGGACGCCCATCTCGCGGGCGCGGGCGGCGAGGATCTCCAGCAGCCGGTGGCGGCCGATGCCGAAGCCCTGGTCGCCGCTGTGCCGGGTGGCGAGGCCGCGGACATGGGCGACACCGTCGCTCCAGCGGACCGAGCCGGCGTCGATGGCGAGCGCGGACTCGGGGTCGTGGGCGTGCAGCTTGTCGAGGAGTCCGCGCCAGTAGGTGACGCCCCACCCGTAGGTGGACCCCTCCGGGTCGCGTTCGTGGACGGTGATGTCGTGGGTGGGGTCCTGCCGCTTCAGCAGGATCGACAGATACAGGCCGGCGGGCCCGCCGCCGACGCAGACGACCTTCACGGACACCTCTGGAAGTCACTTAAAGCGGTCGATTGACAACGCAGAGTAGCAGTCGGAGGGTGTCCTTCCGGGCGCGTGGACGACGCCACGAGCGGGACGGCGGCAGCGGGGGGACGCGGGCGGTCAGGAGGCGCCGGAGCGGCACTCCGGGTGACCCCAGCCCTGGTCGTTCTTGGCGATGGTCTCCCCGGCCGCGTAGGACCGCCCGCAGACCGGGCAGCGCCCGGGGTACTTGGCCTTGAGCGTGCGGCCCGCCGACGAGGAGGCGGCTGCGGTCTTGCGGGCGGGCTTGCGGCGCGGGGCGCTCGCGGTGGGGGTGTCCGGGGAGGGCGGCGGCACCGGGGAGCCGAGGTCGCTGCCCGCGGGCTCCTGGACGACGGCGGCCTGGCTGGCGGCCCGGTCGGCGAAGTCGTTGAGCGGGTCGCCGTCGACCTGGTGGGCGGGGACATAGCGGAACTCGACGCTGCGGCCGTCGAGCAGTGCGTCGATCCGCACCACCAGCTCCTGGTTGGCGACCGGCTTGCCCCCGGAGGTCTTCCAGCCGTTGCGCTTCCAGCCGGGCAGCCAGGTGGTGACGGCCTTCATGGCGTACTGGGAGTCCATCCGGATCTCCAGCGGCACCTCGGGGTCGACGGCGGTGAGCAGCCGCTCCAGGGCGGTGAGTTCGGCGACGTTGTTGGTGGCCCGGCCGAGCGGCCCGGCCTCCCAGCGGCGCGGGGCCTCCGTGTCGTCCGCGACCACCCACGCCCAGCCCGCCGGTCCCGGGTTCCCCTTCGAAGCCCCGTCGCACGCGGCCACCACTCGTTCACGCATGTGCCGATCATGCCATGACCGCCCCCGGGACCGGTCCGGCGCCCAGGAGGGGCCAGGGACGTCGGTCAGGGACGGTGGCCAGGAGACGTCGGTCAGAGGCGGTGTCTAGGAGACGTCGGTCAGCGGCGGTGCCTCGCCGGTCAGGCGGGTGGTGTCGAGCACCGAGAAGTTCGCGCCGTACGGGTCGCTGAGCGCGGCGAACCGGCCGAAGGGGCTGTCCACCGGTCCATACCGCAGGACGGCGCCGAGCTTGGTCGCGCGGGCCACGGTGTCATCGACGTCGGCCGCGTTGAAGTAGACGTTGATGTACGGCGGCACCTCGGGCGGGAAGTCCTCCGTCATCTTCATCCGGCCGAGCACGGGCTCGCCCTGCACGCGGTAGATCCGGAAGTCCATCTGGTCGCCCGCCATCTGCTGGGCGGTGTACGGGAAGACCGCCGGGAAGAACGCGTCGGACTTCGCCGGGTCGCGGGTGAAGACCTCGGCCCAGCAGTAGGCGCCGGGCTGCTCCTTGGACGCCTCGAACCCCTCATGCGTACCGGCCTGCCAGACCCCGAAGACGACACCGCCGGGGTCGCTCGCGATGCACATCGAGCCGAAGTCGGCGACCTGCATCGGCTCCATCAGGACCTGGCCGCCGCTCGCCCGGATCGCGGCGGCGGTGGTGGCGAGGTCGGGCGAGGCGAGATACAGACACCACTGCGAGGTGCCCTCCTGGCCGGGCATCGGCGGGACGACGGCGGCGACCGCCTTGCCGTCCGCGAACGCCTGGGTGTAGTTGCCGTACTCGGAGCTGGCCTCGCCGAAGGTCCAGCCGAGGACCTCGCCGTAGAAGTTCTTCGCCCCCTCGACGTCCGCGAACATCGCGTCGGCCCAGACGGGGGTTCCCTGGGGTTGCACGGTCATGACGGCGCTCCCTCCGCTCGTCAGAAGTATCCCGATACCTCACGCTAGTCACTGGGGGCGTCCGGCGCGCGCCGGACGCCGGAGCGGCGCGGCGGAACGGGAGGCTGCGATGACCGGTGGGTCGATGCGGGCGTGGTCGGTGCGGACGCCGGGACCGGTGGAGGGGGAGCCGCTGGTCCGGGTGGAGCGGCCGGTGCCGGAGCCCGCCGGGGACGAACTGCTGGTGCGGGTCCGGGCGTGCGGGGTGTGCCGGACCGATCTGCATATCACCGAGGGCGACCTCCCGGTGCACCGGCCCGGGGTCGTCCCCGGCCACGAGGTGGTGGGCGAGGTGGTGGCGCTGGGCCCGGCGGCGCGGGACTTCACGGTCGGCGACCGGGTTGGCGTGGCCTGGCTGCGGCACACCGACGGCACCTGCGCCTACTGCCGCCGCGGCGCTGAGAACCTCTGCCCGGCGTCCGCCTACACCGGCTGGGACGCCGACGGCGGATACGCCGGGTACACCACTGTCCCGGCGCCGTTCGCCCACCGGCTCCCGGACGCCCTGGACGATGTGGCGGCGGCCCCGCTGCTGTGCGCGGGCATCATCGGCCACCGCGCGCTGAAGCGGGCCGCGCTGCCGCCCGGCGGGCGCCTCGGGCTGTACGGCTTCGGCGGCAGCGCCCATCTGTGCGCCCAGGTCGCGCTGGCCCAGGGCGCCCGGGTGCATGTGGTGACCCGGGGCGCGGCGGCCCGGCGGCTCGCCCTCGACCTGGGCGCGGCCTCCGCCCAGGACCTGGACACCGCGCCGCCCGAGCCGCTGGACAGCGCGATCCTGTTCGCCCCGGTCGGTGACCTGGTCCCGGTGGCGCTGCGCGCCCTGGACCGCGGCGGCGTCCTGTCCGTCGCCGGTATCCACCTCACCGACGTACCGCCGCTGCACTACGCCACGGACCTTTTCTACGAGAGGGAGATCCGCAGCGTCACCGCCAACACCCGTGAGGACGCCCGGGAGTTCCTGGCGCTCGCCGCCCGTCATGACGTACGGGCGACGACGCACACCTATGGGATGCCGGACGCGCCGCGGGCGCTCAGGGATCTGAAGGCGGGGGCCTTCGACGGAGCGGCGGTCCTGGTGAACGAGGGATAACGAGGGATAACGAGGGATGACGAGGGATAACGAGGGATAACGAGGGATAACGCGGTCAGCGGAACGCGCGCGGGTCGGCGTGCAGCCGCTCGGCCAGCCGGACGGTGATGAACTCGTTGTTGTCCGCCGTGCCGGGGGTGCGGCCCGAGGAGAACGGGAAGTTGTTGTCGTTGAGGACGGCCACCGTGCGGTCGTCGAGCAGGACGACGTCCTCGATGGTGGTGAACGGGAAGCGGAACGTCTCCCCGAACCCGCCGAGCTTCCTCGGGTTGGCGATGTCCAGCAGATCGGCGACCAGTGTCTTGTCGAGGACGCCGTCCTTGTTCCGGTCGCGGGTGTCCGCCAGGTACAGCCGCTTGAACTTGGCGTCGGCGCCCTGTCCGCCGTCCCGCTCGATGACCAGGAAGCGGTGCTTGTCGACGGCGATGGCGTCGCCGATGGCGTGCGCGGGTGACTCCAGCCGGTAGACGAACTTCTTCCCGGTGTAGCTGCGGGTGCGCAGGTCGAACTGGCTGAACCGCAGGTCACCGGGGGTGTCCCCGGCGACCGTGCCCTCCAGCAGCGGGTACAGGGTCCGGCCGTCGACCGAGCGCACCAGGCCCTCGAAGCCCTTGCTGCTGCCCAGGTTGGGCTGGGCGCCGCCGAGGTCGGGGTTCTCCGGCGCCTTCACGCCGGGCAGCGGGACCGGGGCCTCCAGGAGTGTGCCGGTGGCGGAGAAGTGCAGCAGCCAGGGGCCGAACTCGTCGCCGATCCAGTACGTGCCGTCGGCGGTCCGGGTGATCGACTCGACGTCGAAGTCGGAGCCGGTGAGGACCCGGTCGGCGCGGGTGAGCGCGAACGGCACCTTGCGGTACGGGTCGCGGAGGTTGAAGCCGCCGAGCACCGTGACCTTCCCGGTGCGGGTGTCGGGCTTCACCCGGTGCACCCGCAGCAGGTAGTCGGCGCTGTTGGCCTTGTTGCCGTAGCCGTTGTCGGACAGCACGTCATAGGTGCCGTCGTGGCGGTTGACGACCCCGCTGAAGCCCTGCACCGGCTGGTCCTGGAAGGGCGCGGCGATGCCGTTGAACGGGCCCGCGCCGATGAGGGCGCCGGAGGGCTCGCTGTCCGGGACGTAGGTCTCGGCGGGCAGGGCGGCGAAGCCGGTGAGGGTGGCGCGGCCGAAGTCGCCGCCCTGGTGCGGGCCCTTGGCGGCGGCGGGGGACGCCAGCGCCACCGTGAGGACGACGGCGCCGAGCATGATCGAAGGTCTTCTCATGGCGCGCACCGTAGGGACACCGGATGACCACCGGCCCAACTCCAGTCGACGGACTCGGCTCGCACCCGCGTGCGATCCGGGAACTCCTGTCACCCACGTGCCTTCCCAAGGGTCGCCCGGTGTGCTTGCCTGGGTCCCTTTCGGCGGCGGACGACGGGCGGGGGCGTGGATGCGAGGCCGGTGGCTCGGGGGCGTCCTGGGCGCGGTACTGGTGCTGGGCGGCTGCGCGGACCCGGAGTCGGCGCCGACGCGGGTGCCGCCGGTCCCCCGGGCGAGCGGCACCACCCAGCAGAACGCGGCCCCCTCCCCTGAGGCCCCCGCACCCGCGCGGTCCACCCGTCCCCCGGTCCGGGACCTGTCCGTCGTGTACATCGGCGACTCGCTCGCCATGGAGAACCAGACCGTGCTGGGCCAGGAGCTGCGCCGCGCGCTGGGCGCCGACTACACCAGCGCCCCCTACTCGGGCACCACCCTGTGCGACTACCTGGAGGGCACCGGCGAGCAGTCCCTCGTCCCGGACGCGGACAAGGCGGCGGCACTGGTACGGCGGGAGCGGCCGGACGTGGTGGTGCTCCAGTTCTGGGGCAACGCCTGGGGCTACACCCCGTGCATGGACGGCATCACCTACGACGCCTCCCGCGCGCGCTACCTCGACCGGTACACGGCGGACGCGCGGCGGCTCACCGAGCAGATCGCGGCGGCGGGCGGCGACCGGCGCCCCCGGATCGTCTGGGTCCTCCAGGGTCCGGACCCGATCACGCCCGAGCGGGTCGAGTTGGTCAACGACCTCTACCGGGAGCAGGCCGCCGCGAGCGGGCACGCGCTGGCCGACGCGGGCCGGGTGGTGACCGGCGCGGGCGACCGCTACACCTGGGTGGAACGACTGCCGTGCACCGCCTACGAGCGCGCCCACCCCGAGTACTGCACGGACCCGGCGCAAGGTCTCACCGCCCTGCACCGGAGCGACGACTACCTGCACTTCTGTCTGGCGCCGACGACCTCGACGCCCCAGCCGTGCCCGGTGCGCTCGCCCGGCATTCTGCGGATGGCGCGGGAGATCACCCGGGCGGTGGGCGCGGCCCGGTGACGACCGGGCCGCACGGTGACCGCCGGGTCACCGTCCCTCGAACGCCCGCTCCAGCTCGGCGAGGTCCAGCTTGCCCATCCGCATCATGGCCTGGGTCGCCCGGGACGCCTTCTCGCCGTCCGGGTCCTTGACCATCGCGATCAGCCGCTCGGGCACGACCTGCCAGGACACGCCGTACCTGTCCTTGAGCCAGCCGCACGGGCCCGGCTCCCCGCCCTCGCCGAGCCTGGCCCAGTAGTAGTCGATCTCGTCCTGGTCCGCGCACGGGATCTGGAAGGAGACCGCCTCGGTGAAGGAGAACTGCGGTCCCCCGTTCAGCCCGACGAACCGCTGTCCATTGAGGGTGAACTCCACCGTCTGCGCGGTCCCGGCGGGGAAGTGCGCGCCCTCGCCGTAGCGGACGACCTCGCCGGACGCCGAGTTCTTGAAGATCGACACATAGTGCTGGGCGGCCTCCTCCGCCTGGCCGTCGAACCAGAGGCAGGTGGTGAATCCATCGGTGCTCATGCGTGCCTTCCCGTCAGCCGGTGCCGGTGTCACCCCTACCGACCCCCGCCCGTCCCGGAACTCATCGGTCCCGGCCGCTCTGCCGTCGGCGAATCTGCCGCGAGCCGAGAAACCCCCGGTGGGAGCCCCCGTCGGCGGACAGTTGAGGACACGGACATCTCCCGCACCACGACGACTACGACGACCACGACGACCAGGAGTCCCGATGTCACTGTCTGCGCTCACCGCCTTCCCCGGTCCGGGCGGACCGCCCCGGGCCGAGGAGGGCGACACCCGGCCCACCCGGTTCGACGACCATCTCGCCGCCCAACTGCTCGGACAGCGGATCGTGCTGCTGGGCACGCAGGTCGACGAGGTCTCCGCGAACCGGGTCTGCGCCCAGCTGATGCTCCTGTCCGCCGAGGACCCGCACACCGACATCAGCCTCTTCATCCACAGCCCCGGCGGCTCGGTCCACGCGGGTCTGGCCATCTACGACACCATGCGGCTGATCCCCAACGACGTGGCCACCCTCGCCATGGGCTTCGCCGCCAGCATGGGTCAGTTCCTGCTCTGTGTGGGCACTCCCGGCAAGCGGTTCTCGCTGCCCCACGCGCGGATCATGATGCACCAGCCGTCCGCCGGGATCGGCGGCACCACGGCGGACATCGAGATCCAGGCGGACAACCTGGACTTCACCAAGCGGACCATGGAGCGGATCACCGCGGAGCACACCGGCCAGAGCGCGGAGACCATCTCCCGCGACGGCGACCGCGACCGCTGGTTCACCCCCGAGCAGGCGATCGAGTACGGCATGGTCGACCGGATCGTGGAGTCGTTCGCCGACATCCGCCCGGCCGCCGCGCGACGACGGATGGGACTGTGACATGACGACCACCCACGGGGGCATCGACATGGGCTCCTACACCATCCCGAACGTGGTCGAGAAGACCCCGCGGGGCGAGCGGTCCTACGACGTGTTCAGCCGACTGCTCTCCGAGCGGATCATCTTCCTCGGCACGGAGATCGACGACGGGGTCGCCAACGTCGTCATCGCGCAACTCCTCCATCTGGAGTCGGCGGCACCCGACAACGAGGTCGCGATCTACATCAACTCCCCCGGCGGCTCCATCACCTCCCTCATGGCGATCTACGACACCATGACGTTCGTCCAGGCGCCCATCTCGACGTTCTGTGTGGGACAGGCGGCGTCCACGGCGGCCGTGCTGCTGGCCGGGGGCGACCCGGGGCGGCGGTTCGTGCTGGAGCACGCGCGGGTGCTGCTGGGCCAGCCCGCGTCCGGGGGCCGCCGGGGCACGGTCTCCGATCTGGCGCTCCAGGCGAAGGAGATGGTCCGTATCCGCGGCCAGGTCGAGGAGGTGCTGGCCCACCACACCCGCCATGACCTCCCCACCCTGCGCGCGGACATGGACCGCGACAAGGTGTTCACCGCGCGGGAGGCGGTGGAGTACGGGCTCGCGGACGAGGTGCTGAGCAGGCGGGCCGTCGGTTCTCCGACCTGACCCGCCTGCCGCGTCAGGCGGCCAGCAGCAGCCCGTCGTAGGACGAACGGGTGGCACGGGGCGCGCGGGCGGTGCCGGTGGGATGGGACGGCGTCCGGCGGCGGACGGCGGTCCGGCTCGCCGTCCGGACCAGTTCGCCCTGGGCCAGCGACAGCAGATCGCCGAGCCCCAGGCCCAGGGCGCGGGCGGCGGCGGCCAGCACCTCCGAGGACGCCTCCTTACGGCCCCGCTCCACCTCGGAGAGGTACGGCATGGAGATCCGGGCCTCGTCGGCGACGTCCTTCAGCGTGCGCTCCTGCGCGAGGCGCTCGCGGCGCAGGACATCGCCGACGAGGTCCCGCCACAACGGCTCGGCGGCCGACGGCCCGCTCCGGGGCACGGCTCGCGGCACGGGCGTGGTCACAGGCACAGGCACAGGCGTCGGCACAGGCACGGGTGCGGGCGCGGCGGGGCGCAGCGGGATGACACGGGCTTCGTCGGACGCTCGGGGCGCTTGGTCGCTCACCTCTCCAGCCTAGGAGCCCCGGCCGTCCCGGGAAGTGCTGCGGATTCCGCTCTGCGGGAAATCCGCGTCGGCGCTCCGCCGGGCCCACGTCCGGTGCGTCAGGCGCGCGTTCGGTCCGGGAGGAAGTGTGCATGGCTCGGTGAACCCTGGGTAGCCGAGGCAGCGAAGAGGCACGGACCGAGGCAGCAACCCGACGACAAAAACCGGACTTTGATGTTCGTGGGAGAGGCAATGGACACCGCCGTGATCAGGTCGGAGGCAACGGTCGGCAGCGACACCGCCGGGACCCGAGCGGGGGAGGGGATACTGCCGGACTCGGTGGACCCGCGGACCGTGGCGCCACTGGACGCACGTGAGCTGTCCCGTCAGCTCTTCCCCCGGCTCGCGGAGCTGGAGGAGGGGACGCATGAGCACCAGTACGTCCGCAACACGCTGATCGAGCTGAACATCTCGCTGGTCCGGTTCGCCGCCGGACGCTTCCGTGGGCGCGGCGACGACATGGAGGACATCGTCCAGACCGGGATGATCGGTCTGATCAAGGCGATCGACCGGTTCGACCTCTCCCGCGAGGTCGAGTTCACCACGTTCGCGCTGCCGTACATCGTCGGCGAGATCAAGCGCTTCTTCCGGGACACCACCTGGGCGGTGCACGTGCCGCGCCGTCTCCAGGAGGCCCGGGTCGAGCTGGCGAAGGCGCGTGAGGAACTGGCCGGTCATCTGGACCGGGAGCCTACGGTGGCCGAGCTGGCGGCGGTCATGGACATCAGCCCGGACGAGGTGGTCGAGGCACAGCTCGCGGCCAACGGCTACAACTCCTCGTCCCTGGACGCGGCCCTCACCGGGGAGGACCCGGGCCACGGCGAGGCGGTGCTCGCGGACTTCATCGGCGTCGAGGAGCACGGGCTGCGGCTGGTGGAGGACGTCCATTCGCTGGCCCCGCTGATGGCCGAGCTGGGCGAGCGCGACCGGCGCATCCTGCACATGCGGTTCGTGGAGGAGGCCACCCAGGCGGAGATCGGCGAACAGCTGGGCTGCTCCCAGATGCATGTGTCCCGGCTGCTGAAGCGGATCATCGTCCGGCTGCGCAAGGGGATGCTGAGCGAGCTGGGCTGCGCCTGAGAGGAGACCTGGCGGGAGAGGTGAGGGGGCGGAGGGAGACTCCCCCCCCATTGCCATCTCTGCCACTCGGCTCGGTCACTCGGTGGCGACCCGCACCACCGCCCGTACCCGCTTGCCCACCGGTACCCGCTCGACCGTCACCTCGGCCGTGAGGGCGTGCACTATCTCCAGACCGTGGCGGCCGACGCGCTCCGGGTCGCGCGGGTAGGCGCGGGGCAGCGCCGCGCTGCTGTCGTAGACATAGACGGTCACCTGGGCGTCGGTGCCCTCCAGTTCCAGGATGTACGGCCCGTTGCTGTGCCGGTCGGCGTTGGTGACGAGTTCGCTGACGACGAGGAGCACCTCGTCCTCGGCGCGGGCACCGATCCTGGCGCACCACTCGGTTCTCAGCTGCTCCAGGAAGAGCCCGGCGAAGGCCCGCGCGTCGGCGATGCACCCCGGTTCCCCGGTGTAGTGCGCCGCGCGCCGCAACGGTTCGACGGGCACGTCGAAACCAGTCGGCATCACTGCCCCGTCCCGGTGCTCGATCATGCGGTTCTCTCTCGGAAGCCGGCGTGGCCGGACGCTGCTGCACCAGTGCTGCTACCCAGTGCCGGGCGTCGCAGTCCCCGCACGGGGGGTGGCGCGCGGACGGACCTCCCGGCGGGCGCCCGCCGGGATCGCTGCCTAGCGTGACAGGATGACCGCCCCCGGCCCGACGCCGTCCCCCTCCGCCGCGCCGCCCGGTGGGGCGGACATCGTCCGGCACGGCTGGTTCGACGCCCTGTTCACGGTGGTCGCCGGGCTGGTCGCGATGGCGGTGGTGGCCGCGCTGGGGCTGTGGGCGGCCGGGGCGCCGGCCCTGCCGGACGCCGCGTACCCGAGGGTGGTCGCGGCGACGATGGTGACGGCGGTGGGCGGTGCCCTGCGGATGCGCGGGGACGCGGGCGGGCTCGCCACGACCGACGCGGGCCTGAGTGTCGTACCGCTGTCCGTGACGCTGGCCGGGGCGCTGGTGATCGCCACCGGGTTCCTCCGGCCGCTGCGGCACCGGGCCGTGGTGGATCCGGCGGGGCTGGCGGGCTGGACGCTGCGGATCGCGGTGCTGTGGGTGCCCGCACTGCTGGGGCTGGCGTTCGCGGCGCGGCAGATGTTCCGGATCACCCTGGGCGAGGGCGCGGCGCGGCGGCTGACGGAGCTGTTCGGGATCTCGCCGGAGGTCGGCTTCACCACCGATGTGCCGCGCACCGTGCTGTTCGGGCTGCTGTGGCTGGCGGGCGTACTGCTGCCGGCCCTGCTGGTGACGCGCCGGGCGCCACTGACCGGCGCGGCGCTGCGGCTGCACGCGTCGGTGCGTCCGGTGGCGTACGCGATGGTGGGGCTGGCGCTGGTGGTGGTCGCGGTGGGAGTGGTGATCGGGCTGGTGGTGGCGGCATCGCGGGGGCATACGGCGGACACCTTCGCGGTGCTGCTGCTGGGGCTGCCGAATCTGGTGTGGCTGGTGTTCACCCTGGGTCTGGGCGTCACCTGGCACGGCCGGGTGGACGGGCCGTTCGGGCTGCCCATGCCCCGGCTGCTGGACCAGGTGCTGCGCGGCCCGGATGTGTCGACGCTGAATCTGCGCACGCTGGCGGAGTACGACGGCCGGGTGTGGTGGCTGGTGGTGGTGGACGCGGTGCTGCTGCTGGGCGCGGCGGCCGTGCTGGCGGCCCGATCCCCGGCCCGTACCCCGCTGTGGCGGCTCGGGCTGCGGATGGCGGCGGGTCTGGTGCTGACGGTCCTGGCGATGTGTCTGCTGTGCCGGATCAGCGCGCACTACGGGCTGTCGGTGCTGGGCATCGGCGGTCTGGGCGACGATCTGGCCGGGGACCTGTTCCTGCGCCCCGGGTGGTGGCCCGCGCTGGGGCTGGCGGCGCTGTGGGGGCTGGTCGCGGGGTGCGCGGGCGGGCTGCTGGTGGCGGGGGTCCGCCGGGCGGGCGGCCTCGGCGGGATCCCACCCACGCCGGACGCTCCACCGCGTGCGTCGCCGTGACCCACCGGCCACGGCTACGGGCGGTGGCCGTACCTCGCGGGCCACGCCCGCGCCTGGAAACCGTGCCGCGCAGACCACGCCCAAGCCCGGCAGCCGTACTCCACCGACCACGCCCACGGCCGGTATCCATGCCCCGCAGACCACCCCTACGCCCGACAGCCGCACCCCACAGACCACGCCTACGCCCGGCAACCGTGCCGCGCAGACCACGCCCACGCCCGGCAGCCGCACCCCACAGGCCACACCTACGCCCGGCAACCGCACCCCACAGGGCACGCCCGCGCCCGGCAGCCGTACTCCACCGACCACTCCCACGCCCGGTATCCATGCCCCGCAGACCACCCCTACGCCCGGCAGCCGCACCCCACAGACCACGCCCGCGCCCGGCAGCCGTACTCCACCAGCCACGCCCACGGCCGGAACCATGGCCCGCCGACCACCCCTACGCCCGACACCCGCGCCGCACAGGCCACGCCCGCGCCCGCCCACCGTGACCGCCGGTCACCACGGACCGCCCACGACGCCACCCCCGGTGGTCAGCCGACCGGCACCACCAGCGCCGGTACCGTCCGCTGCATCCGCAGGGCGTCGACCGACTCGGCCAGCAGTTCGTACTCGGTGGTGTCATCGCTCGCCGCGATCCGGACCAGCCGCCCGACCGCCAGTTGGTCGGCCACCAGTTCCTGCTGGGCGGCGTCCGCGCACCAGCGGCGCAGCAGCCGGGGCACGTCCGGCACCCCGGCGGCGACCGGCACGAGGGCGCCCTGCGGGATCTGCGGGTTGTCGGGGAGCGGGTCGAGCCGCTCCGCTATCCAGGACGCCCGGTCGCGGAGCCACCAGAGCGCCAGGGCCAGGGTCGGTGCGCGATAGGTGCCGAGCGGAACGCCGATCCGCCGGCCGTCGCACACCCCGTACGCCGTGACGTGGCACAGGAATTCGTCGTGCACCTTTCCACTCCCCCGCTGATCGCGTGCGGCCTTGCCTCGCTTTCGTGCGGCTCGGAGCGGTGTACTGCCCCTCACGTTGAGTATGTTCACTCTTGACACACTGTCACCATTACTTTCCGGCCAGTCTCTTGGCATATTCGCGGGAGTGGATGGCCGAAAAGGGGTGAGCTGGCCGACGGCTCACACGGAGCCGCCGGTGAGGGCGGGGGCGCGGGGGACCGAAGGGGGGCGCGGGCGACCGTGCCTCCGAAGAGGCGGTCGGGGGCATCGTGGGGGCGCCCGCACGCGCCCCCACGGCCGGGCACGCACCCTTGCGCGCCCCCGGGCGTGGGGTGTACTTCCGCGCGCTCCGGGGCGCGCCCGTGCCCCCGGTGGCCGGATCAGCCCTTGACGATCGCGTCGATCCGGGCCAGTTCCTCCGGGTCGAAGTCCAGCCGACGGGCGGCGCCCACGCTGTCCTCCAGCTGGGCGACGCTGCTCGCGCCGATCAGCGCCGAGGTGACCCTGCCCCCGCGCAGCACCCACGCCAGCGCCAGCTGGGCGAGGGTCTGGCCCCGGTCCTGGGCGATCCCGTCGAGCGCCCGCAGCCGCTCCAACTGCTCCGCCACGGTGTCCGCGGTCAGGAACGGGCTGGCGCCCGCCGCCCGGGAGTCCTCGGGGATACCGCCGTCGAGATAGCGGCCGGTGAGCAGGCCCTGCTCCAGCGGGGAGTAGGCGATGGACCCGACGCCCAGCTCGTCCAGCGCGTCGAGCAGCCCCTCGTCCTCGGGGCGGCGGTCGAGCATCGAGTAGCGCGGCTGGTGGATCAGCAGCGGGGTGCCCAGCTCGCGCAGGATGCGGGCGGCCTCGCGGGTCTGCCCGGCGGAGTAGTTGGAGACCCCGACGTACAGCGCCTTGCCCTGCTGCACGGCGGAGTGCAGCGCGCCCATCGTCTCCTCCAGCGGAGTCTCCGGGTCGAAGCGGTGCGAGTAGAAGATGTCGACGTACTCCAGGCCCATCCGGGCGAGGCTCTGGTCGAGCGAGGACAGCAGGTACTTGCGCGAACCCCACTCCCCGTAGGGGCCGGGCCACATCAGATAGCCCGCCTTGGTGGAGATCACCAGCTCGTCGCGGTACGGGGCGAGGTCGGCGCGCAGGGCGTCGCCGAGCGCGGACTCGGCGGCGCCGGGCGGCGGGCCGTAGTTGTTGGCGAGGTCGAAGTGGGTGACGCCGAGGTCGAAGGCGCGGCGCAGGATGGCCCGCTGTGTCTCGGCGGGGCGGTCGGGTCCGAAGTTGTGCCACAGGCCGAGCGAGAGCGCCGGGAGGCGCAGACCGCTGCGTCCGGTGCGCCGGTAGGGAAGATCCGCGTAGCGGTCGGGGTGTGCGGTGTACAACGCGACTCCATCAGGGTTGGCCGGTCGGGCAGGGTGGGGCATCCCACTGTGACCCGTCCCGTGTGCAGTGGTCCAACAGGAGAATCAGATGGAATTGAGCGACTACGCTGCTCAATCATGGAACTGCGCCATCTCCAGCACTTCGTCGCGGTCGCCGAGGACCAGCACTTCACCCGGGCCGCCGAGCGGCTGATGGTCTCCCAGTCGGGGCTGTCCGCCTCGATCCGGGCCCTGGAGCGCGAGCTGCGCGCCCCGCTGTTCGTGCGCACCACCCGCCGGGTCACCCTGACCCCCGCCGGGCGCGCCCTGCTGGACGAGGCGGAGCGCATCCTCGCCCAGGTGCGCGCGGCGCACGAGGCGGTGGCCGCGGTGCAGGGCGTACTGCGCGGGATGCTGGCACTCGGCTCCGAGCAGTGCATCGCCGGGGTGCATGTGGCGGGGCTGCTGGCCGCGTTCCGCAGACGCCACCCGGATGTGGAGATCTGTCTGCGGCAGGCGGGCTCGGGCGCGCTGGCCGAGGAGGTGGCGGCCGGGCGGCTGGATCTCGCGTTCGTGGTGCAGTCGGCGTCGGAGGACCCGGACCAGCTCCGCCGGGTGCCGCTGACCAGCGAGCCGATGACCGTGCTGTGCCATCCCGGGCACCGGCTGGCCCGGACGGGCGCGGCGGTGACACCCCGGGAGCTGGGCGGCGAGGTGTTCGTGGACTTCCACCCGGACTGGGGGCCGCGCCGCACCACGGACGCCGCGTTCGCCGCCGCGGGGGTGCGGCGCACGGTGGCGCTGGAGGTCAACGATGTGCACGGACTGCTGGACATGGTGGACGAGAACCTCGGCATCGCGGTCGTCCCGGCACACTTCCGCTTCAAGCGGGAGTCACTGACCGCGCTCCCGGTACGGGACACCGAGGACACGCTCTACGAGACGGTGGCCCTGCTCCCACCGGCCCAGGCCACCAGCCCGGCGGCCCGCGCACTGATGGGCCTACTGGAGACGGGCGGCGGACGGGGCGAACGGTCGGCGTAGGGGGGTACGGGACGGCGAGGGGTCGGCGCAGGTGGCGGGCGCGGCGAACGCCCGGCACAGGCAGCGGGCCTCGACGCCGGTCGGCACAGGCAGACGGACCCGGCCAGCGACCGGCACACACGGACGCACGCGGCGAACACTCGGCGCAGGCGGCGGGCGTCGACGCCGGTCGGCACAGGCAGACGGACCCGGCCAGCGACCAGCGCACACCGACGGACGCGGCGAACACTCGGCACAGGCAGCGGGCCTCGACGCCGGTCGGCACAGGCAGACGGACCCGGCCAGCGACCGGCACACAGCGACGGACGCGGTGAACGCTCGGCACAGGCGGACGCACGCGGCCAGCGACCGGCGCACGCGGACTGACGCGGCGAACGGTCAGCACAGGCGGACGCACGCGGACACACGCGACCGGCGACCGGCGACCGGCGACCGGCTCAAGCAACCAGCGTGATCCGCTGACGTCGGCGGCAGGCAGCGGCGGCGGGCCGGAGTGACGTGCGCGAGGCTGGAGCCATGCATGCCAAAGACATCCTCATCGACGGCTACGACCGCATCCGGGAAGAGGTCCACGCCGTGGTGGAGGGGCTCGACGCCGAGCGGCTCAACGCCCGCCCCTCCCCCGCCGCCAACTCCGTGACCTGGCTGGTCTGGCATCTCACCCGGGTCCAGGACGACCACATCGCCGACGCGTTCGGACTCGACCAGATCTGGCTCTCCGGCGACTGGCCGGACCGCTTCGGCCTCGGCCTGCCCCACCACGACACCGGCTACGGGCACACCCCCGCCCAGGTCGCCCAGGTGCGGGTGACCGACGGGCGGCTGCTCACCGGCTACTACGACACCGTCCACACCCAGACCCTCGGAGCGCTGCGCGCACTCACCGCCAAGGACCTGGAACGGGTGGTGGACGAAGGCTGGGAGCCGCCGGTCACCCTCGGCGTACGGCTGGTCAGCGTGCTGTCCGACGATCTCCAGCACATCGGACAGGCCGCCTACGCCGCCGGACTGGTCCAGCGCGCGTAGCCCGGCAGCACCACGTCCTCGATCAGCGCCCGGCGCTCGTCGAACGGGATGAACGCGCTCTTCACCGCGTTCACGGTGACCGTGCGCAGATCGTCGACGGTCCAGCCCGCCTCGTCCACCAGCAGGGACATCTCCCGGCTCATGGTGGTGCCGGAGACCAGCCGGTTGTCGGTGTTGAGGGTGACCCGGAAGCCCAGGTCCTTCAGTACGGTGATCGGGTGCCCGGCGATGGAGGTCGCCGCGCCCGTCTGGAGGTTGGAGGTCGGGCACATCTCCAGGGCGATCCGGCGGTCGCGGACCCATCCGGCGAGCCGCCCCAGCTTGCCGTCCACGATGTCGTCCATGATCCGCACCCCGTGCCCGATCCGCTGGGCGCCACACACCTGGAGCGCCTGGTGGATGCTGGGCAGACCGTGTGCCTCACCGGCGTGGATGGTGAACGGCACGCTCTCGTGGCGCAGATGCTCGAAGGCGGCGAGGTGGTCGGCGGGCGGGAAGCCGTCCTCGGCGCCCGCGATGTCGAAGCCGACGACCCCGGCGTCCCGGAACGCCACCGCAAGGTCGGCGATCTCCCGGCTGCGGTCGAACATCCGCATCCCGCACAGCAGGGTGCCGACCCGGACCGGCGTCCCCATCGCCGCCGCCTTCGCCATCCCGGCCGCGAGCCCCTGCTGCACGGTCTCCACGACCTCCGGCAGCGCCAGCCCGCCCGTCAGCATCAGCTCGGGCGCGTACCGGACCTCCGCGTAGACCACCCCGTCGGCCGCGAGGTCGAGCACATACTCCTCGGCGGTGCGCAGCAGGCCCTCGCGGTTCTGCAGCACCGCGAGGGTGTGTTCGAAGGTGGCTATGTACCGCACCAGGTCACCGGAGTTGGCGGCCTCGTAGTACCAGGCGGCGAGGCCGTCGGGGTCGGTGGTGGGCAGGGTGTGGCCGACGGCCTCGGCCAGCTCCACGACGGTGGCGGGACGCAGTCCGCCGTCGAGGTGGTCGTGCAGCACGGCCTTGGGGAGCCTGCGGAGCGTGGCGTCATCTACGCGCGTAGGGGTCATGATGTGGTCTTTCCGGGACGAGACAGGACGGAAGCTGAGGTACAGAACGGAGAAGGGCGGCGCGGACCTACGGGGCGGTGGGCTGGAGCAGGTCCCACCGGTTGCCGTACAGATCCTGGAAGACGGCCACCGAGCCGTACGGCTCGTGCCGGGGCTCCTCCAGGAAGGTCACTCCGGCGGCCAGCATCCGGGCGTGATCGCGGGCGAAGTCGTCGGTGTGCAGGAAGAAGCCGACCCGGCCGCCGGTCTGGTCGCCGATCCGGGCCCGCTGAGCCTCGCCCTTGGCACGGGCGAGCAGTACGGCGGCACCGGCGCTCTCGGTACCCGGTTCGACCACGACCCAGCGGGAGCCGTCGGGACGCGGTGTGTCCTCGGCGAGCCGGAAGCCGAGGGCCTCGGTGTAGAAGCGAATGGCCTCGTCGTAGTCGTCGACGACAAGGCTGACCAGGGCGACGCGTCGCATCGGGACCTTCCGGGAGTACGGTTGACCGGAGAGGTTATACGTAAAACGCGGACCGCGCCACCTAGGGGTGCGACCCCTGTCCCGGGCGGCCTCCGATCCGCTCCCCGGCTTGCCGCCCGCCCCTCCGCCGGGAGTCCTACACCCCTGGCCGCTAGCCGCCGGAGGCCATCCGGCGGCCGGGGCCTGTCGTTTGGATCATCCCGGCGCTTCGCGGGGCCTGGCACGCACATCTGCCGCGTTGTCGTCACTCGCCGACGCTCCGCGTCGACTCCCTCCTCCGCCTTGCAGCTGCACGCACCAGACCCCGCTCGGGTCGGCCGCCAAGGCACTGCGGCTGACGGCCAGGATGATCCAAACGACAGGCCCTAGCATGCCCGGCATGACGATCACGGAGGTGCCGCGCGACCGCGAGCAGCGCAAGCGGGACGTACTGGGGCGGCTGGAGCGCGAGACGGACATCTGGGTGGCGTCGGCGGACACCGGCGGGGTGCCGTGTCTGGTGGCGCTGTGGTTCGTCTGGCACGACGACGCGGTCTGGCTGGCCACCCGCCCCACCAATCCCACCGGCCGCAATCTCGCCACCGGCGCGCGGGCGGTCCGGCTGGCGTTCGGTGACACCCGGGACGTCGTCCTGATCGACGGGGACGTGGAGGTCCACGACCGGACGGAGGTACCGGCCGGTGCGGCGGAGGCGTTCCGGCGCAAGACGGGCTGGGACCCGCGTACGGACCGGGCGGTGTACGCCTACTACCGGGTGACTCCGCGCGCGGTGCAGTGCTGGCACGAGGAGCGGGAGCTGCCGCAGCGGCACATCATGCGCGACGGAAGCTGGCTCGTCTGAACACTTCCGCCCTGTACGCCCCTCGGTCATCCTTCTCCCGCACAGGTGTTACCTGGGAGTAATCCCCGCTGGTTTGATATGCGGCGCCACTCAACCCCCTTTCAGCCACAGGGAGATCCAGTGACGCTCACCGCATACCGCCGTACCCGTGTCCGGGCCGCCGCCGCCCTGGTCGCGGGCTCACTGACCGCCGCCGGTCTGCTGGGCTCCGCGCCCACCGCGTCGGCCGCCGCCCCGGCGCCCGCGCTCAAGGTGCTGTCGTACAACGCGTTCCTGATGAGCACGTCCCTCTACCCGAACTGGGGTCAGGCCCACCGCGCGGCGGCGATCGCCGGGGCGCCCTTCGTCCAGGGGCAGGACGTGATCGTCCTCCAGGAGATGTTCGACAACACGACCTCGGACGCGCTCAAGAACCGGCTCGCCGACCGCTACCCGTACCAGACGCCGGTGGTGGGGCGGACCAGGAGCGGCTGGGACGCCACCGGCGGCGCGTACTCGGCGACGACCCCGGAGGACGGCGGGGTGACGATCCTCAGCAAGTGGCCGGTGCTGCGCAAGGAGCAGTGGGTCTATCAGGACGCGTGCGGCGCGGACTGGTGGTCCAACAAGGGCTTCGCCTATGTGGTGCTGAATGTGAACGGCAGCAAGGTGCATGTGCTGGGCACCCACGCCCAGTCCACCGACCCCGGCTGCGGCGCGGGTGAGGCGGCCCGGACCCGCAGCCGGCAGTTCCGCGCCGTGGACGCGTTCCTGGACGGCAAGAACATCCCGCCCGGGGAGCAGGTGATCGTCGCCGGGGATCTCAATGTCGACTCGCGCGCTGCCGAGTACGGCTCGATGCTGGCCGACGCCGGGCTGGTCGAGGCCGACGCCCGGACCGGGCACCCGTACTCCTTCGACACCCGGGACAACTCGATCGCCCTGGACCGGTATCCGTCCGATCCGCGCGAGGACCTGGACCATGTCCTGCACCGGGCGGGGCACGCCCGTCCGGTGGTGTGGCGGAACGAGGTCGTCAAGGAGACCAGCGCGCCCTGGACGGTGTCGAGCTGGGGGACGGACTACACGTACACCAATCTCTCGGACCACTACCCGGTGACCGGCGCCGGGAGCTGAGGGCAAGGTCGGCCGCCCTGGGGGCGGGGGGCGGCCGACCTGCCGGTCCTACGGGTCGTACGGGTGGTACGGGTCGTACGGGTCGTACGGGTCACACCAAGGTCTTCCCGGGCTTCCGGGTCCTACGGGTCCTACGGGTCCTACGGGTAGACGTACGTGTTGAGGGTGTCCACCGCTGCCTTCGGGTTGCCCAGGTCGTAGCGGTCCACGGCGAGGAAGGTGGGCTTCTTGCGGGCGGCCGGTTCGCAGAAGCGGCGGGCGCGGTCGGTGAGCTTGGAGTTGTCGGTCCCGGCGGTGCCGGACATCGGGGTGTCGCGGAAGTGGTTCATCACGAACAGCGGCCGGAAGGCACCTTCGGTGCGGGTGAGCGGGATATTGGTGTCGGCGCCGTACCAGCGGCTGTAGCAGGACCAGTCGGAGGCGCCGACGCCGGACCCCATGGACCAGTAGTTCTCCACGGTCCACTCGCTCTGGTACATCACACCGAAGCTGTCCCGGGTCAGGCCCGCCGACTGGTCGGCGGCGCGGCTGTGGTCGGTGAAGATCAGCAGCCGGTCGTCGGCGGCGATCAGGTCGGCGACCCGGGGCCAGCCGTTCTGCCGGACGCCGGTCCGGTCGGGGCGGTAGAGGACGTCGGAGAGGCCGCCGACCCGGGCGAGTTCGGAGCGCAGGACGGCCGGGTCGACGTAGTCCTCCAGGAAGACGGTGGCGATCTGGTCCGGGTTGGCCTTGAGGAAGTCCACGATCCGCTGGAGGTCGACCCAGAGCGCGACCGGGCGGCTGACCAGGGTGCAGCTGTTGTGGCAGAGGATGGCGCCGTCCGGGGTCTGGTGGATGTCGAGCATGAATCCGCGGACCCCGTCGGCGAGTTGCTGGTTGATGCCGCGCGACTGGTTGGGGAAGAGATTGACGAAGGGCGGGGCGAAGCCGCCGTCCACGCCGTTGGCGTAGGCGTTGTGCGAGGTCAGGAAGGTGACCTGGTCGAGGGTGCGCTCGCTCGCGGGGGGCATCGGGCGGGTGGGGGAGGTCACCGGGGTGAGGTACCAGGCGGCGAGGGCGCCCGCGCCGCCGACGGCGAGCGGGGCCGGGTAGTTCGCGCCGGACGGCTTGGCGGCGACGGTGAGGTGACGGTCGGTGCCGGGGGCCTTGAGGGTGTACTGGTCGGTGCCCGTCGGGGTGATCTCCCAGGGGGCGTCGGCCCCGGCGCAGGGGACGGTCCTGGCCTGCGCGCCGGAGCGGCCGAGACAGGAGCCGGGCGCGTCGGTGTTCTCCAGGACGTAGGCGGAACCGTTCGCCCGCAGGGTCCACTGCTGGCGGTCCTCGTTGCCCTTGGGGTTGTGCTGCTCGACCGCGCCGCTGGCGTCGGCGGCGTTCAGCCCGGTGACGGCGCTCTGCACGTAGTACGCGCCGGGCGTGGGGGCGGCGGCCTGGGCGGCGGTGGCCGGAACGGGCACCACGGCCGACGCGGCGAGCGCGACGGCCGTGGCGAGCAGGGCGTGGGGGGTGCGCATGACGGGGTCCTTCGTCCGGAGGTTCAGGTCGGAAGTCAGGTGCATGACACCACGCCGGGCCGGACCGCGTCAGCAGGACAAGTTACCGCCGGGTGAAACTCCGAGGATCTGGGTGAACCGGTTGTAGTTGTTGATCCGGCTCTGGACCTGCGCCGGGTTCCTGCCGTCGCACTCCAGGGAGCCGTTGATGGAGCGGATGGTGTGCCCGAAGCCCGCCTGGTTCACCATCGCGGCGTGACCGGTCATGGTGCCGGGGCCGCGCTGGGTGTTCCAGTACCACAGGCCGGTCTTCCAGGCGATGGACGCGTTGTTCTGGACCTGCCAGGGGTTGCCCAGCAGATCGATGCCCAGCGCGTCCCCGGCCGCCTTGTAGTTGAAGTTCCAGCTCAGCTGGATCGGTCCGCGCCCGTAGTAGGCGGCCTGTCCGGCGGGACAGCCGTAGGGCTGGCTCCAGTCGCAGTAGTGGGGGTAGTTGGCGGTGTTCTGCTCCACGATGTGGACCAGTCCGCCGGTCTCATGGCTGACATTGGCGAGGAAGGCCGCGGCCTCCTGCTTCTTGACCGTGTCGCTGCCGGTGTTGGCGAACGCCGGGTAGGCGCTCATCGCCGAGACCAGCCCGCTGTACGTGTAGAACGAGTTGCGGCCCGGGAACATCTGGTTGAACTGCGCCTCGGTGACCACGAAGCTGGTGTTCGGAGTGCCGGTGTCACACGCGTACGGCTCCCAGTACCAGGTGCTGATGGTCGGGTCGTAGCCCGGATTGGCGTGTTCGGCGATGTACGCCTTGCCGTCGGTGTAGCGGACGACGGCACCGGCGGCGTACGACTGCCCGGCCACCCAGTTGGGATAGCTGGAGCAGGGGGCCGCGACCGCTTCGGCGGCCGGGAGGACGACCGGTACGGAGGCGGCGATGGCGAGAGCGGACAGAACGGCGGAGAGGCGCCTCTTCACGGAGTGAACTCCTTCGCGGAGCACGGCCGCACCCGCGCAAGGCAGGGCGAAGCCGACCTTGCCCGCGCGCACCGGTGTCACCGGTCACGACGGTCGGGGCGGCCGTGGTGGGGGGTTGTGGACGCACACTCAACCGCGTTGGTCTGTACCAGTCAAGGGTGTAGACCAGTTCTCGACCGGGCCGATCGGGTCGACGCAGGTCAGGGCGCGGGGGGCGAGTTCAGCGGGGGCGGTACGCAGGCATACGGGGGGTCAACACAGGGAGGCGGAGAGGTGTACGGGGTCGGCGCGGGGCGGTGAGGAGACTTACGGGGAGTCGGCGCCGGGCGGCACACAGCCCGGGGCGGAGAATCGTCCCCATGACCAGCGCCCCGCCGCCCCCCTCCCCCTCGTCCCCCTCCCCCTCCCCCACCTCCCCACCCCACCCCCTGATCGACCGCGCCCGTCGTCTCGCCCGCGAACTCCTCGCCCCCCGCGCCCAGGAGGTGGACCGCACCGAGGTCCCGCCCGGTCATCTCACGGCGATCCGCGCGTCCGGTCTGCTGGGGGTGAGCGCGCCCGTCGCGTACGGCGGTGCCGGGGCACCGGACACCGTGGCGCGGGAGGTCGCGGAGATCCTGGCGGGGGCGTGCTGCTCCACCTGGTTCGTGCAGACCCAGCACCACACCCCGGTCCGGCTGCTGGCCCGCTCCGACGCGCCGGTGCGGGAGCGGCTGTTGCGCCCTTTGGCCACCGGTGAGCTGGTGGCGGGCATCGCCTACGCCCATGTCCGGGCCTATCCCCGGGTGCCGGTCCGGGCGACGGCGGTGGCGGAGGGCTGGCGGTTCGACGGGACCGTGCCCTGGTACACCGGCTGGGGGCTGAACGACGTGATGCTGCTCGCCGGGGTCGCCGAGGGGGACGCGGGCCCGGAGCTGGTCTTCGCCTTCACCGACGCCCGGGAGCGGCCCGGACTGCGCGCGTCGGCGCCGATGCGGCTGGCGGCGCTGACGGCCGCCCGGACCGTCGCCCTGGAACTGGACGGTCTGCTCGTGGAGCGGGAGGCGGTCCTGCTGCGCGTCCCTCAGGCCGAGTTCGCCGCCGTCGACCTGGCGCGCAGCGCCAACGCGTCCCCGGCGTTGTTCGGGATCGCCTACGCGGCGCTGGACCTGCTGGACGCGGACGCGCGGGCGGCGGCGGAGCCGCTGCGGGAGCGGATCGACCAGGTGCGGGAGCAGGCGTACGCGCTGGCCGAGGCGGACGGGCCGGAGCCCCGGATCGAGGAGCGGCTCGCGCTGCGGGTGCGGGCGCACGATCTGATGCGGGCGGCGACCACGGCGGCGGTGGTCGCGGGCGGCGGCCGGGCCATGAGCCTCGACAGCCCGGCCCAGCGGCTGTACCGGGAGGGCATGTTCCTGCTGATCCAGGCCCAGACGGCACCGGTACGGGCGGCGCATCTCGCGCACCTGGGGACGGACCCGCGCTAGCTCGCGAACGGCACCTGGTCCCCCGCCGGATGGTGCCAGCGGCCCCGGCGCGCCAGCAGCGGCAGGACGCCCTCGCCGAACCAGTACGCCTCCTCCAGATGGGGATAGCCGGACAGGACGAACTCGTCGATGCCGAGGGCGTGGTACTCCTCGACCCGGTCGGCGACCTCGGTGTGACTGCCGACCAGGGCCGTGCCCGCGCCGCCGCGGACCAGGCCGATGCCCGCCCAGAGGTTGGGGTGGATCTCCAGGGCGTCGCGGGAGCCGCCGTGCAGGGCGACCATGCGGCGCTGTCCCTCGGACTCGCTGCGGGCGAGCCCGCGCTGCACCGCGCGGACGGTGTCCTGGTCGAATCCGGCGAGCAGCCGGTCCGCCTCGGCCCATGCCTGGGCGGCGGTGTCGCGGGTGATGACATGCAGCCGGATGCCGAAGCGCAGGGTGCGGCCCTCGCGGGCGGCGAGCCGGCGCAGGCGGGCGATCTTCTCGGCGACCTGGGCGGGCGGTTCGCCCCAGGTGAGGTAGACATCGGCGTGCCGGGCGGCGATCTGTCCGGCGAGGGGTGAGGACCCGCCGAAGTACACCTCGGGCACCGGGTCGGGCACCCGGGCCAGCCGGGCGTCCGCCACCCGCAGATGGTCGCCGTCCAGGTCGACGGTCTCGCCCTTCCACAACCGCCGTACGACGGTGAGGAATTCACCGGTACGGCGGTAGCGGTCGTCCTTGTCGAGGAAGTCGCCGTAGGCCCGCTGCTCGTGGCTCTCGCCGCCGGTGACGACATTGAGCAGGAGCCGTCCGCCGGACTGCCGCTGGAAGGTGGTGGCCATCTGGGCGGCGAGGGTCGGGGAGAGGAAGCCGGGGCGGAACGCCACCAGGAACTTCAGCCGTTCGGTGTGGCGGCTGACCATGGCGGTGGTGAGCCAGGCGTCCTCGCACCAGGCGCCGGTGGGGGTGAGGGCGGCGACGAAGCCGAGGTCCTCGGCGGCGCGGGCGATCTGCGCGAGGTAGGCGACGGTGGGCGGGCGGTCCCGGCCGGTGGCGGTGGCCGGGGTGCCGTGGCCGCCGCCGACGACGTCCCGGCTGTCGCCGTTGGTGGGCAGGAACCAGTGGAACGTGAGGGTCACCGGACATCTCTCCGATCGGCGGCGCGGCCCGTGGTGGTGGCGTCGGCGGGGGCGGGCATGTCAGCTCGCGGCGGCCAGCAGCGGGGTGCTGCCGAGGGCCAGGGAGAACTGGTCGACGACCTGGGTGAGCGCCTCGGTGGCGGTGCCGGCGACGGTGAGGGAGCCGTCGTCATGGACGGTGATGTCCTTGTCGAGGGTGAACCAGCCCTGCACTATGTGCCCGGCGCCCATGGAGCTGAGGACGGGGCGCAGGGCGTAGTCGATGGCCAGCACATGGGCGGTGGTGCCGCCGGTGGCGAGCGGCAGCACGGTCTTGCCCGCCAGCGCGTACTGCGGCAGCAGATCCAGCAGCGCCTTGAGGACTCCGGAGTAGGACGCCTTGTAGACGGGGGTGCCGACGACGACGCCGTCCGCCCGTGCGAACAGCTCGGTGGCCGTGACGATCGCCGGGTGCCGGAAGTCGGCGCCGAGCAGGGCTTCGGCGGGCAGGGTGCGGACGTCCAGCGGGACGACGTCGTGGCCCTGGGCGATCAGCCGCTGGTCGAGGTGGCGCAGCAGCCGGTTGGTGCGGGAGGAGGCGGAGGGGCTGCCGGAGACGGACAGGACGGTGGCCATGCGGTCCTCTTTCGGGAAACGGGACGAGCGGGGCGCCCGCCTGGCTGCGGGCGCCCGGTGAGTGGCGGTCAGGAGTACCAGGTGGGTTCGGGCAGCGTGCCGTCCAGGACCCAGCGGCCGACCTCGCGCCGCTTGTAGGCGACGGGGTCGTGCAGGGTGTGGGTGCGGATGTTGCGCCAGAAGCGGTCCAGGCCCTCGGCGGTGGTGGTGGAGCGGGCGCCGGTGACCTCGAAGATACGGCTGCTGATCTCCAGGGCGACCTCGGTGGCGCGGGCCTTGGCGGCGGCGACCCGGACCTCGAAGTCACCGCGGAGCTGGGCGGTGACGGCGTCGGGGTCGTCGTGCAGCCGCTGTCCCTCGTGGGCCACGGCGTCGGCGAGGGCCTCGGCCGCCCACAGTTTGGCGGTGAGATCGCCGTAGGTGTCGATGACGTACGGCTCGTCGGCGGCGCGGTCGTGGCCGCCGTGCAGCCAGGAGCGGGACTTCTCGCGGGTGTAGGTGGCGGCGGACTCCAGGGCGCCGCCCGCGATGCCCAGATAGAAGCTGACGAAGACCAGTTGGATGGTGGGGACGTTGAGGGTGTTGTAGACCCGCGGCTGGAACTCCTTGCCGATGTATCCGGCGGCGGCGGACCAGGGGGCGCGGACGCCGTCGAGGGTGACGCTGCCGCTCTCGGTGAGGCGCTGGCCGATGTTGTCCCAGTCGTCGTGGAAGGTCAGGCCCGCGCTGTCGGAGGGCACGATCGCGAAGACATGCCGGTCGGTGACCTCGAAGACGCCTTCGAGGACGGTGACGTCGGAGACCTTGCTGCCGGTGGAGAAGGATTTGCGGCCGGTGAAGACCAGGTCGTCGCCGTCCTCGGTGACCGTGACGTCATGGTCGCGGGGGTTGACGGCGCCGCCGAAGAACCAGCGGTGGCGGGCGGCCTCGGCCTCGATGTGCTCCCACTGCTCCCGGGTGCCGACCAGGCGGGCGGCCCAGTTCCACAGGTAGTGGTAGCCGAGGAGTTGGCCGATGGAGCCGTCGGCCTTGGCGATCTCCCGGACCACCCGGTAGGCGGTGGGCCAGTCCTGTGCGGCACCGCCGTGCGCGGTGGGGCCCAGCAGGGTGACCAGTCCGGAGTCCTTGAGGAGTTGGACCTCGGCGTGGGGAGTGGCGCCGGCCCGGTCGCGGGCGGCGGCGTCGGTGGCGAGGACGGCGGCGACCTCGGCGGCGCGGGCGATCCAGTCCCCGGCGCTGTCCGGGGCGGGGCGGGCGGTCCAGTCGGTGGGCGTGACGGTGCTCATGGGGCCTCTTTCGCGGTGGGGGGTCAGGCCGGGACGGGTGCGGTGGGGGCGCTGTCGGGGTCCGGGAGGGCGGCCTCGCGTTCCCGGACCAGGGGGAGCACGCGCGAGCCGAAGTACGCGACCTCCTCGTGGTAGTGGAGGAAGCCGAGCAGGAACAGGTCGACGCCGAGCCGTTTGTAGGTGACGATCCGGTCGGCGATCTGCTCGGGGGTGCCGATGAGCCCGGTACGGAAGCCGTCGTTGTACTGGACCAGGTCCTCGAAAGTGGAGTCCTGCCACATGCCCTTGCCGTCGGCGGTGGACCGCCCCGCCTGCCGGACGGCGGCGCCGAAGCCCTCGACTGCCTCGGTGTCGGCGCGGGCGATGATCTCGCGCAGCGTCGCCCGCGCCTCGGCCTCGGTGTCACGGGCGACGACAAAGGCGTTGAGGCCGAACTTCGGTGGTGTGCGCCCGGCGTCGGCGGCGGACCGGTGGACGTCGGTGAGCTGTTCGGTCACCCCGGCGAAGTCCTTGCCGTTGGAGAAGTACCAGTCGGAGACCCGGCCCGCCATGGCGCGGGCGGCGGTGGAGTTGCCGCCCTGGAAGATCTCGGGGTGCGGGCGTTCCGCGCTGGTGAGCGGCTTGGGTTTGAGGGTGAAGTCGCGCAGCCGGTAGAAGTCTCCGGCGAGTTCGGTGTGGTCCTCGGTCCAGATCTGGCGCAGCGCGCGGATGAACTCCTCGGCACGGCGGTAGCGCTCGTCGTGTTCCAGCCAGGGTTCGCCGAGGGCGGTGAACTCGCCCTTGAACCAGCCGGAGACGACGTTCACCGCGAACCGGCCGCCGGAGAGATGGTCGGCGGTGGCGCCGAACTTGGCGAGGACGCCGGGATGCCAGAGGCCGGGGTGGACGGCGGCGATGACCTTGAGACGCTGGGTGGCGAGCAGCAGGGCGAGGCTGAAGGCGGTCGACTCGTGCTGGTACTCGGCGCCGTAACTGGCCATGTAGCGGACCTGGCTGAGGGCGTAGTCGAATCCGTTGTTCTCGGCGAGAACGGCGAGTTCGCGGTTGTAGTCGTATCCCCAGTCGGTGCGCTGTTCGATGCGGCTGGTGACGAGTCCACCGCTGACATTGGGTACCCAATAGGCGAATTGAAGGGGCTGGGCGGGCATCGGGAACTCCTGTTGCGGACATCCCTTTCGGGCACACCTCGTTCATCCACGGCCGCCGGTGGAACATGTACCGGCGCGTGAATAGGGGGTGAAAGAAAAGGAGGGGGAGAGGAGCGCGGAGCGCGGCGGATCGGGGGAGGTGATCAGGCCGCGGCGCAACAGGAGGCGCTGGAGACACGCGCGAGATCGACATGCCGTCGCCGCGTGAGGTCCAGTCGCATCATCATGCCGTCGATCGTCGCAGCCGCCTGTCCGGGCGTCAAGGAGGACCCGAGCGGTCTCGAATCGCGGACCATTGAATTTCATGGACAGGGGCCGGGGAAACCGTGAACTCGCGGGAATGCGGCCTGCATTCATCGGCGCCATGGATCGAACAGCGGGAATATCTCACCGCGGTGAGCGCGGTGATCGCGGTGACCGCGCACCGGCAACACCGTTCACCGCGCCGGGCGGCGGCCGGGCGACCGCGCCCGCACCCTGCGGCGGCTGCCGGACGGGACGCCGGGAGCGGGGCGCTCCGGCGGTGTCCGATCCACGGGGCCGATCACCCGGGACGCCTGCGGGACCCGGCGAGACCCTGCGGGACACCTGCGGGGGGCCGCTGATGCCGGGCCGCCGTCCCGGCCGCCGCCCTGTCGATCGGCCGCCTACCGGCGCCTACCGGCCGCCCTCGCTGAGCGCTACACATAAGTCCGAAAAAGGAGCACAATGAACTTATGCGGCGTTTACCGCACACCGCACCAGAAGCGGTAATGCCTGCCAGTCACAAGGGAGACGACTCATGGCCAATGTCTCGCACACCAGGGGTGACATATCGAGCCACCCCGATGTCTCCGAAATGCGGGATCGCTACGCCCGTATGCTCGGCGGCCGCGATGTGGCGCTCATGGACGGCCCGGTGTTCCTGCTGGGCCTGTACTGTGCGGCGTCCCCGTGGATAGTCCACTACTCGGCCACCCAGCCGGCCCTCGCGACCCACAATCTGATCATGGGTATCGCGATAGGTCTCCTGGCCCTTGGATTCACCAGGGCCCCGGAACGCATGTACGGCCTGAGCTGGGCCATGTGCGCGATGGGCGTATGGATGATCATCGCGCCGTGGATCGTCGGCACCGGCCCCGACCGGGGCGTCATCTGGAACAACGTCGTCATCGGAGCGCTGGCGATCGTGCTCGGCCTGGCCTGTGCCGGTGCGGCGTTCAGGACCGCCCGCAAGCCAGTGACGTAGACGGGAGCGGAAGAGAGGTCATCGGACCTGGAAGAACCGCGACAGCGGACGGCCGGTCCGCGGGGCGCACAGCCCCGCCGACCGGCCACCGCCGTGCCGGGCTCACGGTCCGGGTCGGGGTCCGGGTCAGGACGTCGGCACCAGCCAGGGCTTCTGCGGCAGCGAACGCCCGGTCTCCAGCAGCGACTTCAGGTTGGAGAGCACCTGTGGCCAGCCGAGCGAGAAGTCCGCCAGCTCGCCCTCGTCGTACAGGTCCTCATGGGTGACGGTCAGCCGGACGATGTCCTCGTGCGGCCGGATGTCGTAGGTGACACGGGAGTAGGCGTCCGCCTGGTCCGCCCGTGCCGGGTCGCTCCAGGTGGTGACCAGCCGGGTGGGCCGGTCACTCTCGACGACCTCGCCGACGATGTCCTCGACGCCGGAGCCGTCGGTGCGGACATGGGCCCAGCGCGAGCCGGGCCGCCAGTCCGCCGAGACATTGCTGTGGCCCCAGTAGTCGGCGGTCACTTCGGCGTCGGTGAGCGCGTCCCACACCTTCTCGGGTGTGCTGGCGATGTAGGTGACGTACACATAGTTGGGCTTGTCGGTCATGGCTTCCTCGGCTCGTCGCTTCAGGGCACCGAGCGCACGCAGCCGCGAGCGCTCGAACTTGTCGATCCACCGCTCCTGGATCTCATGGAGCGGCACCGGATTGAGGTAGTGCAGCTTCTCCCTGCCCCGCCGCACCGTGCTGACCAGATTCGCGGCCTCCAGGACGGCCAGATGCTGGGTCACCGACTGCCGGGTCATCTCGATCCGGGCACACAGCTCGCCGAGCGTCTGACCGCTCTGCTCATGCAGCCGGTCCAGCAGCCTGCGGCGGGTGTCGTCGGCCAGCGCCTTGAAGACCCGGTCCATCGCGGAGTCACTCTCTGATTGCACACTTAAAGTTATGCAGGCAATTACTTGCATGTCAAGCGCGACCCGGCCCGGCACGCTGGTCCGCATGGATCGGACACCGGCGAAGACCGCTCAGGTACTGCTCATCGGGGGACGCGCGGGCGTCGGAAAGACCACGGTCGGCTGGGAGGTCTCGGCCCTGCTGCGCACCGCCGGGGTGGCGCACGCCGTGATCGACGGCGACTTCATGGGCATGGTCCATCCCGCCCCGGAGGGCGACCCCCACCGGTCGGCGGTCACCGAGCGCAATCTGACGGCGGTCTGGGCCACCTACGCCGGACTCGGCCACCGGCGGCTGATCTACACCAACACCGTGAGCGTGCTGGGCGAGTCCGCCGGGATGTTCCACCGGGCGATGGGCCCGGACGTGCGGATCGTACGGGTGTTGCTGACCGCCACCGACGAGACGACCGCGCTCCGGCTCTCCGGCCGGGAGCTGGGCTCCGAACTGGCCGGGGAACTCGCGGGCAGCGCCCGCAAGGCCCGGCTCCTGGACCGGGAGGCCCCGGCGGACACGGTCAGGATCACCACGGACGGACAACCGGTGCCGGCGCTGGCGCGGGAAGTGGTCCTGGCCACGGGGTGGGTGACGGGGAGTGAGGGAGTGGGGGGCGTGGGTCGGGGGTGAGGTGTGGGAGGGCGGGGGCTCAGGGCAGGCTGCCGGGCAGGGGAACCAGGGCTTGGGCTCGCGGCCCCTGGGGGCTGAGGCTCAAGGAACCGGTGCCACCGCGAAAACCCCGTTGATCGCCGGGACGGCCCCCGCTAAGGTCCCCGTCATGACACAGCCCGAGTCGGACAGAGCCAGGCCGCCGGTCACCCGGCGGCGGACAGGTTCTCAGCCGTAGCGCGTCGGTCGTCCCGACCGCTTCCGCCTCCCGTGACCGGACCCCCGTATCCGTGGGCCCGGTTCTCCCGTCGTGTCGTCGCGCCGTGACCTCCGTGTCACGCCCGACCGGCTCCGACCCGCCCGGCCCACGGCATCCCCGTTCGTCCGTCCGCCGTGGGAGCCGATCTCCGTGCCGTTGTTCCTCCATGTCCTCAGCCTTGCCGTGTTCGCGCAGGGCACCTCCGAATTCATGCTCGCCGGGCTGGTCCCGGGCATCGCCGCCGATCTGTCGGTGTCGACCGGTGCCGCCGCGAGCCTCACCTCCGCCTACGCCGTGGGGATGGTCCTCGGCGCGCCCGTGATGGCCGCGCTGGGCGCCCGGCTGCCCCGGCGCCGGGCGCTCGCCGGGTTCCTGACGGCGTTCGTCGCCGTGCATCTCGTCGGCGCGCTCACCGGCGACTTCGCCGTGCTCTTCGCCACCCGGGTGATCGCGGCGGTGACCAACGCCGGGTTCCTCGCGGTGGCCATGTCGGTCGCGCACGACGCCGTGCCCGCCGAGCGCCGGGCGCGGGCTACGGCCGTACTGCTGTCCGGGGTGACGCTGGCCTGTGTCGTCGGTGTGCCCGCCGGGGCCGCGCTCGGTGACTTCGCTGGCTGGCGGGCCGCGTTCTGGGCGGTGGCGGCGCTGTGTCTGCCCGCCCTGGCCCTGGTGTTCCGCTCGGCCCCGGCCGACGCCGCGGCCCCCGTCGCGCTGTCCGTCCGCACCGAGGCACGGGTCCTGCGGTCACGGCCGGTACGGGTCGCCCTGCTGCTCGGGGCGCTGGTCAACGGGGCGACCTTCGCGACCTTCGGCTATCTCGCGGTGCTGGCAACCGAGGTGACCGGGCTGGCCGGCAGCGCGGTACCGGGGCTGCTGGCGGCGTTCGGGGTCGGCGCGTCCGCCGGGGTCGCCTGGGCGGGCCGCACCGCGGACGGCACACTCAAGCGGGATCTGCGGATCGCGCTGCTCGCCCTGCCCGCCGCCTGGGCGGTCCTGGCGCTGGGCAGCACCTCGGCCTGGGCGCTGCTCCCGCTCGCGGTGCTCCTCGGCGCGCTGTCCTTCGGCGTCGGCGCGTCGCTGATCAACCGGGTCATGCACACCGCGGCGGACGCCCCGGTGCTGGCGGGCTCGTTCGCGACCGTGGGGCTCAACGCCGGTGCCTTCGCGGGTCCGCTGCTCGCCGCGACGGCCGCCGGGGCCGGGCAGGACGCCCGCTTCGCGGTGGCGGTGAGTGTGGCGCTGTCGGCGGCGGCGGGCGGTGTGCTCCTCGCCGACCGGGCGCGGCACCGGGCACGCGCCATGGACCGCCGTAACGCGGGCCCCGGTACCGCCGACCGCCGTACCTCGGACCCCCGTCCCACCGCAGACCCCCGTCCCGCCGAGGGCCGCACCGCCGACCGCCGTACCTCGGACCCCCGTCCCGCCGGGGGCCGCACCGCCGACGGCCCCACCGCAGACCCCCGTCCCACCGACCCCCGTCCCGCCGACGGCCACGCCGTCGACGGACGTCACGCCGAGGCGCCCTGAGGCACGTACAGGTACGGCGTGGTCGTGGTGAGCGGCTGGAAGCCTAGGCGTTCGAGGATGGGGCGGCTGGCGGCGAGCGCGTCGACCTGGAGATAGCGGAAGCCGTTCGCCACGGCGACCCGGGCGCGGTGGGCGACCAGCGCGCGGTAGACGCCCCTGCCCCGCCAGGACTCGACGGTGCCGCCGCCCCACAGTCCGGCGAAGCGCGCGCCCGGCGCCAGCTCCAGCCGGGCCGCGCTGACGGGTTCGTCCCCGGCGAGGGCGAGGACGGCCACCACGGCGTCGGGGTCGGCCTGCAACTGGGCCAGCATCCGGCGCCGGAGCCGGGAGCCGTCGGTACCGAAGGCGCGTTCGTGGACCGCGACGGCGAGGTCGACGCCGGCCGGGTCGGTGACCGGGACGATCCGGATGCCGTCCGGAGCGTCGGCGTCCAGATCGAGGTCGGCCACCTCGCCGATCATCAGCGTCTCCTCCGGTTCCGGGGTGAACCCGGCCGAGGCGAGCCGCTGCCCCAGGTCGACGGGGAGGTCATGGCCGTACACCTTCCACTCGAACTCCCGGCCGAGCGCGGTGAAGTCGGCGATCTGCCGGGCTATCGCCGCGTCGGCGGTGGACTCGTCGAGGTCGGACCAGAGCACCCCGTTCCAGCCGTGGGCGGGGGCGGTCTGGCGGACCACCCGGCCCACCCGCTCGACCACGGCGTCGGGCCCGTCGGGGCGCGCACTCTCGCGCATGTCCCGGTCGAAGAGTGCGAGTACCCCGGAGTGATCCATAGGCCACACTTCATCACCACAGCGTGCTCAAGGCAACGAATTTCGCCGAACCTCACAGACCGGGCGGACCGGCGACCTACCGGACCCGGCGGATATCACGTGGGCCGGTCCGCCGGTCCGACGTAGGCTGCCGGAAGATCACTGCCGAGGACCGGCGCCGGTGTCATCGCCGGGCCGGGGCGCGAGAGGAAGGCCGTACGCCATGGTCGACACCACCGAGCTGCCGTATCTGCGCCGCTGTCTGGAACTGGCGGGCGAGGCGCTGGACGCCGGGGACGAACCGTTCGGATCGGTGCTGGTGGGGGCCGACGGGACGGTGCTCGCCGAGGACCGCAACCGGATCGCGGACGGCGACCGCACCCGCCACCCGGAGTTCGAGCTGGCCCGCTGGTCGGCCGGGCACCTCTCCCCCGAGGAGCGCGCGGGGGCCACGGTGTACACCTCGGGTGAGCACTGCCCGATGTGCGCGGCGGCGCACGGCTGGGTGGGCCTGGGCCGCATCGTGTACGTGGCGTCCTCGGCGCAACTGGTCTCCTGGCTGGCCGAGTTGGGCGTGGAGCCCGCGCCGGTACGGCCGTTGCCGGTGCAGGAGGTGGCGCCCGGGGTGACGGTGGAGGGGCCGGTCCCGGAACTGGTGGAGGAGATCCGCGCGTTGCACCGGCGGGCGCACACACCGCGAGGCTGACCGGAGCGGACGGCAAGGGCTCGGCCCCGCCGGAGGCGTCCGCCGACGGGGCCTGGACCCTGCGGGTGCGGTCCGGTCAGCGGGCCGCGCCGGGACGGTGGCGCCGGTAGAGCGCCGCCCCGCCCAGGATCAGCGCGCCCGCGCCGAGCGCGACCGGCAGAGTGGCGTCCGTACCCGTATGGGCCAGCGAGGCCGTGGTGCCGGGCGGGGCCGGGGCGGGCGGCGCGGGAGCGGGGGTGTGCCGGGCCGGGGGTTCCGGTGTGCCGGGGACCGGCGGCTCCACCGGGGGTTCCGGGCGTTCCGGGGGCGCCGGAGGCTTGCGCGGGCCCGGCCGGTCGTCCGACTCGTTGCCGGTGGCGGCGTTGCCGACGCCGACGACGTTCACGCTGTTGCCGCTGATGGTGACCGGCAGTTCGACGGGCAGTTGGACTCCGTTGCCGGACAGCAGCCCCGGTGAGCCCTGGGACCCGCCCTCGGCCGTCGCCCCCTCGGGCGCCCCGCCCGGCTGCCCGGCCCCGGCGTCGCCACCGGCGCTCTCGGCGGCGCAGGTGTTGCCCGCGGCCGGGTTGAGGAGCCCTACCACATTCACGGTGTTGCCGCACGCGTTCACCGGGACATCCACCGGGAGCTGAATCGTATTTCCGGAGATCAGCCCTGGTGAGCCGGTTGCACCACCGCCCGCCGAGGAGCCTCCGACAGCGAAGGCGGCCTGCGCGGGAAACGCCACGGCCATCGCGCCGGAGGCGGCGGCGACGGCGATCACACCGTTCCGGGTAACCCGTTTCATAGGGTGCCTGCCTTCCAGACTGGGTCACGGGCGGTCGCCCGTACGGGATAAAACGCAGGCGAACCATCCGAGTTATGGCCAATCGTCCTTTCACCCCATCGAGTGGACAGACTTATCGAACTGGTCGCAAAACCGGGTATGGATCACATCACGTGATCATCCAGACAGAGCGCGCGGCGCCCGCACGGCACGGATACGGGTCCGGGTCCGGGTCCGGGTCCGGGTTCGCCATCGGCACGACGGCGTACGGCACCGGGACCAGCACCAGCACCAGCACCGGTCCGATGGCCTACGGCACAGCGCGCCTCCGCCCGCCGCCCCTCGCCGACGGGCGGCCCGGACAGGTGCCGCCTATCGTGAGCCGAGGCCCCGTTCCCCGGTTCGCGGCGCGGCAGCAGCCGCAGGCCGCCTTGGAGGCATCGATGCTGAGCAGGCTGCTGGTGCGCCCCGCGGTCGTCGCGGCGGCCACCGGTCTCGCGCTCGTCGGCACCGCGCTCCCCGCCACGGCAACCGCCACCGCGCCCGCCACCGCCGGGAAGCGCGCCGCCGAGCCCGACCTCACCCGCTTCTACCGCCAGAAGGTGGCCTGGGGCGGCTGCGAGGGCGACGGTATGCCCCGCGACCTCCAGTGCGGCACGGTCACGGTGCCGCTGGACTACGCGAGACCCGGCGCCGGAACGCTCGGCCTGGCCCTCGCCCGCTATCGCGCCACCGGCGACAGACGAGGCTCGGTCGTCCTGAACTTCGGCGGCCCCGGCGGCGCCGGGGTGACCGAACTCGCCTACGGCGGCGAGGACTTCATGGGCCTCACGGACGGCTACGACGTGGTCGGTTTCGACCCGCGCGGCGTCGGCCGCTCCTCCCCCGTCACCTGCGGCACCGCCGCCTACGAGAGCGACGGCACCGAGGCGGACGCCACCGATCCGCTGGCCGACCCGGCGGCGCTGCTGCGGCGGCTGCGCGCGGCGGCGGCCGAATGCGCCCGGCACTCGGGCCCGGTCCAGCACCACATGGGCACCGTGGACGTCTCGCGCGACCTGGACGTCATACGCCAGGCCCTCGGCGACCGCGACCTCAACTACCTCGGGTTCTCGTACGGGACCCGGCTGGGCGCGGTGTACGCGGCGCAGTTCCCCGACCGGGTGGGCCGGATCACCCTGGACGGCGTGGACACCCTCACCGAACCGCTCGCCACCCAGGGCATCGCGGGCGCCAAGGGCCAGCAGACCGCGCTGGAGGACTTCCTGGACTGGTGCGTCGGTGACGTGGCCTGTCCGTTCGGCCAAGATCCGCGCCGGGCGCGCGAGGACGTCGTCAAGCTGGTCCGGTCGCTGGACGAGGACCCGGTGCCGACCACGTTCAACGGGCCGTTCACCGGCCAGGACCTGGTGGGGGCGATCGGGCAGGCGCTGTACAGCGAGCGGCTGTGGCCGCTGCTGGAGCGGGCGCTCGCCTCGCTGGTCGAGGACGGCGACACCCGGGGCGTGGAGAACTTCGCGACGGGCGGGGCGGCGGCACCGGGCGGGGTGACGGTCACGACGGCTCCCCGGCCACGGCCGGCACGGGAGACACACCCCAAGGACCCGACGACGCCCACGGACCCGACGACCGTCAAAGACCCGACCACCCCCACGACCCCCACGGACCCCGCCTCCCCCTCCGACTCCCCCGCCCCGCACGACACTCCCGTCGCCGAGGAGGACATCCCCTTCGACAATCTCCCGGCCGCCCTGGTCGCCGTGAACTGCGCCGACGACCCCGACCGGCCGAGCGCGGCGCGCCTCACCCGGGAGCTGGCCCGGCTGCGCGCCGCGTACCAGCAGGCGTCCCCCGTGTTCGGCACGCACCAGCTCACCCAGGTGCTGCTGTGCTACGGCCGCCCGCAGGGCACGGACTTCATCCGGGAGCGGGTCAAGGACGTCGACGCGGCGAAGATGCTGCTGGTCGGTACGCGGGGCGACCCGGCGACGCCGTACCGCTGGACCGAGCAGACCGCGCGGCGCCTGGGCGAGGCGGCGGTCGTGCTGGACAACAAGGGCGACGGGCACACCGGGTACGCCTCCTCCAGGTGTGTGCGCTCCACGGTCGACGCGTTCCTGCTGTACGGCTCACTGCCGCCGAACGGCAGTTCCTGCGGCGACGACGAGCGCCCGTGAGCCGCTCCGAGAGGCGCTCCGTGTGGCACTCAGAGATGTCGCGAACGCCACCAAATGCCCCGTCCGTGAATCGGCCCTATGGTGCTGTCATGGAGCACGCACTGAGTCCCGCGACCCTTGCCGAGCTGCGCCGTCCGCGGCCCTATCCGGCCGTCTCCGTCCTGACCCCCACCCACCGCCGTGAGCCGGACAACGCCCAGGACCCGGTCCGGCTGCGCAATGTGCTGGCCGAGGCCAAGAAGCAACTGGAGGCCGATCCCGCGGTCACCAAGGAGCGGCGGGCGCAGGTGGTGACCCAGCTCGACCAGGCGCTGACCGAGGTCGATCTCGCGCACTCCGAGGACGGTCTGGTGATCTTCGCGGCGCCGGGTGAGCACCAGGTGTGGTCGCTGGCCCGGAGTGTGCCGGAGCGGGTGGTGCTCTCGGACACGTTCCTGACCCGCAATCTGGTCTCCGCGCAGGCCGCCGAGCGGCCGTTCTGGGTGCTGTCGGTGTCGGCGGACCGGGCCACGCTGTGGAACGGCGGCGGCGACCGGGTCCGGGAGGCCGTCGTCGGGGCGTTCCCCATGACCCGGGCGGCGGAGAACTTCGACCCGGAGCGCCAGGAGCAGATCGGGGACACGCCGAGCACCTTCCGCGACGAGCGCACCCGCGCCTTTCTGCGGGCGGCGGACGGCGCGATGGACGCCGTCCTGCGCGGCAGCCCCCGGCCGCTGTTCGTCACCGGGGAGACGACGGCGCTGGCCACGCTGGACGAGGTCGGGTCGGTCGTGCGGGGCGCGGTGCACGTACCGCACGGCGGGCTGACCCACGGCACCCCGGACGCGGTGTGGCAGGCGGTGCGCCCGGCGGTCCGGGAGGCGGCGGCGCGGGCGGTGCGGCAGATCACCGGGGAGCTGGAAGCGGCGCGGGGCCGCAAGGAGTTCGCGGCCGGGGTGGACGAGCTGTGGCGGAACGCCCGGGAGGCCCGGGTGCGGCTGCTGGCGGTCGAGGAGAACTTCCGGGTCACCGTCCGGGACGACGGCGACCATCTGATCCCGGCCGAGGGCGGCGACCTCGACGCCCGGGAGGACATCGTGGACGAGATCGTGGAGACCTGCCTGGAGACCGGCGCCGACGTCCGTTTCGTCCCGGACGGCACGCTGGGCGACGCCCGGGGCATCGCGGGCGTCCTGCGCTACTGACCGCCCCGCGATCTACCCTGGCCGGAGGTCTCCGGCCCGAGGGAGTGTGCGTACGTGGGTGAACTGCTGGGCGTTGCCGTGCTGGGTGCGGGGCACATGGGCGCGGACCACATTCGTCGGATCGGGCGGCGGGTGGGCGGCGCCCGGGTCGTCGCGGTGGCCGACCCCGACCGGGAGCGGGCCGAGCGGGCGACGGCCGGGCTGGACGGTGTGGCGCTGCACGCGGAGCCGGAGGCCGCCCTCGAGTCGCCGGGGGTGGACGCGGTGATCGTGGCCTCGCCGGACCGGCTGCACGAGGCGGCGGTGCTGGCCGCGCTGGAGCGGGGGCTGCCGGTGCTGTGCGAGAAGCCGCTGGCACCGGACCCGGCGGGCGCCCTGCGGGTGCTGGCGGCGGAGACCGCGCTCGGCAGGCGGCTGGTGCAGCTCGGGTTCATGCGGCGCTACGACGCCGGGTACCGGCGGCTGAAGGAGGTGCTGGACGCGGGTCGGCTGGGCCGGACGCTGATGCTGCACTGCGTCCACCGCAATGTCTCCTCGCCGCCCGGTTTCACCTCCGCGATGCTGATCAGCAGTTCCGTGTCGCATGAGATCGACGCCGCGCGCTGGCTGCTCGGCCAGGAGATCACCGCCGTCACGGCGCTGCGGCCGACCCCGTCCGGGCGGGCGCCGGACGGGCTCCAGGACCCGCAGTTCCTGCTGTTCGAGACCGCGGGCGGCGCCCTGGTGGATGTGGAGATCTTCGTCAACTGCGGCTTCGGCTACCAGGTGCGCTGCGAGGCGGTCGGCGAGCGCGGCAGCGCCCGGATCGGCGAGGACCAGGGTCCGCGCCTCACCGTGGACGGCGAGGCCCGCGAGGACGTCCCGCAGGACTATGTCGTCCGGTTCGCCGACGCCTACGACCGTGAGCTGCGGGACTGGGTGGCCGCCGCGCGGGAGGGCCGGGTCACCGGCCCCGACGCGTGGGACGGCTACGCGGCGACCGCGGTGGCCGAGGCGGGCGTGCGCGCCCTGGAGGCGGGCGTCCGCACGCCGGTCGACCTGGCCCCCCGCCCGGCGCTGTACCCGGACGCCTGACCGGCGGGCCGCCCCGCAGATCCCGTCACACGTCCGTTCCCCCGTGTGCCGCCCGCAGCAGCGCGCGGACGTCGGCGGGGCCGACCGGGCGCGGGTTGGTGAACGGCCCCTGGGCGAGCAGCAGCTCCGCGGTGCGGTCGATGTCGTCGGCCCGCATCCCGAGGTCGGCGAGCGAACGGGGCGCGCCGAGCGAGCGGGCCAGCCGCTGGATCGCGGTGGGCGGGTACGGGGTGTCCAGCGCCCGGCGCAGCGGTGCGAGCCGGTCGTGCGCGGCCTCCTCGTTGAAGGCGAGGACATAGGGCAGGACCACGGTGTGGGTCTCGGCGTGCGGCAGGTCGAGAGCGCCGCCGAGGACATGGCACAGCTTGTGGTGCAGGGACATCGTGGTGAGGCCGAGACAGGAGCCGCACAGCCAGGCCCCGTACAGGGCGTCGCCGCGCGCCGCGCGGTCCACGGGGTCGCGGACGATCCCGGGGAGCGCGCCCACCAGCCGCCGGACGCCGTCCTCGGCGAGCAGCGCGACGAAGGGGGAGGTGTCGGGGGCGTAGAGGGCCTCCGCGGCGTGCGCGATGGCGTTGATGCCGCTGGTGACGGAGGTGCGGGCGGGCAGGGTGAGGGTGAGGTCGGTGTCGTAGAGGATCGCGCGGGGCAGGACGGCGGGGTCGCGGCCGGTGGTCTTGCGGCCGGAGTCGGTCAGGCCCCACACGGAGGTGGCCTCGGAGCCCGCGTAGCTGGTGGGGACGGCCACGTAGGGCAGGCCGGGGTCCAGGGCGAGCGCCTTGGCGAGTCCGGTGGTGGAGCCGCCGCCGACGGCGACGCAGCCGTCGGCGCCCAGGTCGCGGGCCACCGCGCGGGCCTGTCCGGCGACCTCGGCGGGGACGTGCGTCCGGGCGTGCGGGAAGCGGCCCGCGCAGTGCGGTCCGAGCAGTTCGGCGGCGGTCGCGGCGAGCCCGGCACGGCCCGGTGTGGACAGCACGAGCAGCCGCCGCAGGCCCAGGTCGGCGGCGAGCCGGGGCAGTGTGTCCAGGGCGCCGGGGCCGAAGGTCACCCGGGTGGGCGGCGGCCGGTGGTCGAACGCGATCGGGACGCATCCGGTGGCGTCGGCTTCCATACGGGGCTCCTTCTGCGCCGCGACGGGGGCTGTCCTTCTGAGCTGGGCCTTGAGGACCTTCCCGGCCGCGTTGCGGGGCAGGGCGTCGACGAACTCCACGGTCCTGGGCACCTTGTACCGGCCGAGCCGCTCGGCGGCGAACGCGAGGAGTTCGGCGGCGTCGGCGGTACTGTCCGCGTGCCGTACGACGAGAGCCCGGCCGACCTCGCCCCAGGTGGCGTCGGGCACGCCGAGGACGGCGCACTCGGCGACGGCGGGATGGCGGTGGAGCACGTTCTCGACCTCGGCGGGATAGACGTTCTCGCCGCCGGAGATGAACAGGTCCGTCACCCGGTCGACGAGGGAGGTGTACCCGTCGGCGTCGGTCACGGCCACATCGCCGGAGCGGAACCACCCGTCGGTGAACGCGTCGGCGGTGGCGTCGGGGCGCCCCCAGTAGCCGGGGAACACGGTGGGCCCGGCGACGACGACCTCCCCCGGTGTGCCGGGCGGCACGTCCGAGAGGTCCGGGCCGACCACCCGGACATCGGTGAAGAAGTGCGGCACCCCCGCCGATCCGGCCTTCTCCCGGCTCTGCTCAGTGTCGAGGCAGAGCACTCCGGCGGTGGCCTCGGTCATGCCGTAGCCCTGGACGAAGGACAGTCCGCGGTCGAGATAGGTCCGGATGAGGGCCTCGGGGACGGGGGCGCCGCCGCACAGCAGGATGCGCAGCGCGGACAGATCGGCGTCGGCCCAGCGCGGCGAGGCGGCGATCCGGGCGTACATGGTGGGCACCCCGAACAGGAAGGTGATCCGGTCGTGCGCGATCCGGTCGAGGACCCGCTCGGGGTCGAACCGGGACGCGAGGACGACCCGGCCGCCTTTGAGGAGGGTGGGCAGACAGGTCATGGTGAGCGCGGCGACATGGAACAGCGGCGCGGTGACGAGGGTGATGTCGTCCGCGGTGAGGTCGAGGTCGATCAGGACGTCGAAGCTGTTCCAGTGGACATTGCCGTGGGTGAGGACGGCGCCCTTGGGTGTGCCGGTGGTGCCGGAGGTGTACATGATGACGCAGGGGTCCTCGGGGCGGACGGTCCGCTCGGCGGGCGGCCGGTCCGGCGCGGCGGCGAGGGCGGCCTCGTAGGCGTCGCCGACGATCAGGGCCCCGGGCCGCAGGGCGCGCGCGGTGGCCGCGTGCTCCGGACCGGCGATCAGCACACCGGCGCCGCTGTCCTGGAGCATGTGGGCGAGTTCGGGCTCGCTGAGCCGGGTGTTGAGGGGGACGAAGACGGCCCCCAGGGCGGCGGTGGCGAACAGGTTCTCCAGGAACGCCGGGTGGTTGGGGCCGAGGTGGGCGACCCGGTCGCCGGGGGCCACGCCCCACCGCTCGTGCAGCGCCCCGGCGAGCCGGCCGACCCGCTCGTGCAGCGCGCGATAGGTGAGCGGGGTGCCGTCGTGGACGACGGCGATCCGGTCGGGGCTCCTGCGGGCCCGCCGCCGGGGCCATGAGCCGATGCCCTGGTCCTGCATCCGGGGTACCCCTCCTCATCCGGTCGTCCGCCGCCGTACCGGCATCCGTACCCCGGACGACCTGCCCGCCCCCGCGGGGGTACGAACATGCGTCCCGGGGCCGCCCGAGCCGTTCCCGGGGAAGGGAGAGGGGAGAACGCAGGAGTCATGCAGGAGTCATGTGGGACCGGAGAAGGGAAGAACGGGATGACCGGGGACTCGACCACCGATGACGGCCGTACGGCGGACGTCACCACCCCCGAGGAGATCACCGCGGCCGTCGTCGCCAGCTTCGCGGACTGCCCCCGGCCCCGGCTGCGGCTGCTCCTGGAGCGGCTGGTCCACCATCTGCACGCCTACGCCACCGAGGTGGGCCTGACCCAGGAGGAGTGGTACGCCGGTATCCGGTTCCTGACGGCGGCCGGGGAGCTGACCACCGCCGAGCGCCAGGAGTTCATCCTGCTCTCGGACACCCTCGGGCTGTCCATGCTCGTCGACGCGCTCACCCATGAACAGGGCGGCACGACCACCGAGTCCACCGTCCTCGGCCCGTTCTGGGCGGCGGGCTCACCCGAACGCCCGTACGGCGCCGCTATCGCCGAGCGCCCGGCGGGCCCGGCCACCCGGGTCTACGGCCGGGTCCTGGACACCTCGGGCGCACCGGTGGCCGGGGCGGTGGTCGACGTCTGGCAGAACGGCGACGACCGGCTCTACGCGGTCCAGGACCCGAGCGCGCCCGAGCACCATCTGCGGGGCCGGTTCCGTACCCGCGAGGACGGCTCGTACTCCTTTGTCGCGGTCCGGCCGACGGCGTACGCCATCCCGGACGACGGGCCGGTCGGGCGGATGCTGGCGGTCACCGGACGGCATCCCTGGCGTCCGGCGCACATCCATCTGCGGGTCGACGCGCCCGGCTTCCAGTCGCTGACCACGCACATCTTCGACGCGGACAGCGCATACCTCGACTCGGACACGGTCTTCGCGGTCAAGCCGTCGCTGATCCGCGCCTTCGTGGCGCACGACGGCGACGCCCCGGGGCGCCCGGCCGGTACCGAGGGTCCCTGGTTCTCCGTGCGCAACGATCTCGTCCTGGCGCCCGCCTCTCCGCCGCGCTCCGAGGGTTCCTAGCCGCCCGGGGCTCAGGGCTGGCCGGTGAGTTCGTTGAGACAGCGCTCCACCGCGGGGCCGAGGTCCTCCGTGCCGGGGGCCACGACGGCGTAGGTCCGGACCAGGAAGCGGCGCAGGGCGGCGGTGTCGAACTGGAGCAGGGCCAGTCCGTAGGGCGAGTGGAATTCGAGGACGGTCATGGCCCGGCCGCAGGGCCAGATGTGGACGTCGCCCTGTCCCACCGCGCCGTCCACCCCGGCGGCCAGCAGGGAGCGGGCGAACGTCCAGACCACGTCCTCGCCCGCGAGGGTCACCTCGGGCGGGAAGGCGACATGCACGGCCAGCGGGTCGCTGGAGCAGTAGTGGAGAGTGGCGGGGACGGGGAGATCCCCCTCGCCGGTGATCAGTCGGGCGCGGGCGGGTTGGTCGAGGGTGATCTCCATGGCCGTCTCCCCTGAGGTCGTCCGGATTTCCGGGTGTGCTGTTACGACCCCGCACCCCCACTCCGCCGTACGCCTTCAGCATGATCAACTTGTGTGACCTGCGTCACACTCAAGGGGGTGCGCCCGTAGAACCCGGCCCGCGCCGCGCGCGAGGTCATCCGGTGATCCGTCAACACGCGTAGCGCGACTACGTCACCACAAGAGCCCCGCTGTAGGCCGAAGTCGCAGGACAGTCCGGCCGTGAAGACGGTGGCATATGCCCGAAGCACCACCGTATCGTGTGTTGCCAAATCCCTTACAGGGCGTCGCGGGCTGTGCCACAGTCGTAGCGGTCCCCTCGCCAGCCTGGTCGAGCCTCCCCCCGGTCCCGGTCCGCCCGGAGCGGGGAATCCCATCGCATCGGAGTGCGCCATGCCGTCCCCTCTCCCAGCGGACCGCCCTGCCGCCCAGCCGCCGGAAGGCGGCCCGGTCGAAGCGCTGATAACCCAGACGCGACGGCTCAGAGGCGATGTGGACGCCGTACGGAGGGACACCTCGCAGGACGACTGCGCACCGCGCCGCCGCTGGCAGCGCGCCCTGTACGACCTGGCACTGCATCAACTCGAAGACCTCGACGACCATCTGGCCCAGTTGCGCGACGGCCCGCAGGCCGCCGTCCCCGCCCCCCGCCGGGCGCCCTCGGCCCCCCTGCCCGCCCCGACCGGCGGCTCGCTGCTCGCCCGGGTCGGCAGCGCGGAGTGGGATCTGCTCACCGACGAGGCGACCTGGTCCGTCGAGCTGTACACGATCCTCGGCCGCGACCCCGCCGCCGCCCCGCTCACCCTCGACGAACTCCCCTCCCTGGTGCACGAGGAGGACCGCCCCCGGCTGACCGCGATGGTCACCGACTGTCTGGTCGACGCCAGGCGGATCGACGGCGAGTTCCGCGTGCTGCGCCCCGACGGCACCGTCCGCACCGTGCACATGATGGGCGAACCCGTACTCGACACCGACGGCAGCACCGCCTCCATGTGGGCCGTGTTACGCGATGTCAGCGCGCTGCGCCGCAACCAGGCCACGGTGAGCGCCACCGGTGACTCGCTGCGCCGCCACCGGGAGCGGGAGCACTCCGGGCACCGGCTCACCGTCGAACCGGGCGAGCCCAGCGCACCGGCCTGGCGCGGCTCCCTGCGCCTGCCCCGCCAGGGCACCGGACTCGATCTCGCCGCCCGCTCCCTGCCCGCGTCCACCGGCTCCCTGATGGGCGGCGACTGGTACGACGTCCTCGAACTCCCCGACGGAGACACCCTGCTGACGGTCGGTGAACTGACCGGCCGCGGTGTCGCCGTCGCCTCGGACGTGGCGATGGTGCTCGGCGCCCTGCGCGGTATGGCGATGGCGGGCACCCGGCCGGGCCAACTGCTGTCCTGGCTCAACCAGTTGCTCGACCACAGCGCCCAGCCCTCGCTGGGCAGCGCCGTCTGCTGCCGCTACCGCCCGGCGGACCGCGCCCTGACCTGGGCGCGCGCCGGACACCCCGCCCCGCTGCTGTTCCGCGACGGGACGGGGCGCCGGCCGAGCGCTCCGGACGGGGTCCTGCTGGGCGCGACCTCGGGCGCCGAGTACGGCGAGACCACGCTCACCCTCGTACCGGGTGATCTGCTGTTGTTCCACACCGACGGACTGGTGCCCGCCGACGGACGCGCCTTCGTGGAGAGCCCGCTGCTCGATCTCGCCCCCCGGCTGTCCGGGGCGCGCACCGCGCAGGACGGACTGGGCACGGTGGAGGACGCGTTCGGCGGCGCCGGACGCGAGGACGACGCCTGCGTACTGATCGCCCGGGTGACCCTCTAGACCGCGGCATGGCGGGCCGCGGCGCTCTTCAGGTCTACGCCGGGACTACGCCGGGGTGCCGCCGCCCTTGCCCTTCGCGCGGTCCAGGGCGGTCTTCAGCTCCGCCCTGAGCCCGCTGATCCGGGGATCGCCGGCGAACCGCGCGGTGAGCCGGTACATCTGCTCCATCCGGTCCCAGGTGCGGTGCGAGGAGTTGCTGCCCATCCGCTTCAGCGCCTCGCCCGCGTACGCGGCGCCCTGATCGGGGTCGTTCGCGATGAAGGACGCCGACGCCATCGACAGATAGTCGAAGATCTTCGACCGCTCCCGCCCGTCGTTGCGCAGGGCGAGTGCCTTCTCCGCGTAGTACTGGGCGTGCGCGGCGGCGGCCGGGTCGAACTCCGCCAGGCTGCGGTAGGACAGGGCCTGCATCCCGTACAGGTCCTCGTCCTTGAAGGTCTTCATCCAGGAGGGGCTCTCCTCGTCGCTCTCGGCGACGAACAGGTCCTCGGCCTGTCCCAGGGTGCGGCGCATGGCCTGGCCCTTGCCCATCGACGCCTGCGCCCAGGCCTCGATGGTGTGGAACATGGAGCGGGTCTGGGGCAGCATCTGCTCCCCCGCGCCCGAGTGGGCGAGTTTCATCAGGTCCAGCGCCTCGTCGGGCCGCCCCAGATGGATCATCTGCCGGGCCGCCCTGGACAGCGCCTCACCGGCGCGCGGCCGGTCACCGCCCTCCCGGGCGGCATGGGCGGCGATCACGAAGTACTTCTGGGCCGTGGGTTCAAGACCCACGTCGTGCGACATCCAGCCCGCCAGGGCGGCGAGGTCGGCGGCCACACACCAAAGGCGTCGCTGGAGGTGCGGAGGATGGTGGTAGGCGAGCATCCCGCCCACCTCGTTGAGCTGGCCCACGACCGCCTTGCGCTGGAGCCCGCCCCCGCGGGCCGCGTCCCAGGCGCGGAACACCTCGACCGAACGCTCCAGTTCCTCGATCTCCTGCGATCCGATGGGGGCGGCCTCATAGCGGTCGAACCCAGCGGGGTCGGCGTGCAGGGGGTTGTCGAGTACGGGAGCGTCAGGGGTCAGGGCCGGATCGGTGTGCAGCCAGTCGTGCATGGTGCTGCTGAGTGCGGAACCCGCGGCGAGCACGGCGCCCGCGCCCACCAGACCGCGTCGGTTGAGCATGAGGTCCATTCCCGTGAAATCGATGAGGAACGCGGCCGTCCGTCCGGGCGCCCAGGACAGGTCGCCGGGATGGTCGCCATCCCCGTCGCCCTGCCGTTTCCCCACGCGCCCGTGCCGGACCAGACCGAGGTCCTCGATGGTCACGACACGGCCGAGACGCTCGGTGAACAGGGCAGCCAGCACCCGCGGTACGGGATCGCGCGGGATCTCTCCCATGTCGATCCAGCGCCGCACCCGTGAGGTGTCGGTCGACAGCTGGGGGTGGCCCATGGCCGCCGCCTGCTTGTTGACCAGCCTCGCGAGTTCACCCTTGGACCAGCCGGCCAGGCCGAACAGGTCCGCCAGGCGGGTGTTGGATTGTCCGCTCACGTCAAGCCCCCAGGTTCTCGGCTGAGTTGACATTAGCCCGGTGATAGTTGCCGAGGGACTATTCGCCAGGGTTCGCCAGGGTCCGCCAGATGGTGTGCCACCGGGCATCCGGTGTCAGGTAGGAAAGCGCCATCCCGACCCGGCGGCCGTCCTGGTGACACGGTGCACTCCCCAGGGTGCACCAAGGCCGTCGGGCCGGGTGGCGTATGACGTCGCAGGCACACGAAGGGATCTGTTTCGCCCATGTACGCAGCATCGTCCTCCGTGTCCGCACCGCCCCGGCCGCTCCGCCCACGCACCCAAGGGCCGGTCCCCGCCCGTCCGGGCGAGGCCCCTCTGTCGGGCGGCGGCCCCTATCTCGCTCCCGCGCGAGGGGCGGCCGGTGCCGTGCTCGGCGCGGGCCGGGCCCGGCGGGCGGGACTCGGCAACCAACCGCTCAGCGGGAGACTCGACTTGTCCGGCCCCCAGGGCGCGCAACTGCGGACGGCGATCGCCTCGGTGCACCGGATCTGCCCGGAGTTCGCCCCGGTCCAGGTGCTGCGCCGCAGCAACCGCGCCGTACTCCTCGTCGGGACGACGGGACGCAGCACCGCCGTCGCCAAGTGTTTACTGGATCAGTCCCCCGCGTGGGCCGAGCGGATCCGGCACGAGATAGCGGCATACCGCTCGTTCGTCCGGCACCGCCCCCCGGTGCGGGTGCCGAGGCTGATCGCGGCGGACCCGGACAACTGCACCCTGGTCATCGAGCGGATGCCGGGGCGGGCCGCGGCACTGCACCGCCACCCCGCCGAGGCCCCGCCCCGCGCGGACATCCGGGCGGCGCTCGGCGCGATCTGCAAGCTGAACGCCTGGCGTCCCCCGGCGGGCACCTTCCACGCCCCGCTCGCCTACCCGGAGCAGCTCGCCCGCTTCCACGAACAGGGGCTGCTCACCGACCGCGACCTGGGGGACCTGCAAAAGCTGCTGCACGGCATCGCGGCGGGCGCGGGCCGCCACGGCATGGGCCAGTTCTGCCACGGCGACGCCCTGCTGTCCAATGTGCTGCTGTCCCCGGCCGGTCCGGTGCTGGTGGACTGGGAGCACGCGGGCTGGTACCTGCCCGGGTACGACCTCGCCACCCTGTGGGCGGTGCTGGGCGACGCCCCGGCGGCCCGGCGGCACATCAGCCAGATCGCCCAGAGCGCCGGACCCGCCTCACGGGACGCGTTCCTGGTGAATCTGATGCTGGTGCTGACCCGGGAGATCCGCACCTACGAGACCGCAGTGCAGCGTTCCATGCGCGAGCCCACCCCGGCGGCGGGGGCGGGAACGCCGGGAACGTCGGCAGGGGTGCCGAGCGGCGAGGAGCAGCGGCTGCTGCTGCGGCGACTGCACGACGACTGCCAGATGGCCCGCCGGGCGGTCCGGGCGGCGGTCGGCACCCGCTGACGGAACACCGGCGTGGCCTTGCGCGCACGCCGGTCCCGAGGGGAGAGAGCGGCCCGCGATGCGCTGGGACAGCGGCGCATCGCGGGCCTTTGGCATGTGCGGACCTGGGTATGTGCGGGCCTGGGCATGTGCGGCGCCGGCCACCGCGCCGCCCGGCCATTGGTGTACGCCGGTGACGCCCCGCCGGTCATCGGGCTACAGCCGCGAAACCCCGGCCGACCTGCGCCGACACGGTGGATCGGGGGCGGCTGGGCATGATTGACGGATCGTCGGGGAGCGACTACCACTGTCACCTCCGGCCCCGCGCCGCTCCGCGTGCCCGCCCGTCCCTGGAGGCTGTCGTGCGTCATCCCGTCACCGTCCGCGCGAGAAGGGTCCGCCGGGCCGCCGGTGGCCCGGCCGTCGCGGCGGCCCTGCTGCTGCCCCTGCTGGGCGCCGCCCCGGCGCCTGGCGTGGCGCCCGCCGCGGACAGCGCGGACAGCGCGCTGCAAGCGGCGTTCGCCACGGCGTCCGCCGAGTACGGCGTACCGCAGAGCGTGCTGCTGGGCGTGGCGTACCTCCAGTCCCGGTGGGACGGTCACGGCGGTGCGCCGAGCGTGACCGGCGGCTACGGTCCGATGCACCTCACCGACGCCCGTACGGCGCTGGCGGACGCCCCGCACCACAGCGCGGGCACCGAGGACCCGCGCGGCGACAGCGCCCGCCCGGCGCTGCTGCCCACGGCCGCTCCCCCGCCCGCCGGGCTTCCGGCGCGGCTGTCGACGCTGCCCCGGGCGGCGGAGCTGACCGGGCTGAGCCCCGAACGGCTGCGTACCGACCCGGCGGCGAACGTGGCGGGCGGCGCGGCGCTGCTGGCCGCGGCGCAGCGGGAGCTGGGCGCCCCGGCGAGCGGTGATCCGGCCCGCTGGTACGGGGCGGTGGCCCGGTTCTCGGGCGCGGACGACTCGGCGACGGCGGCGGTCTACGCCGACGACGTGTTCGAGGTGATCCGCTCCGGGCAGCGGCGGGTGACGGACTCGGGGCAGCGGGTGGCGCTGGCCGCCCGGCCCGCACTGGCGCCGGACACGGGGCAGGTGCGGGCGCTCGGGCTGCGGGACGCCTCGGCGGACGGCACGGAGTGCCCGGCCACGGTGTCCTGCGAGTGGATTCCGGCGCCGTACGAGCAGTTCGGGGACGGCGACTACGGCAACCACGATCTGGGGGGACGGCCGCGGACGCAGCGGATCGAGTACATCGTGGTCCATGACACGGAGGGCCGCTGGGAAGGGGTCCTGGACATGGTCCAGGACCCGACCTATGTGTCCTGGAACTACTCGCTGCGCTCCACGGACGGCCATATCGCCCAGCATGTGAAGGCGAAGGACGTGGCCTGGCACGCGGGGAACTGGTACATCAACTCCGGTTCCATCGGGCTGGAGCACGAGGGCTTCCTCGCCGCGCCGGACGCCTGGTACACGGAGGCGATGTACCGCTCGTCGGCCCGGCTGGTGCGGTATCTCGCCGACCGGTACGACATCCCGCTGGACCGGCAGCACATCCTCGGGCACGACAATGTGCCGGGTCCGACGGCGGCGACCGTGCCGGGGATGCACACGGACCCGGGGCCGTACTGGGACTGGGCGCACTACTTCGCGTTGCTGGGGCGGCCGTTCAAGCCGACCGCGAAGGCGGGGGCCGGGATGGTGACGATCCTGCCGGAGTACGCGCGCAACCGGCCGGAGTTCACCGGCTGTGCCACCAAGGGTGAGCCGTGTCCGGTGCACGGGTCGAGCGCGGTCCGGCTGCGGACCGGGCCCGGGACGTCGTATCCGCTGGTGAAGGATGTCGGGCTGCGGCCGGGCGGGGGGCCGTCCACGATCGATGTGAACGACATCGGCTCCCGGGTCTCCACCGGGCAGCAGTACGCGGTGGCGGGCCGGGACGGGGAGTGGACGGCGATCTGGTACCTGGGGCAGAAGGCGTGGTTCCACGACCCGGCGGACGCGCGGGTGGCGGTGCCGGCGAAGGGGAAGGTGGTCTCGGCGCGGGCGGGTCTGGAGAGCGTGCCGGTGTACGGGCGGGCGTATCCGGAGGCGTCGGCGTATCCGGCGGGGGTTCCGGCGCAGGGGGTGGTGCCGCTGCCGTACGCCTTGCCGGCGGGGCAGCGGTATGTGGTGGGGGGTGTGGTGCGGGGGGCGTACTACTACGCGGTGTCGTTCGATGCGGCCGGGCATCGGGTGGTGACCGGGAAGGACCGGTACTACGCGATCCAGTTCGGTCACCGGGTGGCGTATGTGAAGGCGTCGGACGTGGAGGTCCGGCCGTCCTCCCGGAGGTAGGGCGGCGGGGTGTCGCTCAGCCCTGCTGGAACAGTTCCGCCGGGAGGGGCTTGAGGAGGGCGTAGAGGTCGTCGGTGATGGGGCGGTCCCAGGCGGCGATGGTGACCAGCACGCCGTCGCTGCGGTCGAACTGGACGCAGGAGATCCGGCCCTCGGAGAGTTTGACGCGGCGGACGATCAGGAGGTTGTCGCCCTGCATCACCGGGACGTCCTCGGTGCCGGTGACGGTGACCTCCTCCTCGTTCTCCAGCGCGAGGAGGAGTTGGCCGACCTCGAAGGGGATCTGGCCCTCGGCGACGTCCCTGGCCGGGGAGCCCTCGGGGAGGTTGCCGATGATCATCGCGGGGCCTCGGCCGCCGAAGAGGTCGTAGCGGAGGAAGACGCCCTGGCAGGTGCCGTCGGGGGCGGGGAGGAGACCGGCGCCGAGATTGCCGGGCCAGTCGCCCGGGTCCATGGCCAGTACGTCGAAATCGGGCCCGGCGGGGGTGGCGCTGCGGCGGCGGAGGAACGACATGTGGCCATGGTACGTGGGGAGTGGGGGCCGGGGGGTGTGGGGCGGGGTTTCGGGGGGTGGGGTGCGGGTCGGGGGGCTGTGCGGGTGGGTTGTGGCTGGTTGCGCAGTTCCCCGCGCCCCTGGGGGGAGTGGGGGGCCTGGGGTGGGGGGCTGTGCGGGTGCGTGGGGGTTGATCGCGCAGTTCCCCGCGCCCCTGGGGGATCTGGGGGGCGGGTGTGGAGGGGTGCGGGTGGGTTGGGGCTCCGTGCGCGGTTCCCCGCGCCCCTGGGGGGGGGTCTGGGTCAGGGGCGTGGGGAGGTGTGGGTGGGTCAAGGCTTCGTGCGCGGTTCCCCGCGCCCCTGGGGGGGGGTGGCCCGTGCCCTTAGTTGGTGGGTTCTGGGGGTTGGGGGATTACCGCGATGGGGCTGGCTGCGTGGAGGAGGGCTGCTTGGGTTACTGAGCCGAGCATGGGGGCCGGGGCCGTCAGGCGGCGGCGGTGGCGGCCCACGACCGTGAGGACGGCGTCCTTGGACGCGGCGACGATCGCGCCGGCGGCGTCGCCGGGGACGGCGAAGGCGGTGGCCTCGACGCCGGGGTGGCGGTCGCGGTGGGGGGCGAGGAGGTCCTCGGTGAGGGCGCGGGTCTCGTCGGCGATGGCGTCCTGGTCGAGGGCGGGCGGCAGGATCGCCGCCGGGGTGGTCCAGACCTGGACGGGCCACGGGTAGGTGGCAACCGCGTGGACGCGGGCTCCTCGGCGGGCGGCCTCGGCGAAGGCGAAGTCGAGGACGGTGTCGTCGGGGCTGTCGACCTTCACCCCGACGACCACGCGCGGGCCGGGCTCGACCTCGGGGGCATCGTCCACCTCGCGGCCGGGACGCGGGACGACCACGACCGGGCACGGGGCGTCACGGGAGACGGCGATGCCGTTGGAGCCGAGCAGCAGACTGGCGAAGCCGCCGCGGCCACGGGAGCCGAGGACGATCAGCTGGGCGGTGTCGCCGAGTTCGGGGAGGATGACGCCGACCGCGCCGTCCAGGCCCACGTACTCGGTGTCAGGTGCGTCGGGGAGGGTGGCGAGGTGGGCGCGGGCCGCGTCGAGGATGTCGTCCTCGGCCGGGCCGGGCGGCAGGACCACCGGGGAGCCGGGCTGGGTCCAGGCCGCGTACTGCCGGACGTGGACCACCTTCAGGGGCGCCTCGCGCGTCCGGGCGGTGTCCACGGCCCAGTCCAGGGCGCGCACACTGTCCTCGGAGCCGTCGACCGCCGCGATGACCGGCAGCTTGCTCATGGTCCCTCACCTCCGGATTACGACCATCGCTCCTGGACCGTATCGGGTGATATCGGTCCAGGAACGGTTTCATCGTCGCATGGAGGGGGGTGGGAGGGGGCGGGGGGGTCCCTGGGGGAGGTGGGTCAGGTGAGGTCGAATTCTCCCTCTCGGGCGTTCGAGACGAACGCGCCCCATTCCGCGGGCGTGAAGATCAGCGAAGGGCTCTCCGGGCGACCGCTGTTGCGCATCGCGATGAAGCCCTCGACGAAGGCGATCTGGACATCCCCGCGTCCCCGGCTGCTGGACCGCCATTCGGCGTTGCTCAGATCCAGTTCCGGCTTGTCCCAACCCGTGAGCGGCTTGTGCTGGGTGGTGGTCTCGGCCACGTCCGTGCTCCTCCCGGTTCCGTCGTCCGCGGTCAGCCTAGCGACCGGTTCCCGGGGCCGACAGGCCACATGAGAGGAGTCTCCCGAAGCACGCGGGAAGGGTTTCAGGAGTCCGGCGGGCGGTCGCCCACCAACCACATGGAGAAGAACTGCGAGCCGCCTCCGTAGGCGTGGCCGAGCGCCGTGCGGGCCCCGTCGACCTGGTGGTCCCCCGCGAGTCCGCGGACCTGGAGCGCGGCCTCGGCGAACCGGATCATGCCGGAGGCGCCGATGGGGTTGGTGGAGAGGACCCCGCCGGACATGTTCACCGGGAGGTCGCCGTCGAGTTCGGTCACGCCGGACTCGGTGAGCTTCCAGCCCTCGCCCTCCGCGGCGAAGCCGAGGTTCTCCAGCCACATCGGCTCGTACCAGGAGAACGGGACGTACATCTCGACGGCGTCGATCTCCCGGCGCGGGTCGGTGATGTGGGCCTGGCGGTAGACGTCGGCGGCGCAGTCCTTTCCGGCCTGCGGGGAGACGAAGTCCTTGCCCGCGAACATGGTCGGCTCACTGCGCATGGCGCCGCCCAGCATCCAGGCGGCCGGGCGGGGTGCGCGGGCGGCTCCGGCGCGGTCGGTGAGGACCATCGCGCAGGCGCCGTCGGAGGACGGGCAGGTCTCGGAGTAGCGGATCGGGTCCCACAGCATGGGTGAGGACTGGACCTTCTCCAGGGTGATGTCGTGTTCGTGGAGATGGGCGTAGGGGTTCTTCAGGGCGTTGCGGCGGTCCTTGTAGGCGACGAGGGAGCCGACGGTGTCGGGGGCGCCGGTGCGCCGCATGTAGGCGCGGATGTGCGGGGCGAAGAAGCCGCCCGCCCCGGCCAGCAGCGGCTGCTGGAAGGGGATCGGCAGGGACAGTCCCCACATGGCGTTCGACTCCGACTGTTTCTCGAAGGCGAGGGTGAGGACCGTGCCGTGCACGCGGGCGGCCACGAGCTGCGCGGCGACCAGGGCGGTCGAGCCGCCGACCGAGCCCGCGGTGTGCACCCGGAGCATCGGTTTGCCGACCGCGCCGAGGGCGTCGGCGAGATACAGCTCGGGCATCATCACGCCCTCGAAGAAGTCCGGCGCCTTGCCGATGACCACGGCGTCGATGTCGGGCCAGTCCAACCCGGCGTCGTCCAGGGCGCGTCGGGCGGCCTCGCGGACCAGCCCGGCGATCGAGACGTCCCGGCGGGCGGCGACATGCTTGGTCTGGCCGACGCCTATGACGGCCACGGGCTCCTTGCTCATCGCGTCTCCCCTTCGAGTACGGCGATCAGGTTCTGCTGGAGGCACGGGCCGGAGGTGGCGTGGGCGAGCGCCCGGTCGGACTCGCCGCGGTGGATGCGGGCGGCGGCCTCGCCGATCCGGATCAGTCCGGCGGCCATCACCGGGTGCGCGGCGAGCGCGCCGCCGGACGGGTTGACGCGGACGTCGTCGCCGAGGGCGAGGGCGCGGCGCAGCACGATCTCCTGGGAGCTGAAGGGGGCGTGCAGTTCGGCGGTGTCGACGGGGCGGGTGAAGGCGCCCGCGCGTTCGGCGGCGAGCCGGGCGGAGGGGGCGTCGGTGAGGTCGCGGACGCCGAGGGAGTGGGCCTCGATCCGGTGGTCGATGCCGCGGATCCAGGCGGGGCGTGGACAGAGGGCACGGGCGCGGTCCCCGGCGGCGAGGATCACCGCGGCGGCGCCGTCGGAGACGGGCGGGCAGTCGCCGGTGCGCAGTGGTCGTACCGCGTAGTCGCCGTGCGGGACGGGGCCGGTGAGCTGGGCGTACGGGTTGGTGGTGGCGTTCTCGCGGTTGCGGGCGGCGACGGTGGCGAGGGCGGGTTCGTCGGTGTGGCCGGCGTCGATGAGGGCCTGGGTCTGGAGGGCGGCGAGGGCGACGGCGTCGGGCCAGAGCGGGGCCGTGTAGTAGGGGTCGAGCTGGCGGGTGAGGACGTCGCGGAGCGAGCCGGGCGAGGACTTGCCGTAGGCGTAGACGAGGGCGGTGTCGGCCTCGCCGGTGCGGAGTTTGGTCCATGCCTCGTACAGGGCCCAGGCGCCGTCCATCTCGACATGGGACTCGGCGATGGGGGGCCAGGCGCCGACGCCGTCGAGGGCCATGGTGAAGGAGAAGGCGCGGCCCGCGAGGTAGTCGCTGGAGCCGGAGCAGGTGAAGCCGATGTCGGCGGTGCGCAGACCGGTCGCGTCGAGCACCTCGTGCAGGACCGGCATCAGCATCTCGACCTCGGAGAGGTCGTCGCTGGTGCGCCGGTGGACGGTCTGCGCGAAGGCGACGACGGCGATCTCGGGGACGCCGGGCTCGGCGGCGGGGGCTTCTTCGCCGGTCACAGCAGCTCCTTGTACGTGTCGTAGTCCGCGTCGGGTTCGCCGGTGGGGCGGTAGTGGTCGGGGTAGCGGCTGCCCTCGGACCAGACGGGTTCCACCCGCAGGCCCATGCGGACCTGGTCGTAGGGGATGCCGCCGATCCGGCCGTGCAGGGCGAGGTCGGCGCCGTCCAGGGCGATATGGGCGTAGACGTAGGGGACCTCGATGTCGAGGTTCTTGGCCTTGATGTTGACGATGCAGTAGGTGGTGACCGTGCCGCGCGGGCCGGTCTCGACCTGTTCGGTGGTGGCGACGCCGCAGGTGGGGCAGGCGCCGCGGGGCGGGACGTACACCTTGTGGCAGGACGGGCAGCGTTCGCCGACCGCGCGGTGTCCGGCGAGGGCGTGCAGATAGGCGGTGGTGGCGCGGCCGGGGCTGTAGGTGTAGTCGAGGCGGGCCGGGGCGACGATGCCGGTGACCGGGTCGGCGAAGACGCCGGTGTGGCGGGCGGGTTCGGCCGCGTCGCCGTCGTACGGGCCGTCGTGGGGCTCGAAGCAGGCGATGTCGGTGATGGCGCCGGTGCGTTCGGCGGCCCAGCGGACGCGGACCCGCATCCCGGTGCGGACCGCTTCGGGGCCGGGGGCGTCGAGGGCGTGCAGCAGGGCGGTGTCGGCGCCGTCGAGCCGGACCAGGACCCAGGCGAAGGGGCTGGTCAGGGGCTGGCCTCGGCGCGGGGCGTGGTTCCAGGCCCAGGTGGTGACGGTGCCGGTGGGGGCGACCTCCACCAGGTCGCGGAGTTCGGCGGCGGTCACGGGGTCGTACTCGACGGGTGGGACGAGGGTGCGGCCGTCGGTGGTGCGTACGCCGAGGACGGTCCGTTCGCGCAGGCCGGTGAGGAAGGCGCTCTGGACGGGGCCGAGGGAGCGGGTGAAGGGGAACTCGACGACGAGGGGGGCTTTGAGGACGTCGGGCATGGCGGGGCTCCTCGGGTCAGGCGCGTTTGAAGTCGGGGGTGCGCTTCTCCGCGAAGGCGCGGGCGCCTTCCCTGGCGTCGGCGGTGTCGAAGACCGGCCAGCCACGGGCGAGTTCGGCGGCGAGGCCCTCGGTCTCGGTGAGGTCGGCGCTCTCGTAGACGGACGCCTTGACGGCCTCCACGGCGAGCGGGCCGCAGGCGTTGATCCGCTCGGCGATCTCCAGGGCGGTGGCGAGGGCCTCGCCCTCGGGGACGACCCGGCCGACCAGTCCGACGGCGGCGGCCTCGCGGGCCGGGTAGGGGCGGCCGGTGAGCAGCATCTCCAGGGCGTGGGTGCGCGGGATCTGCCGGGGCAGCCGGACCGTGGAGCCGCCGATGGGGAAGAGTCCGCGCCGCACCTCGAACAGGCCGAAGACGGCGGTCTCGGCGGCGACCCGGATGTCGGTGCCCTGGAGGATCTCGGTGCCGCCCGCCACACAGGCGCCCTCGACGGCGGCGATCACCGGTTTGCGGGGGCGGTGGTGGCGCAGCATGGCCTTCCAGTGCAGATCGGGGTCGGCCTTGAGGCGGTCGCGGTACTCCTCGCCCGCCATGCCGTTCCCGGCGAGCGCCTTGAGGTCCATCCCGGCGCAGAAGGCGCCGCCCGCGCCGGTGAGCACGATCGAGCGGACCGAGTCGTCCTCGTCGGCCTCGATCCAGCCGTCGTACAGGCCGACGAGCATGGGCAGCGAGAGGGCGTTCTTCGCTTCGGGCCGGTTGAGCGTGAGCACGAGGGTGGCGCCTTCGCGCGCCACGGTGAGGTGTTCGGTTCCGCCCATCGGTGGTCTCCTCTGCGACGGCACTTCCTGCGCCAGAACGAGAACAGGTTGCAGCAGTCGGGGTGGCACTTCAAGGGCACTCCCCGGGTTTTCTGACAGACAGTCAGATCATGCGGGACAGCAGCCGTCCGGAAGGTGCTGTTCTGACAGTCAGTCAGATTGGTGGTGCGCGGACCCTTCACAGTTGTGGCCCCCTTTGCTCTGATGACCGGCAACCCGAGGCCGAGCACAGGAGGAACGGTGGACTACAACCTTGCCGACCTGTTCGAGTCGGTCGTGGACGCCGTGCCGGACCGCGAGGCGCTGGTGTACGTCGACCATCCGGGCACCGGGGCCGAACGGCGGCTGACCTACGCACAGCTCGACGCGGCGGCCAACCGGATCGCTCACCATCTGCTGGACAGCGGGGTCCGGCCGGGCGAGCACCTCGGACTGCATCTGTTCAACGGGGTCGAGTACCTCCAGACCGTGCTGGGCTGCCTCAAGGCGCGGATCGTGCCGGTCAATGTCAACTACCGGTATGTGGAGGAGGAGCTGGTCTATCTCTACCGGGACGCCGATCTGGTCGCGCTGGTCTACGACGCCGAGTTCGGCGACCGGGTCGCCGCCGCGCTGCCCGGCACGCCCGGGGTGCGGCATGTGCTGCGGGTCGGGGACGGTCCGCTGGGCACGGCGTTCACGGAGGCGGCGGCCGGGGGGTCGGCGGAGCGGGGGTTCGCGGCGCGGTCGGGCGACGACCAGTTCATCATCTACACCGGCGGCACCACCGGGATGCCCAAGGGGGTGATGTGGCGTCAGGAGGACCTGTTCTTCTCCGGTCTCGGCGGCGGGGCGCCGACCGGGGAGCCGGTGTCCTCGCCCGGGGAGCTGGCGGAGCGGGTGGCGGCCGGCGGCGCGGGGATCACCTTCTTCCCGACGGCCCCGCTGATGCACGGCACCTCCACGCTCACCGCGTTCATCGGCTTCCACTTCGGGCAGCGGGTGGTGATCCACCGCAAGTTCGAGCCCGAGGAGGTGCTGCGGACCATCGAGCGGGAACGGGTCTCCAGCGTCTCCCTGGTCGGGGACGCGATGCTGCGCCCGCTGATCGACGCCCTGAACGGGCCGCTGAAGGGCACGGACTGCTCGTCGCTGTTCAGTGTGTCCTCGTCCGGCGCGATCATGTCGGAGACCGTGCGCCGCCAGTTCCTTGAGCTGGTGCCGAACGCCATGCTGCTGAACAACTTCGGGTCCTCCGAGTCCGGCTTCAACGGCACGGCGACCGCCGACTCCGGGCCCGAGCGCGGCTTCCGGGTCCAGGTCAACGCCCGGACCCGGGTGGTCGACCCGGCCACCCACGAGCCGGTCGCGGTGGGCGAGCCCGGCCGGATCGCCCAGTGCGGCCATGTCCCGCTGGGCTACTACAACGACCCGGTGAAGACCGCCGAGACATTCTTTGCGAAGGACGGCGAGCGGTGGGTGCTGCTCGGCGACATGGCGACCGTCGGCGCGGACGGTGTGGTCACCGTGCTGGGCCGGGGCTCGCAGTGCATCAACACCGGCGGCGAGAAAGTCTATCCGGAGGAGGTCGAGCAGGCCCTCAAGTCCCATCCCGATGTGTACGACGCGCTGGTCGCCGGGGTGCCGGACGCGCGGTGGGGCAGTCAGGTGGCGGCGGTGGTGCAACTGCGGGCGGGGGTGGAGCCGTTGTCCCTGGCGGAGGTGCAGGCGCACTGCCGGACCCGGCTCGCCGGGTACAAGATCCCGCGCCGGCTGGTCCTGGCCGACGCGATCCGTCGCTCCCCCAGCGGCAAGGCGGACTACCGGTGGGCACGGGAGGTGGCGGTCGCGGCGAGCGGGTGAACGCGGGGCGGCGGTGAGCGGGGGGTACGCGGGACTCGCGGGGCACGCGGCGCACGGGTGAACGCGGGGCGGCGGGGAGCGGGCGGACGCGGGGCACGGTGGCTGAACGCCGGGTGGTCCGGCCACGTATCCGTAAGGGCGGGTCCCGGCCACGGGGCCGTGTCCGCCGTGCCGTGAGGCCATCTCACCGCGACGCGCCGCACCGCACCGCAGCTCAGCTCAGCTCACGGAAGGACCACCGGGTGTCGCTGTTCGCTCGCCCCCGCCCTCGTCAGGAGCCGGACGCCGAGGAGGGCGAGGACGCCGGGGCGGCGACCGGGGACGCCACGGAAGCGGGCGAGGACGCCACGGAAGCGGCCGGGGACGCCGCAGAGGGCGAGGCCGGTACCGGGACCGAGGCGGACCGTGCCCCGTCGCCGCGCCGACGCCTGCACCTGCGCCTCTCCCCCCGTGCCGCGCGCCGCGTCGGACTCGCCGTCACGGTGCTCGCGGGGCTGCTCCTGTACGGCGCGCTGCTGCTGCCCAATCGGGTCGAGCGGCTGTCGGCGGGGGCGTTCCTGCGGCTTCCGGCGGAGGGGATCCTGCTCGCCGCGCTGCTGCTGGCGCTGCCCGCGCGGGCCCGGCGGATCGCGGCGGTGGTCTCGGGGGCGGCGCTGGGTCTGGTGACCGTGCTGAAGCTGGTGGACATGGGCTTCTACCAGGTGCTGGCCCGGCCGTTCGATCTGGTCCTGGACTGGGAGCTGCTGGACGGCGCCACCGGCTATCTGAAGGAGTCCTTCGGGCGCGGCGGGCAGGTGCTCGTGGTGACCGGGGCGCTGGTGCTGCTGGTGGCGCTGCTGGCCCTGACGACCCTGGCCATGGTGCGGATCGCCCGGCTGATGGACGCCCACCGGCGGCGGGCCGGCCGGACCGCGGTCGTCCTCGGCACCGCGTGGATCACCTGTGTGACGCTCGGGGTGCAGATCGCCGGGGTGCCGGTCGCCACCAAGGGGAACACCGAGTTCCTGGGGAACCGGGTGGCGCAGGTGCGGGCGGGGCTGCGGGACGCGGAGGTGTTCGAACGGCAGGCGGCCGTGGACGCGTTCGCCGATGTCCCGCCCGGGGAGCTGCTGGGCGGGCTGCGCGGCAAGGACGTGCTGTTCACGTTCGTGGAGAGCTATGGGCGGACCGCGATCGAGCATCCGGACTCGGCCGCGCGGATCGGTGCCGTGCTGGACGGCGGCACCGAGAGCCTGGCGGCGGCCGGGTTCGGGGCGCGCAGCGGCTGGCTGCGCTCGCCGGTGACGGGCGCCGGGAGCTGGCTCGCGCACTCCACCTTCCTGTCCGGGCTGTGGATCAAGAACCAGCAGCGGTACCGGACGCTGACCACCAGCGACCGGTCCACCCTGACCCGGTACTTCCGCGACACCGGGGCGTGGCGGACGGTCGGGATCGTGCCGGGGGTGCGGCGGGCGTGGCCGGAGGGCGCGTACTTCGGGCTGGACCATGTCTACGACTCCGAGCGGCTCGGCTACCACGGCCCGTACTTCAGCTGGACGCCCGTGCCGGACCAGTTCGCGCTGGCGGCGTTCGAGAGGCTGGAGCACGGACGCCGGGACCGGGGGCCGCTGATGGCGGAGATCATCCTCGCCTCCAGCCACAACCCGTGGGTGCCGGGCACCCGGATGCTCGACTGGGACGCGCTCGGCGACGGCTCGGTCTACGAGGAGATGGCGGCGGAGGGCGAGGACCCGGAGGATGTGCTGGCGGACGCGGACCGGCTGCGCGGCGCGTACCGGGAGTCCGTGGCGTACTCGCTGACGTCGCTGGTGCAGTGGCTGGAGCGGTACGGCGACGACGACACGGTGCTGGTCTTCCTCGGCGACCATCAACCGGTCCCGGCGGTCACCGACGGGCGGGGCGGCACGGACGTGCCGATCACGGTCGTCGCCCGGGACGAGAAGGTGCTCGACCGGATCGCCGGATGGGGCTGGACGCCGGGGCTGAAACCGGCCGAGGACGCCCCGGTGTGGCGGATGGACGCCTTCCGGAACCGGTTCCTGACGGCGTACGGGGAGTAGGGGGTGTCTGATGGATCTCCGTGGGAGAAGGAGCGGCGTTCGGTGCGTGCTCTCGGTGTGCCGGGCGGAAGCCCTCGTAGCGGAGCTACTAG